>JANNRF010000246.1:0-33337 GCA_031401135.1 Deltaproteobacteria bacterium | reverse complement strand
GGCTACAAGATTTCGCGCGCGGCCTACGTCGCGGGCCTGTTGCGGCCCGTGATCGTGGAGGAACTCGGGCTCCTGAAGCGCGGGCTGAAGCTGCTCGCGCGTCGGCCGTCGTCGTTCACGCCCGACGCGCACGGCCCCGGTCTGCTGCTCGGCCGCGACGCTGAGGCTTCCCACGCGCAGATCAAGCACTACTCGCCGCGCGACGCCGAGCGCTACCCGCACTACGAGCGCGTGATCGACCGCGCCGCGCGCGTGATCGAGCCGCTGCTCGACGCGCCGCCCTTCGATCCCGCGCACCCGCGGCTCTCGGATCTCGCGCCGCTGCTCCGTGCGCTGCGCGCGGGCGTTGCGCTGCGCAGCGACATCACCGCCGCGCTCTCGCTCGTGCTCGGCTCGGCGACGACAGGCATTACGAGCTGGTTCGAGAGCGAGCCGCTGCGCTCGACGCTCGCGACCGACGCGCTGATCGGCGCCCACGCCGCGCCCTCGACGCCCGGCACCGGCTACGTGCTTTTCCACCACATGATGGGCGACACCGGCGGCGCGCGCGGGGTGTGGGCCTACGTGCAAGGCGGCATGGGCGCACTCTCGGAGGCGATCGCGGACGCGGCGCGCGAGGCGGGCGCGGAGATCCGCACCAACGCGGAGGTGGTGCGCATCGGCGTGCGCGCGGGCCGCGCGTGCGCGGTCGAGCTCGCGGACGGCAGCGCGCTCGAAGCGCGCGCGATCGTCTCGGGCGCCGACCCGCGCCGCACGCTCGACCTGTTAGGCCGAGCGCAGGCTCCCAAGGACTGGGCGCAGGGCATCGACGCGCTCGACTTCAAGAGCCCAGTCGTGAAGATCAATCTCGCGCTCGATTCGCTGCCGGTGTTCGCGACCTGCCCCGATGCGCGCGAGCCCGGCCCCTGGCATCAGGGCACGATCCACCTCGGCGCCTCGTCGCTCGAAGAGCTCGAAACTTCCTACGCCACCGCGGAGCGCGGCGAGTTGCCGGCGCGCCCGATGATCGAGCTCACGCTGCCGAGCGCGGTCGACCCGACGCTCGCGCCGCGCGGCAAGTACGTCGCCTCGCTGTTCGTGCAGCACGTGCCGCCGAACGCGCCGGCCGCGTTCTGGGAGAAGGAACGCGAGGGCTTCGCCGACCGCGTGCTCGCCTGCATCGACGAGCTCTCGCCTGGCTTCTCGGCGCGCGTGATCCATCGCGACATCCTCACGCCGCAAGATGTCGAGCGCGTGTTCGGGCTCACGGGTGGCAACATCTTCCACGGCGTGATGACGCTCGATCGATTAGGTCCCCTGCGCCCCGTGCCGGGCTGGGCGCGCTACGCGACCCCGCTGCCGGGCCTGTTCCTGTGCGGCGCTGGCACGCATCCCGGCGGCGGCGTGATGGGCGCGTGCGGCCGCAACGCGGCGGGCGTGATTGTTTCGGCGTTGCGCGGGAAGAATTAGGTCGCGGGCGGCGCCGCCGCGCCGGGGCCGGGGGCGCGCTCCGGCCGCTGGCTCGGCTTCGGCCCCTCGCTGAGGTGTCCCGATGCTCAGCGGGGGGCGCATCGCATCGGGGCATCGCGCTGCTCGGAGTTCGGGGCCGGCCTGCGCTTGATGCGGCCTCCGCGCGCCCCCGGCCCCGGCGCGGCGGCTCGTGCTTGGGCGCGGCGTTGGCAGCCTACTGGGGTTGGGCGCGGGTCGGCGCGCCGTTGAGGCGCGCCTCCCGCGCTTTACCATCGATCACTTGCGCTGCGTCATCCGCAGGTACCTGCGCACATCTTCGCGGCCCGCGTCGCGCGCGAGCACCGCGTTCCACTCCGCGATCGCCTCTTCGGTGCGGCCCAGCGTGAAGTACGTGAGGCCGAGCTGCGCGCCGGCATCCGCGTAGGCCGGATTGGCGCGCAGTGCGCGGCGCAACTCCGCGATCGACTGCGCGGCGAGGCCCGCCTCGCGCAGCACTGCGCCGAGCCGGCAGCGGATATCGAGAAAACTCGGCGAGCGATCGAGCGCCTTGCGGTACTCCGCGATCGACGCGCGCAGATCGCCGCTCTCGCGGTAGGCGTCGCCGAGCGCGGCGTGCAGGTTCGCGAGCTTGCCGCGCGTGGTGGCGTCGAGCGTTTCGAGCGCTGGCGCCGAGTGCTCCTTCGCCCGTTCGGCGATCGCGCGCGCGAGCTCGAACTGGCCGCTCTGTTCGTACACGCTGCCGAGCGCGACTGCGCACTCCGCGTACGCGGGGTTGATCTCGAGGGCGCGCTCGAACGAGCCGGTCGCTTCCGTCAGGCGCCCGTTGCGCTCGTGCACGAGGCCAACGAGGTAATGCACGTCCGCGTAACCGGGATTTGCGCCGAGAACGCGCTCGAAAGCGCCGAGCGCGCCGTCGTCGTTACCGAGATCGAACAACTGCCGCCCGCGCGCCAGCGCCGCCCGCGCTTCCGGCTGCAGCGGCGCCCGCGTCATTAGGCGCGTCGGCTCAGCGCGCGGACGGGATCTGGTCCTGCGCCGCTTCGGCGACGTTGCTGCCCGGGTAATTATCGAGAATCACCTCGAACAGCTTCTGCGCGTCGTCGTCGCGGTTCATGCGCGAGTAGGCGAGGCCCAGCTTGAAAAGCGCTTCCGCATCGAGGCCGAGGCCGGGGAACGCGTCGATCACCGACTGGTAGCGGTTCGCGGCGCTCTGATATTCCTCGCGATCGAAGTAGAAATCGCCCACCTGGAGCGCCTGCTTCGCGAGCTTCTTGCTGAGCTTCTGCCAAAGCGCCTCGGCCTCTGCGGTTTCGGGCGCGTTCGGGTAACGCAGGATCAAGTGGTCGAGCGCGGCCACCGCTTCGCGCGTCTGGGTCTGGTCGCGCACCGATTTCTCAGACTGGCGCTCGTGGCAAAGAGCGGTGCGCAGAATCGTGTAGGGCACCTTGTCATGGTCCGGGTGGAGCTGCGCGAAATCCCGGTAATAACCGAGCGCCTCTTCCCAGCGGCTCTGCGCGAAGTGCGCGTCCGCGATGCGCAGCTCGGCGAGCACGGCGAACTCGCTGTAGGGATAGTTGTCGATGATGTCCTGGAACTGGTCGATCGCGTCCTGATAATTCGTGAAATCGAGGCCGAGCAGCGAGCTCTTGTCCTCGAGCAGCGCGACGCCCTGTTCGTACAGGCGGTCGGCGGAGGGGACCTCGGTCACCTCATCGCCAGGGGTCGAAGCGCAGCCAGCCAAGCTGACGATTGCGGCGGCGAGCATGGCCTTTGCGAGCGGCGAGCAGCGGAACATCGCGGTCTCCTCGGTTGCGGCTTCGCCAACCTACAAGAGCGTCGGTGCCGAAGCGAGCATCTTCGTACGTTGGGCGCCTGCGCTTGACCCGCCCTCAGTGCGACTCCTAGAGTGCGCCGCTCTTTTGGCGGAGGAACCCCGTGCCCCAGAACACTTCCAAGTTCGACTTCGATCGTCGCTTGTTGCGTCGCCGCGGCTGGATTGCGCCCGACAAGCTCGAGAAGGCGATCAACGCGCTGCCCGATGTCGCGGACAAGAGCGAGCCCGTCGATTCGCCGCAGTTCAAGGGCGCGGCCGATGCGTCGGGGGCGGAGGGCGAGTAGCCCGCGCGGCGGGGAGGCGGCGTGCTCAAGTCGCGCTTCGGCTTCGAGTACGACACCACGATTCGCCGCGTCGTCCCGTTCTTGTTCCACCCGCGCGTTCACCCGAACGAGCTCTCCGCGCTCGGCACGGCCATCTCGCTGCTCGCCGCCGCGGATTTCGCCTCGGGCAACTTTCGTCGCGGCGCCGTGCTCACCGCTCTCGGCGGCGCCTTCGATCTCACGGACGGGGTCGTGGCCCGAGCCCAAGGCCGCGCGACGCGCTTCGGCGCGTTCCTCGATTCGACGCTCGATCGCTTGGTCGATGTCGCGCTTCTGCTTGGCCTCGCGCTGCACTACGCCGCGAACGGCGAGCGGCTCTGGGCGGGCGTCGCGGGCGTCGCGCTCGCGGGCAGCGTGCTGACCTCGTACACGAAGGCGCGCGCGGAATTCTGGCTGCGAGATTTCAGCGGCGGCGTGCTCGAGCGCGCCGAGCGCATCCTGATCCTGATCGCGGGTGGCCTGCTTGGGGCGATGCCGCTCGCGCTCTCGCTGGTGGCGGCCGGCAGTGTGGCGACGTCCGTGCAGCGCATCATCATCGCTTACCGGCGGCTCAGCTCAGAGAGTCCGAGCGCCGAATCAGAGGAGACAGCCCCGTGAGCGATCCGGAGAACCGCGGCTTCACGATCGTCGACAAGCGCGGGAGCGAGGGCGATGCAGCGGCGCCCGCCGTTCACGAACTCCCGAAGCCCGACTTCAGCGGGTTCTTGATCTCGCTCGGCACGTCGGCGTTCTATCACCTCGGGCTCGTCGCCGATCCCGAAACGGGCAAGCCGAGCGCCCCGAACCTCGCGCTCGCTCATCAGACCATCGACATGATCGAACTGCTCGACGAAAAAACGCGCGGCAACCTGACCCCAGACGAGGCCACGCTGCTGCGGAATCTGCTGACCGACCTGCGCATGCGCTTCGTCGCGGCCTCGCGAGGCGCGAAGGGCGCGTGAAGCGCGCACAGCTGCGCGCGCCGGCGAAGCTCAACCTCGGTCTGCGCGTCGCCCGGCGGCGCGCAGGCGGGCTTCACGAGATCGAGAGCCTGTTCGTGCCGTTGGCGCTGGCGGACGAACTCACGATCGAGCTTGGCGAACCGGGGATTCGCCTAACAGTGACGGGGGACGCAGCCGACGGCGTGCCCGCTGACGAGCGCAACCTCGCCTGGCGGGCTGCGGCCGAGTTCCTGCGCGAGGCGGGCGTCGACGCAGGTGTCACGCTCGCGCTCGGGAAGAACGTGCCCTCGCCCGCGGGCCTCGGCGGCGGATCGAGCGACGCAGGCGCGGTGCTGCGCTGTCTCGCGTCGCTGCTCGATGGCCGCGTCGCACACGCGCGACTCGCCGAACTCGCGCTCGGCCTCGGCGCTGACGTGCCGTTCTTCCTCGATCCCACACCTGCGCTCGTCGAAGGCATCGGCGAACGCATCCAGCCGGTTCGCGGGATCCCGCAGCTTGCGGTCTTGCTCGCTCACCCCGGAGTGGGGCTTTCTACCAAGGCCGTCTACGCGGCCTTCGACGCTTCGTTGACTGCCCCAAAGCACGCGCCTAAGGTGCGCGCGCTTCTCGCCCTGCGGGAGGAGTCGGGCGCCGCGGAGGCGCGTTGGCTGGGTTCCGAGGACTGGCTGCGCGCTCTCGTCATCAACGATCTCGAGCCAGCCGCGACCCAACTCTGTCCCTTGGTGGCGAAGCTGCGGGAGGAACTTTCAGAAACGGGCGCGCAGGCCGTCGGAATGTCCGGCAGCGGTCCCACGATGTACGCGATCTACGCGAGCGAAGCGGACGCAGAGCAGGCACGGGCGCGCATCGCGCGAGCGGGGCTCCGAACCTGGCTGACGCGCACCCAGCAGGCGGCGTCGCAGCCTCGACTGACCTAGCACGGCGCGGCGCGCGTGAGCGAAGATCGGAGTTATTGGGGCGTCGCCAAATGGTAAGGCAGCGGCCTTTGGAGCCGCCTATTGCAGGTTCGAGTCCTGCCGCCCCAGCCACTCTCCCCGTCTGATCGAATCCCCCGATCTCGAACGCATCCCCCAAAACCGATTCCTGATAACTGGACTTTTAGGAGAACGACCGTGGCAGAGAACGCACTGATCGCAGAGAGCCGCGAAGGCACAGGCAAAGGGCCGGCGCGCAGGTTGCGCATGACGGGCCGCATTCCGGCCGTCGTGTATGGCCGCAAGCGCGCCTCGCGAGCCATTACGGTCAACCCCGAAGCATTGGCGAAGGTGTTGCACGGCGTCGCCGGCATGAACACGCTGATCGATCTCAGCGTCGCGGGCTCGAGCACGACCGTGCTCGTGAAGCACCTGCAGCGCGATCCGGTGCGCGGCCGTTACCTGCACGCGGACTTCTACGAAGTCGATCTCACCCAGAAGGTCACCGTTTCGGTGGCGATCCACCTGAAGGGCAAGGCTGCAGGCATTGAGATGGGCGGCATCCTCGACCACCCGCTGCGCGAACTGCTGATCGAGTGTCTGGTCAGCGAGATTCCGCAGTCGATCGACGTCGACGTGAGCGCGCTCGCGGTGAACGAATCGATCCACGTGAGCGATCTGGTGCTTGCGCCGGGCCTCACGATCAAGACCGAAGGTTCGCTCGCGGTCGCATCCGTCGTGCTCCCGGCAGCCGAGGAAGTGGCGGAGCCGGTCGTGGCCGAAGGCGCGGTTGCGGAAGGCGAGGCGGCTCCGGCGGCGGAAGGCGCGGCGGCGGGGAAGACCGACGCCAAGGCGGCTCCGAAGGCCGAGGAAAAGGGCGGCAAGGGCGACAAGGGCGACAAGAAGAAGTAGTTCGCTCGCGGGCGGCCCGAGCCACTCGCGGGAGGCTGCGCGCGCGTGAAGCTGATCGTCGGCCTCGGCAACCCTGGCTCGCGCTACGCGGAGACGCGCCACAACGTCGGGGCGCGCGCGGTGCGTGCGCTCGCGGCGGAACTCGGAGTCGCGCTCGGCGAGGAGCAGTTCTTCGGGCGCTTCGGAGTCGGGCGCATCGCGGACACCGAGGTCGGATTGCTGCTGCCCGAGACGTGGATGAACAAGTCCGGCAGTGCGGTCGCCGCGGCGCTCGCAGAGTTGGCCCTCGAGGAGATCGCGCGCGACCTAATCATCGTGCTCGATGACGTCGATCTCCCGCTCGGCCGCCTGCGCCTGCGCGCGCGCGGCAGCGATGGCGGGCAGCGCGGCCTCGGCGACGTGCTCGCGGTGCTCGGCCACGAGAACGTGCCGCGGCTGCGCATAGGAGTCGGCCGCGCGGCGGATCCAGCGCGCGACACCAAGGAGTTCGTGCTCGACAGCTTCACGCCCGGAGAGGCGACCACGCTGCCGGCGGTGATCGCCCGAGCGGGTGAAGCGTTGCGCTGCTTCGCGACGACGGGGATCGCCGAGGCGATGAACCGCTTCAACGCGGCGTCCCCAAGTGCCGCCGCCTCCGACCCCAAGTGATTGACCGGCCTTTAGCCGGCTCAGACAGCCGAATGAAATGCCGAATCGTCCCGATTGTTCGGGGATTGGCCTGGGCGTAAGCTGCGCTTCATGCACCTCGAACTCCAGCGCGATGAGGCGAACCGCAGCGCCGAGCCGGTCTACCGGCAGATCGCGCTGCAGATCCGTGCGCAGGTCGAGCGCGGCGAGTTGGCGGAGGGCGATCGGCTGCCGCCGATTCGCGAGCTGGCGCAGCAGCTGCGCGTGAATCGCGAGACGGTGAGCAGCGCCTACGAGGAGCTCGCGGCGCAGGGCGTCGTGGATGCGCAGGTCGGGCGCGGCACGTTCGTGCGCGGGCGCCGGCCGCGCGCGCTGGCGCCGCTCGCGCCCACGCCGGCGCCGCTCTCGCTGCGCGCGGAAAAGCTGCTCGAGTTCGAGCGCTCGCGCGTTTCATACGGCGCGGGCCGCGGCGCGATTCGGCTGCACGCGCTCAAGCCCGACGCGCGGCACTATCCGATCGACGCGTTCCGTCGCTCGCTCGCGCGCGTAATGACCGAGCTCGGCGCGCAGGTGCTCGATTACGGCGATCCCCAGGGTTATCAGGGCTTGCGCGCCCTGATCGCCGAGCGGCTGCGCGCGAGCGGCGTGGTGGTCGGCGCCGAGTCGCTGGTGTTATGCCAAGGCGCGAGCCAGGGCATCGAGCTCGTGCTGCGATTGTTCGCCGATAGTGGCGACGCGGTTGCGGTCGAGGAGCCCACCTACCCGAACGCGCTGGCGGCCATGGCCGCGCTTGGGCTGCGCGCGCTGCCGGTGCCGATGCGCAAAGGCGGCATCGATCTCGACGGGCTCGAGCGCGCGCTCGCGCGCCCCGACGTGAAAGCGCTCTACACGATTCCGACCTTCCATAATCCGCTCGGCCTCTCGACGACGCTCGAGCACCGGCGCGAACTCCTCGCGATCGCGGCGCGTCACGGCAAGGCCGTGATCGAGGACGCCTACGAGATGGATCTGCGCTACGCGGGCAAAGCGGTGGCATCGCTCGCCGGGCTCGACGACGAAGGGCAGGTGGTCCAGCTGCTCTCGTTCTCGAAGTCATTATTCCCGGGCGTGCGCATCGGCGCGGTCGTCGCGCGCGGGCGCCACGTCGACGCGCTGCTCGCGCTGCGCCACGCCGCGGATCTCGGCGGCGCGCTGCCGCTGCAAGCCGCGCTCGCGGATTTCATGAGCACGGGCGCCTACGAGCGCCACCTCGCGAGCCAGCGCAAGCGGTTGAAGTCGCGGCGCGACGCGCTGCTCGCCGCGCTCGCGCGCGAGATGCCCGCGGGCGCCACTTGGACGCAGCCCGAAGGCGGCCTCCAGCTTTGGCTCGAGTTGCCCGAGCCGCTCGATTCGCGCGAACTCTACGCCGACGCGATGCGCGCAGGCGTGCTCGTCTCGCCCGGCTTCCAGTTCAACTGCGACGGCCGCCCGTCGCGCGGTTTCCGGCTCTCGATCGGCTCGGTCGACGAAGCCGAGATCGCGGAAGGCATCGAGCGTTTCGGGCGCGTGATTCGCGAACGGCTCGAGGCGGTCGCCTCGAACAACGGGCACGCTTCAATTCACATCTAGCGCCGTAACAACGCGGCAATCGGGAGGCAGACATGGCGGAGCAGAAGCAAGTGCGGGCAGGGGCGACCTCGTACGAGCTCAAGGTGGGGCTCGCGGAGATGATGAAGGGCGGAGTCATCATGGACGTGACGACGCCGGAGCAAGCGAAGATCGCCGAGGATTCGGGCGCGGTCGCGGTGATGGCGCTCGAGCGCGTGCCCGCGGACATCCGCAAGGAAGGCGGCGTCGCGCGCATGGCGCAGATCGCGATCATCGAGGCGATCCAGAAGCAGTGCTCGATTCCCGTAATGGCCAAGGTGCGCATCGGCCACTTCGTCGAGGCGCAGGTGCTCGACGCACTCGGCGTCGACTTCATCGACGAGAGCGAAGTGCTGACGCCCGCCGACGACGCGTTCCACGTCGACAAGCACGCCTTCCGCTCGCCCTTCGTGTGCGGCGCGCGCAACCTCGGCGAGGCGCTGCGCCGCATCGCGGAAGGCGCGGCAATGATTAGGACCAAAGGCGAAGCCGGCAGCGGCAACATCGTCGAAGCGGTGCGCCATCTGCGCCAGGTCTTCGGCGATATGCGCGCGGTGCAGGCACTCCGCAGCGACGAGCTGTTCACGCGAGCGAAGGAACTCGGCGCGCCGATCGATCTCGTTCGCTTCGTGCACGCGCACGGCAAGTTGCCCGTGCCGAACTTCGCGGCGGGCGGCATCGCCACGCCCGCGGACGCGGCGCTCTGCATGTCGCTCGGCGCCGAGGCCGTGTTCGTCGGCTCGGGCATCTTCAAGAGCGATGACCCGGAAGCGCGCGCGCGCGCGATCGTGCACGCCACCACGCACTGGCGCGAGCCGGCCGAAGTGCTGAATGCCTCGCGCGGGTTGAAGGGCGCGATGGCGGGCCTCGAGATGTCGACGATCCCGGAAAGCGAGCGGCTCGCAAATCGCGGCTGGTAGCGCCCAGCAAGCCCCCGCGGAGCGGGGGCGAGCAGCGAGCCGCAGGCGAGCGGAGTCAAACGGAGCCGGGTCGCCCGTCGCATTCCTGAACGCGAGTTCGCGCATGTACGTCCCTGATCACTTCGCGGAGAACGACCTCGCAGCGCTGCACGCGCTGATGCGCGCGCATTCCTTCGCGCTGCTCACGAGCGCGCGCGGAGGCGAGGCGCCGTTCGCGACGCACCTGCCGCTCATCGTGGATGCTTCGCGCGGTGAGCTCGGCACGCTGATTGGCCACGTCGCGCGCGCGAATCCGCACTGGCGCCACTTCGACGGCAAGACGGCAGCGCTCGCCGTGTTCTCAGGTCCGCACAGCTATGTGTCCGCGCGCTGGTACCCGAACGCGCGCCAGGTGCCCACCTGGAACTACGTCGCGGTGCACGCGACCGGCACGCCGCGCCTGCTCGATGACCCGGCGCACAGCTTCGAGCTGCTGCGCTCCCTAATGACTGAGCACGAGGTCGCCCTGCCCGAGGCGGCGCGTGGGCTCGGCAAGGGCCCGCGCGAACTCGCGGATATCCCGTTCGCGCACCTCGACAAGCTGCTGCGCGGCATCGTCGCGTTCGAGTTGCCGATCGAGCGGCTCGATGGCAAGCGCAAGCTCTCGCAGAACAAGAAGCCAGCGGAGCGGCGCGGGCTGATCGAGGGGTTGCGCGCGACGCGCGAAGCGAGCGCGCTCGCGATCGCGCAGCTGATGGAAGCGACGCCCGGCGCCGAGGAGCCGCGATGAGCCGTCGCCCACGCGTCGGCGTGCTCGCGATTCAAGGCGACTACGAGGCGCACGCGAGAGCGCTCGCGCGTGCGGGTGCGGACGCGGAGCTCGTGCTCTGGCCGAAGCAGCTCGCGAGCCTCGACGCGCTCGTGCTGCCCGGTGGCGAGAGCACGACCATCGCCAAAGGCCTCGCGCGGCTCGCGCTCTACGAGCCGCTGCGCGAGCGCATTCGCAGCGGCCTGCCGGTGCTCGGCACCTGCGCCGGCGCGATCCTGCTCGCCGCACGCGTCGAGAATCGTCCGGTCGAGACGCTCGGGGTGCTCGATGTCACCGCGGTCCGCAACGCCTACGGCACCCAAGTCGACTCCTTCGCAGGCCCCGTGGATGAGGGGGCCGTCGCCGGCCTCGACGGCCTGCGCTGCGTCTTCATCCGCGCGCCGCAGCTGAAAGATCCGGGCCCGCAGGTCGAGGTGCTCGCCCGCGTCGATGGCCAGCCCGTGCTCGTGCGCGAAGGCAACGTGCTCGCGGCCACGTTTCACCCCGAGCTCACGCCCGACCCGCGGGTCCACGCACTGCTGCTCGCTCAGCTCCGCTGATTTGCGCGATTCGGGCCTCGCCTCGCCGGAACGCCTCTGCTAATTCCCCGCGTCTTCTCGGTTCCGGTTCGTGCGGCCGCCCGCGGCGCAGTGCGAGGTCTCCGGAACCCGGGCTACGGCCCGCCCACGAGAAGGAGGAAAAGTTGCGGGAATATGAAACGACCTTTGTCGTGCAGCCGGAAATCTCTGACGAGAGCTGCACCGATCTTTGCAACCGCGTGAACGCGGTTCTGGAGCGCACCGGCGCAGTGCCGCTGCTCCACGATGACCAGGGCAAGCGACGCCTGGCCTACGACATCCAGAAGTTCCAGAAGGGCCGCTACGTGACGGCCTACTTCCTCGATGTCGCCGGCAAGGGTGTCTTGGAGATCGAGCGCCTGCTGCGCATCGAGGAATCGGTGCTGCGCTTCCTGACGGTGCTGCGCCCGGGCGAAGTCACGGACATCGAGAAGCGCAAGGTCGAAGCGGCGGAAGAGCAGCGCGTTCGCGCGGAGCGCGCTCGCGAGCGCGCCGCACGCGACGCCGACGAAGAGCGCATGCGCTCGCAAATGCGCGACGACGATTCGCGTGATCGCGACCGTGATCGAGATCGCGATCGTGACCGCGACGACGACGGTGGAGACGACGAATGAGCGAATCAGGCTTCGGCGGCGGTGGTTTTGGCGGCGGCGGCGGTGGCGGCTTCGGAGGAGGCGGCGGCGCGCGCGGCCCGCGGCGCGACTTCGATCGCGGCGGCCGCCCCGGTGGTCGCGATGGCGAGCGTGAACGCGGCCCCATGAGCGTGAAAGCGCGCCTGCGCGCCAAGGCGCGCAAGAAGGCCCGCAAGGCAGCCAAGAAGAAGGGCACCTCGCTTCGCAAGAAGGTCTGTCGCTTCTGCGCCGAGCCGCGCACGGGCATCGACTACAAGGATCCGAAGGGCCTGCGCTACTTCGTGACCGAGACGGGCAAGCTGATCCCGTCGCGCATCTCGGGCAACTGCGCGAAGCACCAGCGCCAGATCACGCTCGCGATCAAGCGCGCGCGGCACCTCGCGCTGCTGCCCTTCGCGTCGCAGCACGGAGGCTGAGCAAGCGCTGGGCCCCCCAGCGCGCGTAGCGAGGCGCAGCCGAGCGAAGTCGAACAGTGGCCTCCGCGTTCGCAGAAGCACTTGGACCGCGCGGTGCACCCAGAGGAGACAATCAATGGCACTCGTGAAGATCATTCTGCGTGAGGATGTGCACGGCCTCGGCCACGCGGGCAGCGTGGTTTCCGTGCGGCCTGGCTACGCGCGCAACTTCCTGCTGCCCGAAGGCAAGGCGACCCTCGCCACCGAGTCGAGCGTGAAGGAGCTGGAGCATCACCAGCGTGGGATCGCGGACAAGGTCGCGAAGGAAATGAAGAGCCACCGCGGGCTGAAGGAACGGCTCGAGGGCTTGAAGCTCGCGGTCTCGGCGCAGGCCGGCGACGACGGCAAGCTGTTCGGCTCGGTCACCTCGCGCGAGATCGCAGAGTTGGTCGCGGCGCAGGGTGTCGAGATCGATCGCCGGAAGATCGAGCTCGCCGAGCCGATCAAGACTGCGGGCTCGCACACGATCGCGATTCGGCTGCACCGCGAAGTGGTCGCGCAAGTGAAGTTGGAAGTGACCGCGGCGAACACGGCGGTCGAGGGCGCAGCGAGCTAGCTGGCGCGTCTCGCCGGGCGGAGCCCGCGGCTCTTCCTCGGAGGCGCAGCGAGCCGAGTTTTTTCCGCTGTCGCGTGCGGCAGCGTGCGATGATTCGCGCGCAGGCTTCGGCTCTGGTCTTGGGGTGGGCAGGTGGCGATCGGCGACTACGGCGGCACTTCGTATTCCGCGTCCACGGGACGCCGCCGAGGTCGCGTCTCCGTCGGAGACGAAACCGCGGTTGATTCCGCCGCGTTCGCGGGCCGCGTCCCGCCGAGCGACCTCACCGCCGAGAAAGCCGTGCTCTCCTCGCTGCTGCTCGACTCGCGCGCTTTCCACGAAGTGCTCGCCGAAGTTCGCGCCGACGATTTCTATCACCCCGCGCACCAGACCCTGTTCAACGCGATGGCGGCGATTCACGACGGCGGGCGCCCGGTCGACCTAATCACTCTCTCCGAGCACCTGACGCAGCAGAAGGCGCTCGACTCGGTGGGCGGGCCGGTCGCGCTCGCCGAGATCGCGGATTTCGCCGCCACCGCCGCGAACGTGACACACCACGCGCGCATCGTGCGCGACAAGGCGGTGAAGCGGCGCCTGATCCGCGTCGCGACCGAGATCGTCGAAACGGGCTACGACGAGGCCGAGAGCGCCGACAAGCTGCTCGATTTCGCGGAGTCGAAGATCTTCGACGTCTCGAAGGAGCAGAGCCGCTCGACCTTCCAGAACGTGCACGACGAGATGCCCGGCGTGTTCGACTACGTCGAAGGCATCATGAACCGCGCGGGTGCGCTCTCGGGCCTGCCGACGGGCTTCGACGATCTCGACGAAATGACCGGTGGCCTCCAGCCCGGCGAACTGATCATCATCGCGGCGCGCCCGAGCATGGGGAAGACAGCGTTCGCGCTGAACATCGCGCGCAACGCCGCGGTCGATCACGCCAAGAAGGTGGCGGTTTTCTCGCTCGAAATGACCACGCGCTCCCTAATCATCCGCATGCTGGCCTCCGAGGCGCGCATCAATTTCGCGAGCCTGCGCAAAGGCTTCCTGCCGATGGCCGACTACGCGCGCCTGCAGCGGGCCGCGGACAGCCTCTCGCACGCAAACATCTGGATCGACGATTCGGGCTCGCTCTCGATTCTCGAGATCAAGGCCAAGAGCCGGCGGCTGAAGGCCGAGCACGGCCTCGACCTGGTGATCGTCGATTACCTCCAGCTGGCCCACGCGGACGGCCGCATCACCCGCAAAGATCTCGAGATCGCCGAGATCAGCAAGGGCTTGAAGGCGCTCTCGAAGGAACTCTCGATCCCGGTGATCGCGCTCTCGCAGCTGAACCGCGGGCCCGAGCAGCGCGACCCCGACAAGCGCCGCCCGATGATGGGCGACCTGCGCGAATCGGGCGCGATCGAGCAGGACGCCGACGTGATCGCGTTCATCTACCGCGACGTCGTCTATAACAAGGACACCGAAGACCCGCGCAAGACCGAGATCATCATCGAGAAGCAGCGCAACGGCCCGACCGGCACCGTGAACTTGAACTTCGACGGCATGTACGCGCTCTTCCAGAATCGCAGCGAGCGCGACGGCGGCGGCCAGCCGCAGAGCGGCGGTGGCAGCTTCGTGCCCCCTGACGGCAACCGCGGCTTTGGCTCGTCGTTCGGCGAAGAGCCCGTGTTCTAGTGCCGCGTCTGCTGAGGCCGCGCGCGTTGCCGCGCGGCGGCACGATCGCGATCGCGGCGCCCGCGTTCTGGGTCGAGCCCGCGCGCGTCTATGCCACCGCCGAGCGCCTGCTGGCGGCGGGTTATCAGGTGACGTGGCGCGAAGACGTGTTCGCACGGCAGGGCTACCTCGCCGGTTCGGCCGCGCGCCGCGCAGCCGAGTTGATGCAGTGGGTCCGTGACGATTCGGTGCACGCGATCCTGTGCGCGCGCGGCGGCTGGGGCTGCCACCACGTCATCCCCAAGCTCGACGCGCGCGCCTTCCGCAAAGCGCGAAAGCCCCTAATCGGTTTCAGCGACGTGACGACGCTGCTCGGCTGGCAGCGCGAAGTCGTCGGCCTCGCGGGCGTGCACGGCCCGATGTGCGTGCGCGACGATGGCCCCACGCCCGCGGAGTTGCGCGCGCTGCTCGCGCTGCTTCGCGGCGAAGTGCCCGCGCCCCTGCGCGGCCGCGGTGTTACGCGCGGGCGCGCCGAGGGCCCGCTCGTGGGTGGCTCGCTCACGCTCGTCGCCGATTCGCTCGGCACGCCATGGGAGATCGACACGCGCGGCGCGATCCTCTGCCTCGAAGAAATCGGCGAGAAGCCCTACGCGATCGATCGCCAACTCTCGCACCTTGCCGCCGCGGGCAAGCTCGACGCCGCGGCCGGTTTTGCGCTCGGCCACCTGGTCGGCTGCGTCGATGCGAAGCGCAGCCGCCCGACCGCGCTGCAAGTCGTTCACGGAATTCTCGGCGCACGCAAAAAACCGCTCGTCACCGGCTTGCGGTTCGGGCACGTGAGCCCGAACTTGCCGTGGCCCGTGGGAGTGCGCGGGCGGCTCGACGGCGGGAAGGGTGAGCTCGCCGTACTCGAGCCGGGCGTTGATTAGGGTCGAAGTGTCTCCGCTCGGCCGACCGGCAATACGCATTGCCGAACTGAGGAAGCGCGCGAGATGGCCCCGATGACGAAATGCCTCGGTTCAGGGCGCGAGGCCGCAAGCGAAGCGCGCAGCGAGCCGGAGTCTTCGGAGGCGAGCGAAGTAAACCGGGGACGGTCGACCCGCCCGGAATGGCAACGAAGCCGAGCGAGAAGACGTTGCGACACGCCTCGATAAAGCGACACCTAGCCAAGGTCGACCGTGCGCTCGACAAAGCCATCGACGCGGCGGAGATCCCCGGCGCGGTCGTGCTTGCGCGCATCCGCCGCGATGGCGCAGTGATCGAGCACTGCTCGGTGCGCGGCCTCGCGAGTTCGCGCCCCGAGCGCATCGCGATGGCGCGCGAGACGGTCTTCGATCTCGCCTCGCTCACCAAGGTGCTCGCGACGACCACGGCGTTCATGCGCCTCGTCGAGCAAGGCGTCGTCGCGCTCGACGATCCGGTCGCGAAGGTGCTGCCGAACTTCGCGGAACGCGAGAAGGACGCCGTCACTTTCCGCCACTTGCTCACGCACTCCTCGGGCCTCCGGCCGCTGCGCGATTTCTACGAGCCGCTGCGCGAGCGCGAAAACAAAACGGGCGAGCGCATGCTCACGACGCCCGCCGCGAAGGCCTGGGTGATCGACAGCATCTGCCGCTCCGCCCTGGTCCATGCGCCGGGCGAGGCTGGTGTCTACGGCGACCTCGACTTCATCACGCTCGGCGCCGCGGTCGAGCAGCTCGTGGCGAAGCCGCTCGACGAGCACTGCGCCGAGACGTTCTACGCGCCGCTAGGCCTAACAAGCATGCGCTTCCTGCCGCTCGCGCGCGAACTCGGCGACGCCGAGCGCCGCACGATCGCCGCCACCGAGAACTGCCCGATTCGCGACAAAATTATGTGGGGCGAAGTGCACGACCCGAACGCCTGGGCGATCGGCGGCGTCGCGGGCCACGCGGGCCTGTTCGCGAATGCCGACGACGTGCTGAAGTTTGGGCAGACCCTGATCGACGTGTGGCACGGGCGCAGCAACGCGTTCCCGCGCGCGCGCTTGGCCGAGTTCGCGACGCGTCAGAACCTGCCCGCTGGCTCCGACTGGGCGCTCGGCTGGGACACCCCCGCCGCGCAGGGCTCCTCCGCGGGCAAGCTCTTTTCACGCGCCTCGATCGGTCACCTCGGCTTCACGGGCACCTCGCTCTGGGTCGACCTCGACGCCGAATGCGTCGTCGCGCTGCTCACGAATCGCATCCACCTCGTAGTGAAGCGCAGCAAGTTCTCGCTGCGCGCGGAGATCCACGACCTCGTCCGCGAAGCCTTCGCGGAATAACAAGGCGGCGCGCGGTGCACGTCCACTTCATCGCCATCGCTGGCACTGCCATGGGCTCGCTCGCGGGCCTCATGAAATCGCGCGGGCACGAGGTGACGGGCTCCGACGAGGGCGTCTACCCGCCCATGAGCACGTTCCTCGAGCGCTGGGGCATCTCTGTGACGATCGGCTTCGCGCCGGAGAACGTGCTCGCGCGCCGCCCCGACTTGGTGGTGATCGGCAACGCGGTGCGCCGCGAGAACGCAGAGGCGAGAGCCGCGATCGACGCGGGCTTGAAGTACGCCTCGCTGCCGGACGCATTGTACGAGCACGCGATTCGCGGCAAGCACTCGGTCGTGGTGTGCGGCACGCACGGCAAGACCACCACCACGAGCATGCTGGCGACGCTGCTCTTCGAAGCCGGGCGCGATCCGTCGTTGTTAGTGGGAGGCATCGCCGCGAACTTCGACGGCAGCTTCCGCGACGGCGCGGGCCCGGAGTTCGTGGTCGAGGGCGACGAGTACGACACCGCGTTCTTCGACAAGACCCCGAAGTTCTTGCACTACGGCCCCGAGACCTGCGTGATCACCGGGGTCGAGTTCGATCACGCCGACATCTACCGCGATCTCGCGCACGTGCAGGGCGAGTTCGAGAAGCTCGTCGCGAAGCTCGGCACGACGGGCACCCTGATCGCTGCTGCCGGCGCCGAGACGATCGACGCGGTGGTGCGCGGCGCGCGCTGCAAAGTGGTTCGCTACGGCGTCGAGTGCGATGCGGAGTTCGCCGCGCGCAATCTCGCCGCCGACGCGGCCGGCACGCACTTCGACCTGATCGTGCGCGGTGCGCACGTCGCGCGCGCGCTGCTCCCGGCTTGGGGCAAGCACAACGTCGCGAACGCGCTCGCCGCGCTCGCGGTGTGCGAAGCGCGCGGCGTCCCGCTCGCCGAGGCCGCCGCGCTGCTCGCGCGTTATCAGGGTGTGAAGCGCCGCCAGGAAGTGCGCGGCGAAGTTGCCGGCGTCACCGTAATCGACGACTTCGGCCACCACCCGACCGCAGTGCGCGAGACCCTCGGCGGCCTCGCTGCGCGCTACCCCGGCCGGCGCCTGATCGCGGTGATGGAGCCGCGCTCGAACACCAGTCGCCGCGCGGTGTTCCAAGACGAATACGCGCGCTCCTTCGCCGGCGCCGCGCGCGCCGTGATCGCACGCGTGCCCGACGCCCCGATCTACAGCGCGTTCGGCGGCGAGGCAAAGCTGCTCTCCGCCGACAAGCTCGCCGCGGACCTAACAGCGCGCGGCATCCCGACGGTTGCCTGCGACGGCGTCGACGCGATCGTCGACCACCTCGCCTCCGTCTGCGCTGCGGGCGACGTCGTGATCACTCTCAGCAACGGCGGCTTCGGGGGGATCTGGGACAAACTGCTTACACGTCTTGGCGCCGCCGCGCGTCACGCGCGACCTAATCAGTAGGAGAACACACGATGAGCATCCAGCGTCTACAGCCCGGCAAGCGCCTCTCGCAGGCAGCCGTCCACGGCGGTCTCGTCTACAGCGCCGGCATCGTCGCCGACGATCCGGTGCCCGACGCGAAGAAGCAGACCGCGCAGATCCTCGCGCAGATCGACCGCCTGCTTGCCGAAGGCGGCAGCGACAAGAGCCGGATCCTCAGCGCCACGATCTGGCTCAGCGACATCAGGCATTATGCCGCGATGAACGAAGCCTGGGACCCGTGGGTCGCTCTCGGCGCAACGCCCGCCCGCGCCTGCGTCGAAGCCAAGCTCGCAGCCCCGCAGTACTGGGTGGAGATCCGCGTGGTGGCGGCCCAGTAAGCGGCGCTTCGCCGCGCGCAGCGAGCCGCAGGCGAGCGGAGATCGAACAGTGGCCTCCGCGCCGATTGGGCCTCGTCGCGCGCATTCCCGCGATGCCAGTCACCAGCAAGCGGCGCCTCGCCGCGCGCAGCGAGGCGAAGCCGAGCGAAGTCGAACGGGGGCCTCGGTGTTTGCTGCGCCTCCGCGTATGCATTCCCGCGGCGCAGCGCCCAGTAAGCGGCCCTTCGCCGAGCGAAGTCGTTAGGCCGGCGGCGCGGGCAGCGTCTGCAGTGCGTCGAGCAGATCCTGCATCAGCCGCAGCGGGCCTCTGCGCTGCGGATTCGCGAGATCGGCGTTCTCTTCGCACGCGCGCAGGTAGAACGAACTCGGGCAGCGCGCGTCGGCGTCGCCAAGGCTCGTGCGCAATTTCTGCGCCCGGTCGGCGAACTCCAGCAGGCGATCCGCAATCGGGGATGACGGCTCGTCTTCCTGAGGAAAGCGGCTGTTGTCGAACAGGATCGGATTTCGCCGGATCGTGGGATCCGACAACAAGCGCAGCAGCTCGAGTCGAAGCTCTTCCTCGACTGCGACCAATTGCTTTCGGACCTTCGCGCCGCCCTTGGCCTTGGGCTTTGCCTTCGGTTTGGCTTTGGCGCTCATCGCGAAAAGCCGAGCACGCGTCGTCCGCCGCCAATTGCCTGCGCGTGCGCGATCGCGTCTCGCACGAACCCGCGCGCTATCTCAACTGCCATCGTCATCTCCTCGCCTCGTGCGAGCTGCGCTGTGATCGCAGCGCTCAGCGCGCAGCCGGTGCCGTGCACGTCGCCGCCCGGAATGCGCTCGCCTTTGAGCCAGCTTACTGCGATGCCCGCCTCACTTCTCGTCGCGAGGCAATCATCCGCGTCGCGCTCGCGATGGCCGCCCTTCACGAGCGCCGCGCCCGCGCCGAGTTCGCTCACCAGCTGGCGCGCCGCGCTCTCGATTCCCGCGCGCGTCGAGACGTCCCGCTCGCAAAGCGTCTCCGCCTCCGCGAGGTTCGGCGTCACCAGCGCGCAGCGCCTGATCAGCTCGCGCAGCCCGGGGATGGCGCGGCGCTGGAGCAACTCCTTGCCGTCGCTCGCGCGCAGCACGGGGTCGATCACGAGGGGGACCGGTAGCCCCCGCAGCAGGTCGAGGCCGAGGTCGACCGCGCGCAGCACGTCGTCGCTCGCGAGCATGCCCAGCTTCACGGCGTGGGGCGGGACATCGCGCAGCAGGACGCGCAGCTGCTCGGTCACCACATTCGGGAAAAGCGGCAGCACGCTGTGCACCTTGGCGGTGTCTTGAACGGTCAGCGCGGTCGGCACAGCGCAGCCGTGGACCCCCAGCGCGCGAAAGACCTGCAAATCGAGCTGAAGGCCGGCGCCGCCCGTAGGGTCGGAGCCAGCGATGCTGAGGGCGACACGGGTCGGGCTCATTGGGATCGGGTCACCATTCTGCAAGCTGTCAGGGACGGTCGGGGCCAGCTGTCGGGGTTGGTGGGGGCCGGACATCGGGTCGGTCGGGCCCGGATGTCGGGATTAGATGGATGGGAGGCACACAGCGCGATGGTAAGCTGCCCCGCCTTTCCCCACACCGCAGTTCGGGTTTCTTCCGCGCGCTGCACACCCACTGCGATCCAGCCGATTGCCGCAGGCTTGCGCGGCGTTTCCTTCACCTCGCGCACTTCGGAGCCACGAACATGTTGAGCCGCCTCGCCACCCTGCTGGCCCTGAGTCTTGTCGCAGCTTCCGCGACCGCCGAGACATGGCACGCCGAGCGCCTCGGCAGCAGCGGCGCCGGGCCTCGCGTCGAGCGGCTCTGGGCGAAGGGGCCGTGGCTGCGCGCTGAGATCGTCTACGCCGGGCACCCGATCCTCACCTACGTGAAAGGTGATCGCTACGTGATCGTCGACGCGGCTACGGGCAAGGGGGTCTCGATCCAGCGCAATCCGAAGTCTGTGGCCGGCGACGCGACGCGCGGCCGGTCGTTCGGGAACGAGCAGGAGATTCTCGTGAAGCTTGGCGGCGAGAAGGTGAAGGCCGCGGGCGAGGAGGTCGCCTGTGACCTCTTTCGGCTCACGGATCAATCCGGCCGCCGCGAGGTTTGCGTGAGCACCGGCGAGGAGAAGCTGCCGCTCTACACGAAGGCGTGGGACCGCGAGAGCGGGAACGAGAGCGAGACGCGTTACCTCGCGTGGGAGAAGAAGGTCGACCTCAGCGACGATTTCTTCTCGCCGGACCCGCGCGTGCAGCTCGAGAGCGTCACGTACGAGGCCTACAACGCGAAGCCGTCCGGGCCCGCGCCGGCGATGTATCCCGAGCTGCTGCACGGGCGCTGAGGCAAGCGGCGCTTCGCCGCGCGCAGCGAGGCGAAGCCGAGCGAAGTCGAACAGGGGCCTCCGTGTCTGCTGCGCCTCACCGCTTGCATTCCCGCGACGCCGCGTCCAGCAAGCGGCGTGAGGGAGGGAGCGCGCTCGCCTAAGCGCGTTGGGCTTGCTGCGCCGCGCTCGTCGCGCTCGCACGGCGCTGGCGCGCGCCGCCCACGTGCCAACGGAACACGCGCACGGGCGGGATGTTGAGCAACTCGATCGTCACGTCGGGCGCGCCGAGCACGGGCCGCGCCAGCTCGGCGACCGTGCCGCGCACCTGATAAGCCACGAAGCAACCGCTCGGTGCGAGCGCGGCGCGGATGCTCTCGATGATGCGAGCGCCCACCGCAGGCGGAATCGTCGAGAACGGGATGCCCGAGATCACCGCGTTGGGCGCATCGAGCCCGTGAGCAGCGAGGATCTCCGCGAGCTGTTCGGCGCTGCCGTGGTGAACGATTAGGCGCGGATCGCTCTCGCGCTTCAGAAGCGTGGCGAAGTTCGCGTCGAGCTCGAAGCAGAGCAGTTTCGCGTCCGCGGGCAGCGCGGCGAGCAGCGCGCGCGTGGTGCCGCCGGTGCCGGGGCCGAGTTCCACGACGAGCTTCGCGTGCTTCACGTCCGCTAGCGCCACGAGGCGGCGTTCTAGAAAGCGCGAACTCGGGATCACCGAGCCGACTTGTTGGGGGCGGCGCAGGAAGCCTTGCAGGAAAGCGAGGCGCTCATCGGGCTGGAGGCGAAGCTTGTCTCGAGTCGGCATCAATTCGCGCTCGTAACCCAGCTGATGTTCGAGTCTGCCAGCTTCGGCGTGCGCTCGGCGAGGATCGCGAGCTTGCGCGCGACGCGGCCAGCGATCCCGCGCAGGGCAGCGGCCGCGGGGCTGTCGGGCGCGTGCACCAAGATCGGTCTGCCGATGTCGCCGCCCTCGACCACGCGCGTGTCGATCGGGACCTCGCCGAGGAAATCCACCGCGAGCTCGTCGGCGACGCGCTTGCCGCCGCCTTGGCCGAAGATGAAGTACTTCCGGTCGGGCAGATCCGGCGGCACGAAGTAGGCCATGTTCTCGACGATGCCGAGCACCGGCACGTCCACCTTCTCGAACATCTTCAGGCCCTTGCGCGCGTCGATCACCGAGAGGTCGTTGGCGGTGGTCACGATCACCGCGCCGGAGAGCGGCGCGTTCTGGGTGAGCGTGAGCGCTGCGTCGCCGGTGCCGGGCGGCATATCGATCACCAGATAATCGAGTTCGCCCCACTGCACATCGACGAGGAACTGCTTGATCAGGCCGTGCACCATCGGGCCGCGCCAGATCACCGGCGAGTTCGCATTGATGAAGAAGCCCATCGACATGACTTTCATGCCGTAGGCCTCGAGCGGCTGGATCAGCTTCTTGCCGTCGCGCTCCTCGCTGACCGGGCGTTCGTGGATGCCGAGCAGGAGCGGCAGCGAGGGGCCATAGACGTCCGCGTCGAGGATGCCGACGCGCGCGCCGCTTTCGCTGAGCGCCAGCGCGAGGTTCACCGCGGTGGTGCTCTTGCCGACACCGCCTTTACCCGAGGCCACTGCGATCGTGTTCCGCACGCCCGGGAGCACGTCGCCCTTGGCGGCGCCGGGTGCCGCGCCGCCGCGGCCGCGCGTGTCCGCGGTCATCGTCACTGCGACGTTCGCCACACCCGGCAGCGCGCTCACGGCTTGCTTGGCAGCGCGCTCGAACTCGGCCTTCACCGGGCAGGCGGGCGTCGTGAGCTCGATCGTGAACGCGACGTCGCCGCCGTCCACGCGCAGGTTCTTGATGAAGCCGAGTTCGACGATGCTCTTGCCGAAATCTGGGTCGATGATCGGGCGCAGGGCGGCGAGAACCTGTGCGGGGGTGACGCTGCTCATGAAGCTCCATGGGGCGGACCGCGCGGGCGTTGGTGGGCGCAGGCGATCCGGGGAAAGCGCAGAGTCGGCAACGCGCGTGGGGGCGTCAAGCATTCTTGCCGCGTGAGGAGCGTGCTGCGAGTGTGCGCGGCCGACGAAGCGCAACGCAATGCGAGGAGAGGCGATGGACGTGCCGGCCTTCTTGAACCCCGCGAGCTGGGACGCCTGGACCGCGCTGGGCCTCGTTGGCCAGCTGCTCTTCTTCTCGCGCTTCGCCGTGCAGTGGATCGCCTCAGAACGCCGCGGTGCGAGCCATATGCCCGTGGCGTTCTGGTGGCTGTCCCTGATCGGCAGCCTGATCACCCTCAGCTACGCCCTCCACCGCGGCGACCCCGTCTTCGTCCTCGGCCAAGCCTTCGGCTGGACCGTCTACACCCGCAACCTCGTCCTCATCTACCGCCCCCGCTGACACCTCGACTAGGGACGTTCCACGACGAACGCGTCGAAACACCCCGGGACGTTCCACGACGAAATCGCTGCTGCGCACCACCGAGCCTTCTGAGCAACAGCGAGACTTCACTCACGCGCCTTCGCTCTCAGGTACCGGCGATCTGCGGCGCCCGGTCAACCCCGCTCGACCGACTCTTCCGCGGGCTCGCTCGCGCGCATGAGGCTCAGCGCAAACCCCACGATCGTGAGGGCGAACAGCACTCCGATCGTCCAGGTGAGGCGCGCGTGCTCGATCGGGCCGTGGTCCGAGGCGGTCGGGTTCTCTCGCAGCGCCGCGACGTGCCCGAAAAAGCTCCCGTAGAACATCGCGCAGGTGAAACCCCAAGCGCCGGACAGCAGCGGCGACTGCGGCGCGCGCGCGCTGCGCAGCGTGCCATCCGCGCCCGCCAGTAACAGCACGACCGCGAGGTAGTCCACCACCCAGAACGGCCAGAAGCCCCAATCGCCCCAATTGCGAACAACCTCGGCGACGCCGAGGAACACGGCGAACCCAACCGCGAGCTTCGCGCTCGCGCGCTGTGCGGGGTTCGGCGCCACCGTTAAGCGGCCAGGGACGCCGCGCGGCGCAGGATCGCGGCGTAGCCGCCGCGCTCGACGCAGGCGCGCGCGAGCAGCCCGCGTTCGCGCAGCAACTCGTGCATTCGCGGCAGCTTGTAGTGCGGCACGGTCATCAGCAGGTGGTGCTCGAGGTGGTAGTTCACGCGGTTCGGCGCGATCAGCAGGCGCTCCCACCAGCGGGCGAGGGTGGTGCGCGTGTTGCCGAGCGGGTCATCCGCGTTCGGCGTGAGCGCGTGCTCGGCGATCGAGCGGATGCGCGTCACCAGCGTGTTGCTCGTGAGCCACGCGCCTGCCCATAACAGGTACAGCTCCGCGTGCCCGAGCGCGGCCAGCGCGCCGAGCAGCAGCGCGTTCGTCGCGAGCACGCCGATCGTCGCGCGCCGGCCCTCGGGCTCGTGCCAGCGCGCAATGCTGCGCATGAACGCCGCGCGCGCGAACTTCACGCCGGTTCGCCCGGTGAGATCGCGCAGGATCTTACGCCGCAGGCTCGCGCGCGTGATCGGGAAGGGCCTAATCAGGCCGAGATCGGGGTCGCGCTGCGTGCCGGTGTGCGCGTGGTGTTGCAGGTGGTACGCGCGATAGACCGTCGTATCGCTCCAGATCGGGTACGCGCAGAGCCACTGCCCCGCCCAGTCGTTGGTGGCGCGATTCCCGAACAGCGAGCGGTGCGCAGCCTCGTGCATCAACACCGCGAAGCCGAGCTGGCGCGTGCCGATCAGAAACAGCGCGAGCGCGATCGGCAGCGGGAGCGTCCACGGGCTCGGCCACAGCGCTACGAGCGCCATCGCGCCGAACACGACGACCCAGTTGAACGCGATCGAGCCCCAGCTGCGCCAATCCTCGAAGCGCAACAACTCCGCGATCTGTTCGCGCGAGAGCTGCGCGCGCCAAGAAAAATCGCCCTCTGCGGTGTGACGTTCGACGACGGCTTCGGCCATGAGAGATCTCCTCGTTTTCCCTAAGCGAAGGCTTGCGCGAGCGTGCGCTCGCCGTGCGCGGGCGTTGAAACGTGAGGCGCGCCGAAGCGCGCCATGAAGCTCGCCCAGGCGCGGCGGCCGACCCGGTCGTAGCGGCGCATCGCCTGCGCGAGCGCGCGTCGCTCCGCCTCGGGTGCGAGCGGCTCGGGCAAGAGCGGATCGAGCACGAACTCGCGGATCACGCGCCCCCCTAACAGGAACGACTCGACCATCGCGCGCTGTTCGGGGAGCGCCGCGAGTCGCGCCTCGCTCGCCTCGAGCTCGCTCAGCGAGCGGCGGTAGAGCGCAGCGAACGCCTCGCGCTTCCAGAGCCCGCGCGCGCGTGCCTCGCTCTCGGCGTCGAGCTCGCTCACCAGCGCGACGAGCGCGTCGCGCTCGAGCCCGAGCTCGCGCAGTTCGGCACGCAACTCCTCGAGCGACGCGCGCAAGTTATCAGGACGCAGCGCGATGCCGGGCGCGAACACCGCGAAGCCCAGCAATGCGAGCGCGCGCTCGCGGTGACGGCGCTCCAGCGAACGTGCGGGAGGCAGCGTGCCGGTGCGCACCATCCACCAGCCGCCGGGCCACTTCGCCACGCGCAGCTCCGCCGCGCGCCAGCCCAGCACGCGTTGATCGATCGCGTGCGCTGCTTCGCCGAGCCGGTACGAGCCGCGCTCGTCGCGCACGATCTGCCCCGCGCCGAGCAGCCGCGCGATCGCCACGCGCAGGGCGTTCTCGTCGATGCGGAACAGCCGCGCGGCAGCGACCAACGCCGAGACGGGCATCGCCTCGCCGCGCAGCGAGGAGAGCAGATCGAGCGTGAGGCTCTTGGCGGTGGGGCGGCGCATCGGGCCAACCTTACATACGACTCACGAATCGAGCAATCCGTGTAATGTCGAGGGGAGCCGCCCCGGGCCTCGGCGTCGCAGCCGGCGAGCGCGCCCGCCCGCGAACCCGCGCGCGCCGGTCGCGTCCACCGGGATAGACTGCGCGCTTCGCAAAACCAGCCTCACCCAACCAGGAGTCCCCATGTCCGAGCTACTCGTCGAGAAACAAGGTGGCGTCACGATCCTCACCCTGAACCGCCCCGAACGCCTGAACGCAATCAGCGGCCCGATGCTCGCAGCGCTCACCGAGCAGCTGCTCGAAGCCAACCGCGATCCCGAAGTGCGCGTCGTCCTAATCACCGGCGCCGGCCGCGCCTTCTGCGCAGGCCTCGACCTCAAAGAGCAAGCCAGCGGCGGCAACCTCGGCGGCGGCTTCGACCTGCGCGAGGCGCCCCCGGTCGTGCTCCACCAAATGGACAAGCCCACGATCGCCGCGATCAACGGCGGCGCCGCCGGTTACGGCATGGACCTCGCGATCGGCTGCGACATCCGCCTCGCCTCCGACAGCGCAAAACTCTCCGCCGCCTTCACCAAACGCGGCGTAATCCCCGAAAGCGGCGGCACATGGCTGATGCCGCGCCTCGTCGGCTGGGCCAAGGCCAGCGAGATCTTCTTCACGGGCCGCACCCTCTCCGCTGACGAGTGCCTCGAGCTCGGCCTCGTCTCGAAGGTCGTACCCGGCGAGTTGTTGATGAAGGAAGCCCTCGCGCTCGCGCACGAGATCGCCGCCAACGCCCCGCTCGCGGTGCAAGGCACCAAGCGCATGATGCGCATGGCCCTAACCGAAACGTTCGAAGCGAACGTGCACCACGTCTACCTGCAACTACTGCCGCTATTCCGCAGCAAGGATTTCACGGAAGGCGTGAAGTCGTTCCTGGAGAAGAGGCCGGCGAAGTTCGAGGGGAAGTGAGTACATGGGGAGGGCGGTGAAGCCCATGTACTGGCGCGAGGTGGTCATACACCTCGCGGGACTGCTCTCGGGAGCGCTCCTTTCGCTGTTCTCCCCGTTGTTCGATCGCCTTGGAACTCGCCTCGCCGACCACGTAGCTCCGCCGTCGACGAATCTTGACTTCAGAATCCTGAGGCACTCGAAGGACGGCCCCCTGCAGATCTACGTTAAGAACTCGGGCGAGCGAGAAGGGGTCGTTGAGAAGCTTGAGGTCCAGCAGGGCGTTCGGGTCAGTTCCGGAAGACATGATCGCGACGTGCAAGGACTCACGGAAATTTTTGCAACGCCTCCGGGTGCTCGCTGGAGAGCGCAGCGTTCCGCCGTTCTCGTCCTCGGTCCTCGAGACGGAGTCCCCGCGCGCGTTGCACCTGCTGAGTTCCGAGTCTCCGCCTTCGGGCATGGACTCGTTCTGTCTCGTTGAACTGTTTGCTGACTCGGCTGTTGTCGTCCAGCGACTCGTCCCTTGCTGGCCCTGGGATCCTAAGTACTGAGGTCAGCTATCGGGCGTAATTCGAGAGCGAACGCCCACTTCACCCCACCACCGCCGCCACGCTCGCGGTCATCATCTCGCGAGCGTTCCCCCCGCGATCGCCTTCAGCCCGAGCTGCGCGATCTCGGGCTTGCACTCGGGCACCATCGCCCCGACTCCGCCTAACAGAAATCCCAGCGAGCCGTAGTTCGCGAAGCCGCACAGGCTTTCTGGCGCCCTCCGTCGCGCTTCGGCGCTCTTTCTCAGCGCGCGCTGATTCGCGTGCCCATAGCGTCGCGGCATGCGGCGCTTTCGCGTTTACGTCGACACGTCGGTGATCGGTGGCTGCTTCGATCCGGAGTTCACGGAGTGGTCGCGGCTCTTGTTCGAGGACTTTCGGCGGCGTCGCCTGCGGGCGGTCGTGTCGGACGTCGTCTCGATGGAAGTCGATCTGGCGCCGCCGAACGTCCGCTCGCAATACCACGAACTCGTTGGTCTCGGAGCCGAAATTCTCACGGTCACTCGCCAAGTCGACGACCTCGCAGTCGCCTACGCGGAGCAGGGCGTTCTTTCTTGGCGGTCGCGGAACGACATGCTCCACGTCGCCCTCGCCAGTTTCGCGCGAGTAGACACCCTCGTAAGTTGGGACTTCCGGCATCTCGTGCGCGTGGATAAGGTGCGGGCGCTCAACGCCGTGAACGCTCGGCTCGGCGTTCCACCCGTGACGATTGCGTCTCCTCGAGAGGTCACCTTCTATGGCGAAACATGAGATTCGCGCAGTCGAGATGGTGCGAAAGATTCGCGACGAGATGGCGGCGAAGCTCGCTGGAATGTCGCAGGACGAGGTGATCGAGTTCTTTCGAAAGGGCGGCGAGCGGGCCCGGCTGCGCGTCAAGGCGAGGCGGGCGGGAGCGAGCGCGGGCGCCAAGCGTCGCCCGGCGCGCAAGCGCAAGTAGCCACGGCCCCCTCACAGCTACACCAACACCGCCGCCACGCTCGCAGTCATCATGGTCGCGAGCGTGCCTGCCAGAATCGCCTTCAGCCCCAGCTGCGCGATCTCGGGCCTGCGCTCGGGCACCATCGCGCCGACTCCGCCTAACAGGATCGCCAGCGAGCCGAAGTTCGCGAAGCCGCAGAGCGCGTAGGAGCTGATCACCGCGGCACGCGGGGAGATCGCGTGCTGCGCGACGAGCGCGCCGAGATCGCGGTAGGCGAGGAACTCGTTGAACACGGTCTTCACGCCGAGTAGCGCGCCGACGGCTTGCGCCTCGCTCGGCGCGATGCCGAGCAGCAACGCGAACGGCGCGAACAGCCAGCCGAACAGGCGCTGGAGTGTTAGGTGCTCGATGCCTAGCCAGCCGCCCACCGCTTCGAGGCCCGCGTTCGCCATCGCCAGCAGCGCGATGAAGGCGATCAGCAGCGCGCCCACGTTCGCGGCGAGGCGCAGCGCGGCGCTCGCGCCGGCCGCCGCGGCGTCGATCGTGTTTACGGATTCGACGGCCACCGCCGCGGCCTCCGCGTGGCTCGTCTCAGGCACGCCGGTCTCGGGCACCATCACCTTCGCGAGCAGCACGGCCGCGGGCGCGGCCATGAAGCTCGCGGTGACGAGGTGGCCGGCGTAGTCGCCGCCGCCGAGCATCTTGGCGTAGGCGACGAGCACGGAGCCCGCGATCGTCGCCATGCCCGCGGTCATTACGGTGAAGAGCTCACTGCGCGTCATGCGCGCGAGGTATGGCCTGATCAGCAGCGGCGCTTCGGTCATGCCGACGAACACGTCGGCGACGGTGGACAAGCTCTCGGCGGCGGAGATTCCCATCGCGCGCGAGAGGCCGCGGGCGAGCGCGCGCACCACGAGCTGCACGACGCCCCAGTGGTAGAGCACGGAGAACAGGCTCCCCATCACGACGATTACGGGCAGCACTTCGAGCGCGAATGAGAAGCCCGTGGTGCGCAGCGAGCCGAACACGAAATCGGTGCCGGCGTCGGTGAAGCGGATGAAGGCGTTGACGGCGTTGTTTACGCCCACGAAGAAGGCTCTGCCCGCCGGACTCCGTAACAAGAGCAATGCGAGGCCGAGCTGGAGTGCGAGGCCCCAGGCGACGACGCGCACGGGGAAGCGGCGGCGATGCTCGGAGAAGGCCCAAGCGATGGCGATGAAGACGACGATGCCCAGCAGGGCGGCCGCGCGGGAGGCGAGCTCGGTCACTGGCGGCGCGCCGTTCTCATGGCGTGTCCCATGCGGCCACGAGTTCGCGAACCGCCGCAACGGGGTCGCCCGCATTCGCGACTGCGGAGATCACCGCTATGCCGTGCGCGCCAGCAGCGCGCGCGGCCGCCGCGTTCGACGCGTCGATGCCGCCGATCGCGACGAGCGGTAGCGGCGCGCAGTGCGACGCGATCTCGCGCAGCGCCGAGAGCCCGCGCGCGCCATAGCCCGTCTGCTTGCTCGCGGTGCCGAAGAGCGGGCCGTACGCGACATAATCGATCGGCTCGCCGAGCGCGCGCGCGAGCTGCGCCGCGTCGTGGGTCGAGCGCCCGATCGCGAGCCGCGGCGCAATGCGGCGCGCGGCTTCGGGCGGGAGGTCATCTTGCCCTAAGTGCACGGCGTCGGCCTCGCACGCGAGCGCGAGATCGACGCGGTCGTTCATCACGAACACGCAGCCTGCGGCTCGAGTGAGCGCGCGAATCTCGCGTCCCCACACGAGCGCCTCGGTGTCCGTCGCGCGCTTCGCCCGCAGTTGCACCACGCGCGCACCGCCCTCGCACGCCGCGCGCGCCTGCGCGATGGGGTCGTGCTTCCAGCGCGGGTCGTCGTCGGCCAGCACGTGCAGCCCCGCGAAGTCGGGCATCAGGTTTTATCCGGCACGTCGATGCCCAATTCGAGGATCCGCTTGCGCAGCGTGTTGCGGTTGATCCCCAACAACTCCGCCGCGCGCAGCTGGTTGCCGCCGGTGCGCGCGAGCGCGGTCTCGATCAGCGGCTTCTCGACGCGCGCCAGCAGCGCTCCGTGTACATCGCCGGGCGCGTCCCCTGGCGCGGCGCCGTCGAGCGCGGCTTCGGTCTCGGCGCGCACCAGCGCTTCGAGCGTCAGCGCCACGCGCTCTGCGCCGCCGCTCTCGAGGAACGCGAAGTCCTCCTCCCCAATCACTTCGCCGCTGGCCAGCACGAGCGCGCGCTTGATGGCGTTCTCGAGCTCGCGGACGTTGCCGGGCCAGGCGTGCTTCGCGAGGCGCTCGACGGCCGCGGGCGAGATTACGTGCATGCCGCCGGTCAACTCCGCGTCGTAGCGGGCGAGGAAGTGGTCAATTAGGGGCGGGATGTCTTCGCGGCGTTCCCGCAGCGGCGGCACCACGAGCGGCACGACGCGCAGGCGATACAGCAGGTCTTCGCGGAACACGTGGTTCGCGACCGCGGCGTCGAGATCGCGGTGCGTGGCTGCGATGATGCGCACATTCACGGGCTCCGCGCGCCGTCCGCCCACGGAGGTGACCTCGCCGCTCTGCAGCACCCGTAACAGCTTCGCCTGGAGGTCGATCGGCATGTCGCCGATCTCGTCGAGGAAGAGCGTGCCGCCGCTCGCCTCGCGGAAGCGACCGGCGCGCGCCTCGACCGCGCCGGTGAACGCGCCGCGCTCGTGGCCGAACAGCTCGCTCTCGAGCAGCTCGCGCGGAATCGCGGCGGCGTTCACCGCGACGAACGGCGCCGCGGCGCGCGGGCTCGCGGCGTGGATCGCGCGCGCGATCAGCTCCTTGCCGGTGCCGCTCTCGCCCGTAACAAGCACGGGCACATCGCTGCGCGCCACGCGGCCGATCGTCTTGAACACGTCGAGCAGCGGGCCGCTGCGCCCGACCAGTCGCTCACTCGGCGGAGCGCCCTTGCCGAGCGCGCGGCGCAGCGCGCGCACTTCGCTCTCGAGCGCCCGCGCCCGCAGCGTCTTCGCAACCAGCGCGAGGATCTCCTGCGTGCCGAACGGCTTCACCAGATAATCGAAGGCGCCGCGCTTCATCGCCTCGACGGCGTTCTCGAACGTGTTCTGCGCCGTGATGATCACGATTGCCGCGTCGCTGCCGAGCGTCTTCACGCGGTCGAGCAATTCGAGCCCGCTCGGGCCGGGCATGCGGATATCGCAGAACGCGAGGTCGAAGCTCGCGCCGGCGAGCGCGCGCAGGGCGTCGTCGCCGTTCGCCACTTCGGTGACGCTGTGGCCCGCGGATTCGAGCGTCTCCCGTAACACGAAGCGGATCGACGGCTCGTCGTCCGCGATCAGCACGCGCGCGCCGCTCACGAAACTCTCCGCAGCGGCAGCGTCACACGCACTGCGGTGCCCACGCCGAGGTCGCTCTCGAGGTGAAGGGTGCCGCGATGCTGCGCGACCCAATAATCAGCGACCGCGAGGCCGAGGCCGGTGCCGCCCTCGCGCGCCGAGAAGAATGGCGTGGTGGCTTGGCGCAACTGGTCGGCGCTCATGCCGCGACCGGTGTCGCGCACGGAGATCGCGAGCGTGGGCAGCGGCTTGCCGTCCTCGAGCGCGATGCGGTGGTCGAGCGTCATGCGCGTCGAGACTGTGAGCGTGCCGCCGCCATCTTCCATCGCCTGCAAGGCGTTGCGCATCAGGTTCAGGAAGACCTGGATCAAGCGGTCGGCGTCGGCGCCGAAATCGGGGATCGAGGGATCGTAGGAGCGCACGACTTCGACGGCCTCGCCCAATGGGTCGTGGCCGAGCAGCGCGAGTACGCCGTCAAGGATCCGGTGCACGTTGGCTGGCGCGAGGCGCAGCTTTTCGCCGCGCGCGAACACCGAGAAATCGTCGACAAGCGCCGCGATGCGCGTGGCCTCGCGCACCACGAGCTGCGCGGTCTCGCGCGCCTTCGCGTCGCCCGCGCGCAGCGCGAGCAGCTCGCCCGCGCCGCGGATGCCGCCAAGCGGGTTCTTGATCTCGTGCGCGAGGCCCGCAGCAATCTGCCCGAACGAAGCGAAGCGCTCGCGCTCGGCTTCGAGCTGCTCGAGGCGGCGATGCGCGCTGCGGTCGCGCAACACGACCACGGCGCCTTGCGTCTCCCCGCTCTCGCCTTGCAGCGGCGAGGCGGACACGTCGATCGGGATGCGCTCGCCGCGCTGCGGCTCGAGCTCGCAGTCGGCTGCCGAGATCGCGGCGCCGCGCGCGAGCACGCTGCGCGCGAGCCGCGCGATCTCGTGCCCCGGCGCAACCAACTCGTCGATCGCGCAGCCCACCGCGGCTTCGCGCGAGCGGCCGAGCATCCGGCACGCGACCGAGTTCAGCTCCTCGACGCGCCCGGCGGGCCCGACCACGACGACGCCCGCCAAGATGGCTTCGAGCACGTCGGCAAGATCGCGGCGCATGGCGCGGGACGATAGGCGCGTTCGCGCGCGGCGGGGAGATCGCGAACCGCCCCGGGCGAGCAGCGACAACGCGACGAAACCACCCGGGACGTTCCACGACGAATGAGTCGCAATCGGGCGCAACCGCACACAGGCGGACACAGGCGACGCGTCGCCTGCCACGCTCGCGAAACGAGGCCGGGTCGCGTTGCTTCCCAGTAGCCGCGCGAATCCCCCCCCGCGCTCCGCGATTTTCGTCGTGGAACGTCCCGGGGTGTTTCGTCGCGTTCGTCGTGGAACGTCCCCAACCGAACTGGGTCGCGATACGGTTGGCGCGATGAGGACGGGTATTTCGGTGGCGGAGGCGCGGGCGTTGGTGCTCGCGGGGGCGCGGCCGCTCGCGCCCGAGATCGTGGCGTTCGAGGCGGCGCTCGGGCGCGTGCTGACGCAAGAAGTCCGCTCGGCGCGCACGCTGCCACCGGCGGATTGCTCGGCGATGGACGGCTACGCGGTGCGCGCTGCGGATGTCGCTGCGGCGGGCGCGAAGCTGCGCGTTGCGTACGAGGTCGCAGCGGGCGGCTCGGCGCCGCGCGCGCTCGCGGCGGGGGAGGCCGCGCGCATTTTCACGGGCGCGCCGATCCCGCCCGGGGCCGACACCGTTGTGCGTCAGGAGGACACCGAGGCGCGCGCCGGCGAGCTGCGCGTGCTGCTCGCGGTGGCGCGTGGCGAGAGCGTGCGCGCGGCCGGCGAGGACGTGCGAGCGGGCGAGCTCGTGCTCTCGCCTGGCGTGCGCATCGGGCCCGCGGAAGTCGGGATGCTCGCCTCGCTCGGCAAGACGCTCGCACACGTGCACCGGCGCCCGAACGTCGCGGTGCTCTCGGGCGGCGACGAGCTGGTCGAGCCCGACGGCGATCCGAGCGGCGGCCGCATCGTCTCCTCGAACTCGTACTCGATCGCGGCGCAGTGTCGCGAGGTGGGCGCTGATCCGATCTACCTCGGCATCGCCCGCGACACACCCGAGGATCTCGAGAGACTGCTCGCTGCGGGCCTCTCGTCGCACGTGCTGGTCTCCTCCGCCGGCGTCTCGGTGGGCGACCACGACCACGTGCGCCCCGTGCTCGAGCGGCTCGGCTGCGAGCTCGTCTTCTGGGGCGTCCAGATCAAGC
>JANNRF010000245.1:0-3611 GCA_031401135.1 Deltaproteobacteria bacterium | reverse complement strand
CGCGCGCCGACGAAGCGCTGTTCGCGCTCTGCGGACCCAACAACTACCCGGTGTATGGCGCGCTCTACTACCCGCACAACGTGCACTTCATCTGGGCGGCGGCGTCGGCGCAGGGCGAGAGCGAACGCGCGATCGCGGAAGCGCGGCGGCTCGCATCGATCGTCGAGCCGCAGTTCGCTGCGTTCCCGCCGGTCGAGGATTACTTGCCGATTCCGCTGCTCACGCTCGCGCGCTTCGGGCGCTGGGACGCGGTGCTCGCCGAGCCCGCGCCGCCAGCGGGGCGCATCTATCAGGGTGGCGTCTGGCATTATGCGCGTGGCCTCGCCCACGCGCGGCTCGGCCACACCGCGGACGCAGAGCAGGAACTCGCCGCGGTCGATGCGGCGGCGGCGCTGCCAGCAGCTGAGACGACGATCGTGGGCGGTGGGTTCGTGAACGCGGCGACGCTGCTCGGCCTCGCGAGCCATCACCTCGCGGGCGAGATCGCGGCGGCGGGCGGTGATGCCACGGGCGCGATCGACTCGATCGAGGCCGCGGTCGCAGCGCAGGACGCGTTGCCGTACACCGAGCCGCCGCCGTGGTACATGCCGACGCGCCAGGCATTAGGCGCGGTGCTGTTGCAAGCCGGACGCGCGAGCGAAGCGGAGGCCGTCTACCGCAAGGATCTCGAGCAGTACCCGAAGAACGGCTGGTCGATGTACGGGCTCGCTCAGGCGTTGCACGCGCAGGGCAAAGCGGAGCAGGCGGCGTGGGCAGAGCAGGGTTTCGCCCAAGCCTGGGCGCACGCGGACGTGAAGCTGAGCGCGTCGCGGTTCTGAGGACGCGCTCGCGCGCCGCGCAGCGGCCCGCAGCGCGCGCGCAATAACAACGCGGGAACCGCGCGCGCGAACCCGGGGTCTGTGCCTTGCTGCGGCGGCGCCAATTTCGGCGTCCATCCGCAGAGGGAGACTCCTTGCAACAGCGTGCATGGCTCGCTTCGGCTCAGAGTTCTCAGGGTTTGCGGCTACTCGTGCTCTCGTTCCTTGCACTCTTGCTGCTGATTCCCATCGGCATGGTTCGCAGCGTGATCTACGAACGCACCGCGCGCCGCGACGAGGCGGTTCGCAACATCGCCGCGAGCTGGGGCGGTGCGCAGCGCATCGCTGGCCCGCGGCTCGTCGTGCCCTTCGTCGTGCGTTGGCATGACACCCTCGGCGACGGCACGAAGATCGAGCGCGAGCGGCGCGACATCGCGGTGTTCTTGCCGGAGACGCTCGACGTCACGGGCACGCTCGAAACGAAAACCCTCGAGCGCGGCATTTTCGAAGTGCCCGTCTATCACGCGAAGCTCGCGCTCGCGGGCGCGTTCGGAGCGGCAGACTTCACGCCGCTTGGCGCCGCGGTGAGCGAGGTGCTGTGGGATCGCGCTGAGTTGGTGATCGATCTCTCGGAGGTGCGCGCGATCGACGAGATCTCGCTGTCATGGGGCGACGAGAAGCTCGCGTTCGAGCCGGGCGGCGGGCGCAACATGGCGAGCAGCGCAGCGGTTCACGTCCTCCTCGGCGCGCGCGCGCAAGCGGGCGCGAAGTTCGCAGTGGCGCTCAGGGCGCGCGGCAGCGAGGCGCTCGCGATCGTGCGGCTCGGCGAAAAAACTACCGCGAAGCTCGAATCGAGTTGGCCGTCGCCGAGCTTCACCGGCGCGTGGTTGCCAGCGGATCGCGAGGTCCGCAAAGACGGCTCCGGCTTCAGCGCGAGCTGGACGGTCGCCTCGCTCGGCCGCGGTTTCCCGCAGAGCTGGCTTGCGGGAGACGAACCCGTGCGCGGCGCGGACCGCTTAGCGCGGGAGCGCGACGCCAGCGCCTCCGCCGCGTACGCGGCGATGAGCGAGCAGCCGCAAGCGATCGATCCCACCTCGTTCGGCGTGCGGCTCCTAACACCCATCGACACGTATCGAATGGCTGAGCGCAGCGCGAAGTACGCGGTGCTCTTCATCGCGCTCACATTCGCGACACTCTGGCTGTTCGAGGTACTCACGAAGACGCCGCTGCACTCGGTGCAGTACTTGTTGGTTGGCGCCGCGCTCTGCCTGTTCTTCTTACTCGAACTCTCGCTCGCCGAGCACATCGGCTTCGGCGTCGCGTACGCGCTCGCGAGCGGCGGCATCGTCGGCCTGATCGGCGGTTACGCCTGGGTGGTGCTGCGGCACGCGGGCCGCGCGGGCGTCGTAGCCGGCATCGTGACGACGCTCTACGGCTACTTGTTCGTGCTGCTGACGAACGAGGACTACGCGCTGCTCGCCGGCGCCCTCGGCCTGTTCGCAGCGCTGGCCGCGGTGATGTGGCTGACGCGGCGCGTGGACTGGCGCGACGTGGGTGCGAAGGCGCCTGCCGGCCCGATCTCGCCCTAGCGTGGCCTCGACCTGAGCGGGCGCGTGGCCTAAACAACCGCGCGCCGCGGCTCCCCCCGCGCGCGAAACGGAGACGACATGGCCAGCAGCAAGAACAAGCAGAAGCGCGTGCGGCACAAGCGCATCGTGCAAGCCAAGCACCGCGCCGAGCGCCGCAAGGCAGCGAAGAAGGCCGACAAGGCCACGCGCCGCTAGGCATCCTAAGAATCCAGAAAACAGAGCGCCCGCAAGGAGAAGTCCTCGCGGGCGCTTCGTGTTATTGCGACCCAGGGCCGCGCGTCTGCTGCCGCCTCAGCGCCGCGAAACGATCTCACCGCGGCGCGCGTCGGTGTATCCGCCGGCCGCGCTGTACGCGACCGCCCCGCCGACCACCACCGTGTCGACGCCTACGGCCGGGCGCACCCAGCGCATACCGCCGCTCGGCAAGTCGTGCACCGCAGTCTCGGGCCCGCGGTCGATCGTCTCCGGGTCGAACACCACTACGTCCGCTTTGTAACCGGGCCTGAGAAGTCCGCGTTGGCCGAGGCCCCAGATCGAGCACGGGTCGAAGGTGATCTTCTTCACCGCCTCTTCGAGCCGCAGCGCCTTCGTCTTGCGCACGAAGCGCGAGAACAAGTAGCCGGTGTCGCCGTAGGTCGCGAAGGCGCCGATGTGCGCGCCGCCGTCGCCCGCGCCGATGTGCACATACGGGTGCGCGAGCATCTCGCCCACCGCGTCGTCCTGGCGATGGCCGACGTTGATGCGCGCGTACCAGGTGTGCAGATCCTCGCTGAGCGCGATGTCGATCATCGCGTCGGGCACGCTGGTGCCGCGCTCGCTCGCCACGTCGCCGAGCGTGCGGCCCTCGTAGCCCTTGTTACGGGGCTCGTGCACTTTCCGCACGATCGCCTCCGCGAAGGAACGCGGCACCGCGCGCTGGAACGGATCGTCCGGGTTCGGCGAGGCTTCCGCGACCAGCTTCGCGCGCGTCGCCGGATCTTTGAACGCGGCGATCTTCGCCGCGCGGTCCGGCAGCTGCGAGACGCCGTACCAGCTCGGCATTGTTAGGTAGAGCAAGCTGCGCGTGCCGAGCGTGAAGCTGATATCGATCGGTCGCGTTTGCACCTGCGGCCACACCCGCGCGCCTTGCTTCCACTGCTCTTCGACGCGCGCGAGCACGCGCGGCACCATGTCGGGGAACGCCTCATTATGGAAAAGCGGCGACAATGTGGTGGTGATGCCGTGC
>JANNRF010000244.1:0-3455 GCA_031401135.1 Deltaproteobacteria bacterium | reverse complement strand
GCCGACTGGCACCGCGATGCCGAGCGCCGGGCACAGATCCATCCCGATCGCGCGCACCGCCGCGTAGAGCGCGGCGTCTTCGCCCGGGTGCCCGGCCGCAGCCATCCAGTTCGCGGACAGCTTCACGTGCGAGAGCGAGGGCACGTCCGCCGACAACAAGTTCGTGAGCGCCTCGGCCACCGCCATGCGCGCCGAAGCCGCGGCGTCGATCAGCGCGAGCGGCGTGCGCTCGCCGAGCGCCATCGCCTCGCCCGCGTTGGTGTCGAAGCCCGCGATCGTGACGGCGGCGTCCGCGACTGGCACTTGCCACGGCCCGACCATCGGGTCGCGCGAGACGAGCCCGCCCACCGTGCGATCGCCGATCGAGATCAAGAAAGTCTTGTCGGCGACCGCGGGCAGGTGCAGCACGCGCCAGATCGCCTCGGGCAGGGTCACAGCAGTTAGGTCGAGCGCGCGCTGGCGCACCGCGACGCGCTTCGCATCGCGCACCATGCGCGGCGGCTTGCCGAGAATCAAAGAGAGCGGCACGTCCACCGGGTCGTTCGCGAAGTGCGCGTCGTGCACCACCAGCCGCTCCTCGGCCGTGGCTTCGCCCACGACCGCGGAGAGACAGCGCACGCGCGTACACAGCGCCGCGAACTCCGCGACGCGCTCAGCCGCGATCGCGAGCACGTAACGCTCCTGCGCCTCGCTGCACCAGATCTCGAGCGGCGACATGCCCGGATCGTCGTTCGGGATCGCGCGCAACTCGATGCGCGCGCCGCGGCCCGCGCCATGCACGATCTCGGGCAGCGCGTTCGAGAGCCCGCCAGCCCCAACGTCATGAATCGACAGGATCGGGTTCTTGCCACCCTGAGCGACGCAGGCGTCGATCACTTCCTGGCAGCGCCGCTCCATCTCCGCGTTGTCGCGCTGCACCGAGGCGAAATCGAGCTCCGCGTCGCTCGCGCCCGACGCGACCGAACTCGCAGCCCCGCCGCCGAGCCCGATGCGCAGCGCCGGCCCGCCTAACACCACGAGCTCCGCGCCTGGCGGAATCGGCTCCTTCTCGACGTGCCCCGGCCGTACCGCGCCGAGCCCGCCCGCGATCATGATCGGCTTGTGATACCCGCGCACTTCGTCGCCGCGCGCACCAGGCACGCGCTCCTCGTACGTGCGGAAATACCCGAGCAACGCGGGCCGGCCGAACTCGTTCGCGAAACTCGCGCCACCGAGCGGGCCGTCAGTCATTATTTCCAGCGCCGAGGCGATGCGCGCCGGCTTCCCGAAATCCTTCTCCCACGGCCGCACCGCGCCGGGGATTCGGAGGTTCGAGACGCTGAAGCCCGTGAGCCCGGCTTTGGGCTTGGCGCCGCGCCCGGTTGCGCCCTCATCGCGGATCTCGCCACCCGCGCCGGTTGCAGCGCCGGGGTAGGGCGAGATCGCCGTCGGGTGATTATGCGTTTCCACCTTGATCGCGATGTGCGCCGGCTCGCGCACCGGCGTCCAGCTGTGCGTCTCCGCGTCCGCGAGGAAACGCGTCGCCTCGCTGCCCGTAATCACGGCCGCGTTGTCGCGATACGCCGAGAGCACGCCGTCCGGCGAGCGCTCGTGGGTGTTGCGGATCATCGAGAACAGCGAGCGCTCTTGCTTCTCGCCGTCGAGCCAGAACTCCGCGTTGAAGATCTTGTGCCGGCAATGCTCCGAGTTCGCCTGCGCGAACATCATCAACTCGACGTCCGAGGGATTACGGCGGAGTTCGCGGTAGGCATCGAGCAGGTAGTCGATCTCGTCGGGCGCGAGCGCGAGGCCGAGCTGCTTGTCCGCGGCTTCGAGCGCCGCGCGCCCGCCAGCGATTAGGTCGATGCGCACGAACGGCGCCGGCTCGGCGCGCAGGAACAGGCGCGCCGCGTCTTCTGCGCACGCGAGCACGCTCTCGGTCATGCGGTCGTGCAGCAGCTCCGCGCAGGCGAGCGCCTCGGCTTCGCTCGCGCCCGCCAGCGTCCACGCCACACCGCGCTCGATGCGCCGCACCTTCGCGAGCCCGCAGGTGCGCGCGATATCGGTTGCCTTCGACGACCACGGCGAGATCGTGCCGAGCCGCGGCACCACGAACAGCGTCACGCCGGGCGGATCCGCGGCGCCGTCCTCGCGCGGCCCGTACGTGAGCAGCGCCTCGAGCACCTCGCGCTCGCGGGCGCTCAGCTCGGCGCTCGTATCGACGTAGTGCACGTAACGCGCAGCGAGCGCCGCGAGCCGGACGCCGCGCTGGCGAAACACGTCGAGCAGAGTTGCGATGCGCGCATCGGTCGCCGCGCGCGCCCCTCGCAGTTGCAGCATCAGTCCCTCGATGGCGCGCATTCTAGGAAACGAGCGGGAGATGGGCAGTCGAAGTGCGGGGCGCAGTCACTCATTTCGTGACGAAGAGCGCGCCGAGAACTCATCGCAGCGATTGACAGCCCGCGCCGCGGGCCCAGCCTGCCACGATCGCCGCTGGTGATGGGGCGAATGGGGGTGAACGGTGAGCAAGAAGCGAGACGAAGCGGAACTCAGGAGGCTCGAAGTCGAGGCCGAGCCCGAAGTGGCGGCACCCGGCCTCGTGCGGCCAGGCGAGATCGACGTGGCCGAGAGCCGCTGGGATCCCTGGCTGCTGGCTCGGATCGAGGCGCAGAGCGAGACGCGGGTGAACTAGCGCAGCGGGAGAACGCCTCGGCCCACGCGGGACGAGCCGAGGCGGCGCGGGGAATTGCGAGGCATCGGAAGCCCGGCCCTCAGCGCGTCAACTTCGCATACGCGCGGTAGTGCCTCAGCGCGGCAGCCTTCTCGCCTGCGGCTTCGAGCAGGCCCGCGAGATTCCAGTGCGCGTCGGCGAAGCTCGCGTCGAGCGCGAGCGCGCGTTCGTACTCGGCGATCGCGGCGGCGGCGCCCGCGGTGTCTTCGAGCGCGAGCGCGAGGTTGTAGTGAATCTCGGCGTCGTCGGGCGTGCGGGCGAGCGCGCCCTGGTAAAGGGCGACGGCGTCCTTCGCGCGCCCGCCTTCGTGGAGCAGACGCGCGAGGTTCACCGCCGCCTCCACGAACGCGGGATTGCGCGCGAGTGCGCGGCGGTAGGCGCGCTGCGCGGCGGCGGGGTCGCGCGCCTCGAGCGCGAGCGCTTCCGCGTACGCGCGCTCGGCGAGCGCGCGGTTCGCGGGCGTCGCGGTTTCGGCAGCCTCGATCTCGGCTGCGCCGCGCGCCGCGCGCTCCTCCGCGCCGCGGCCTCGCGCACCCGCGCCGACACTCGCGCGTGTCACTTTCGCCGCCTGCTCCGCGAGCGCGTCCAATGAGAAGTCGAGCACGAGCTGCCCGCTCTCGGGCTCGAACTGCGCGCCCTCGTGGTGCACGACGACGCGGCGCCCGTCCGCGGCGATGCGCAGACCCGAGTACGAGCGGCCATCGCCAAGCTCGCGAGCGAGCGCGCGCAGCGCGCGCCGCACGCG
>JANNRF010000243.1:0-11777 GCA_031401135.1 Deltaproteobacteria bacterium | reverse complement strand
CACGCGGCCAAAGCTTGCCTCGACCGCAGCTCGCTCGCGCTGGTCGGCTTGCACTCGTACTCGGCCGCGAAGATCGGCAAAGACGTCGGGGAAGTGCTCGGCCGCGCGCCCAGCGGCGTCAAGGTCACAGGGGGCATCGATGCGGTGCTCGCGTCCGACGCCGACGTCGTGATCCACACGCCGCTGCCGTCGCTCGTGTACGGCGACGATCCCGAGCAGGACGTGACGGACATCTGCCGCCTGCTCGCTGCCGGCAAGAATGTCATTACGGCGGTTGGCTACCTCTACCCCAAGCACCACGGAGAGAAGCTCGTCGCGCGGCTCGAAGCGGCGTGTCATCAGGGGCGCAGCACGTTTCACTCGACGGGGCTGAACCCCGGCTTCATGGGCGACCTGCTGCCCCTACTGATGAGCGCCCTCTCGCGCAGCGTCGAGCGCGTGGAACTCCGCGAGGTCTCGAACTTCCAGGGCTATCCGTCGCCGGAGATCATGTTCGACGCGATGGGCTTCGGCTCGCCCGAGGAGCAGTTCCGCGCCAGCAGCCGGCGCCGAAAGTTCTGGCTCGATGGTCTGTTCTCCGAATCCGCATTGATGGTCTCCGATGGCATCGGGCTCGGCGTCGACGCGATCGACGGGACGCTCGAACTCGCGCTCGCGCCCGCCGACTTGCAGACGGCGTCGGGCATCGTGAAGCGCGGCACCGTCGCGGGGCAGCGCTATCGCTGGACGGGCCGCGCGGGCGCGAAGGAAGTGATGCTCAGCGAGACGGTGTGGCGCATGCACGAGTCGGTCGCGCCGGAGTGGCCGCGTGGCAATCACACGATCACGCTCGAGGGAAGCCCGCGCCTGCATCTCGAGTTGAAGCACGATTTTTGCTCCGATGGCTTGCTCGGGACGGCCATGCACGCAGTCAACGCGGTCCCCGCGGTGTGCGCCGCAGCGCCAGGGATCAAAACTTTTCTCGACCTCCCGTGGATTTTTCCTGCGCGGTGACCCGCGAGTTATGCAAGCTCAGGGTCACGGGAACTTGGAGTCAGGGACGAGTCGTGAAGTGTGGAGCGACGTCGGGCACGCAGCGTTGGTTTCGAGGGGAGTTTGAGTGGAAGCGCCGATTCTCGATCGATTTCGCTTGGACGGGCAGGTTGCCGTCGTGACCGGGGGAGGGCGCGGGATCGGCGAAGGCCTCGCGCTCGGCCTCGCGCAGGCGGGCGCCGACGTCGTGGTGGCCGCGCGGCGCCTGAACGAGGTGGAGGCGGTAGCGGAGAAGATTCGCGCGCTCGGGCGGCGCGCTTTGGCGGTGAAGACCGACGTGATGCAGCTGGAGCAAGTGAAGGCGCTCGCCGCGACCACGTTCGAGAAGATGGGGAAGCTGAGTTGTTGGGTGAGCAACGCGGGTGGCGCGGATGATCGCGTGCCGCGCACGTTCCTCGAGATGCCCGAGCGCCAATGGGATTTTCAGCTGAACCTGAATCTGAAGGCGGTCTGGACCGGCGCCCAGGCAGCCGCGCAGATCATGAAGGATCACGGCGGCGGCACGATCATCAACATCTCGTCCTCGGCCGCGGGCAACGCCTCGCCGTTCAACGGCCCTTATGCGGTGGCGAAGTCCGGCGTCAACAATCTCACGCAGACGCTCGCGGTCGAAATGGCACCACTCGGTATTCGCGTGAACGGCATCTCGCCGGGGCCGATTCCGACGGAAGTGTTCATGGAGTTCCTGAAGCTGAAGCCCGAGGAGATTCCTCAGCTCGGCAAGCGCTTTGGAATCCCCTTGGGTCGCGTCGGCACCCCGGAAGACATCGCGCCCGCCCTTGTGTTCCTTGCTTCCGACGCTTCGCGCTGGATGACCGGACAGACGATCGTCATCCGAGGCGGACCCTGACTCGGCTCGCGAGGGTCGCGTGATTTTTTCTTCGCGGGAGCGCTGGACTTTTCGTTTTCGTGCGGGCTAGCGTTTCTCGGGTCGCAGCGGTCTCGCCGTAACAACGCCTCGCATCCCGACTACCAAGGGGGAATCATGCACTTCCGATTCGTGGGTCGCAGCTCGCTCTCTCCGCTGTTCGTTGGTTGGCTGGTCGCCGCGGCGCTCCCGGCGTTCGCGCAAGAGGCCGCCCCGTCGGCTGAGACGCCCACTGCAGCGCCCCAAGAGGAACGCGTCGGGACGCTGGAAGAGATCATCATCACCGGCACCAAGCGCGACATCAGCCAGCAAGAAGCGCCGATCGCGGTTTCCGCGATCAGCGGCGACTTCCTCGAGACAACGTTCTCGAACGACCTGCGCACCGTCGCGTCACTGGCCCCCAACGTCACACTCACCAACCAGACCGGCTTCAACGCGATCGCCGGCGGCATCCGCGGAACGGGCTCGATCTCGATCCTCACGACTCAGGACGCCAGCGTCGGCATCACGGTCGACGAGTTCGGTCTCAACCACGTGCAGGCGCAGTTCGTCGAGCTGTTCGACATCGAACAAATCGAGGTATTTCGCGGGCCGCAGGGCACGCTGTTCGGGAAGAACAGCACCGGCGGCGCGATCAACATCACCTCGAAGCGGCCCGACCTCGAGGCCATGGGCGCCAAGGTCGAGATCAACTACGGCGGCTTCAAGGGGGGCGCCGCGGTTCGCAAGGTCAAGGCCGCCTTCGACATCCCGTTGATCGAGGGCGTGCTCGGCATTCGATTCGCCGGGGTCTACGACAACGCGGAGGGCTACTACCGAAACAGCAAGCCGGCCTCGCGATTCCCCAACGAGATTCCGCTTTACGCCCTGTTCGGGTTGCCCTCGGTCAATCCAGCGCTGCCTCCCGAGTTGAACGTCCGCAATCAGGGCAACGGCGAGCGACTCAACGAGAAAAGTGTGTTTGCGGGCAAGGCCAAGCTGCTATTTCAGCCGAACGACCGCTACGACGCGCTGTTCATCTACGAGTACGTACGCGATCGCTCCGACTCACCGCCTGGCGTGAACGAGACACCGGGGGGCGAGGGCTTCCTGTTCGAGCTACTCGGCTTCGACGGGATCCAGGCCGCGGGCCACCGGAATCCGTTCAGCACTGGCGTGTCGCAGCAAGGCAACGGCATCAACATCCGCGATGGCCACCAGGTCGATGTCAACGGCTACTACCTGAATCAGCAGCTGGGCTTCGACCAGTTCACGATCAAGTCGATTACCGGCTTCCGCTTCCAGGAAGAGACGCTACCGAGCACCTACACCGGCGAGGCGTTCAGCTCGCTGTTCGATGCGTCGCGAAACCTCGAGCGCGACCAGTTCCAACAAGAGATCCGCTTCATCAGCGATTTCGAGGGTCCGGTCAACTTCGTGGCGGGCGGCGTCTACTCGTTCGACAACCTCGATTTCCGCGCGATCTCGACGGTCGGACTGCAGGGCTTGCTCCCAGTCTTCAACACCACCACGGGCTCGTTCTTCGACACGCGCGGCTTCATCAACCTCGACCTCGACTACTTCAGCGACCCTGGCGTCGGCAACGTCCATCAGGACCGCACGTCCTACGCGTTCTATGGGGATGGCACCTGGGAGGTCACTGACCGCTTCAACCTCACCGCGGGGGTCCGGTACACGAGCGACAAGAAGGAGTTCGAGAAGCATCAGAACGGGGGCGCCGGGTGCACCACCTTCACCGAGTCTGAAGACGCCGTGTTGGTGAATCCGGCGCTGCCTTTCAGTCTTGCGAACTGCTTGAGAGACAATCGTTCGAACGCCCTCAGCCGCGCGGGCCTCACGGGAGACCAATTCGACCCGCGCAAGGACACGCTGCCCGATTCCGCGTTCGGACTGAACGTCGATTCGCAGGACACCTGGAACGACATCACCTGGCGCGTGGCCGCAGACTTCAACTTGACGGAGGACGTGTTGATTTACGGCACCGTCTCCGCCGGCTACCTCTCAGGCGGCTTCAGTGAGACTTGCTCGACGACTCTCACCTGCGAGCCGTTTTTCCAAGAGACGAACACCAACTACGAACTTGGCTTGAAGTCGGACCTGCTGGACAACACGCTGCGCGTCAACCTCGCCTGGTTCTGGATGGCCTTCAAGGATCTGCAGCGCAACCAAGTCGTCCCGTTCGTCAATGCGTCGGGGAACCAAGACCAAGAGACGATCACGGTCAACGCGGGTAGATCGCACTCGACGGGCTTCGAGATCGAGACCACCTGGCTGCCGATTCCGGAGCTCGAGCTGCAGCTGAATCTCGGGTACCTGAGCGCGAAGTACGACCGCTTCAGGTTCGATCCTGCGCCCAATAATCCGCTTGTCGGGGTGACTGACTTCAGCTCGCTCGACATCCCGTTCGCGCCCAAGCTGAACGTCGGATTCAACTCGACCTACCGCATCGAGTTATCGCAGGGCAGCCTCGGGTTGAACTTGAGTGGTCACTATCAGGATCACTCGGAGACGAGCCCGTTCGACCCGAACGCCGCCGCACTGGGAAACGTGCGTCACCCAACCTTCAGCAAGATGCAGAGCCGCTTTTTGCTGAACTCCGCCGTGACCTTCAGGGACGCCGACGAGCGGTACCACGTTTCGTTCTACGCGAGAAACCTGCTCAACGAGGAGTACCGCGCGACAGCAAATTCCGTTGCAGCCCTCTGGAACTTCACGCAGTACGGCGCTCCGCGTGAGTGGGGCATCGAGATCGGCATGGCGATCGGCGAGTGACGTAACCGCGCGCTCGCTCCAAAAGTGGGAGCCGACCGATGTCGAAGCCGATCTCCGTCCTGATCGTCTCGAAGGGCCACGACTTCGCGCACGATTCGTTCCTCGCGATGTTCGCCGCGATGGAAGGCGTGACGGCCACGCTCGTGCAGCAGCCCGCGGCGCAAGCGGTGCTCGCACCCGAGCATGTCGGCGCCTACGACGCCGTGCTCTTCTACGACATGAGCGGTATCCCCGGCATCGGCCTCCTCCACGACGGCGCGAACGACACGGGCGTACCGCCCGCGGCGTATCGCGCGGCGATCGAGGCGCTGCTCGCGCGCGGCACCGGCATCGTGATGCTGAATCACGCGACGGTGTCGTGGCCCGAGTGGCCGCTCTGGCGCCAGATCCACGGCAGCTCGTTCATGCTGCGCAAAGGCGTGCTCGATGGCGCAGAGGTTCCCGGCAGCGGCTATCGCGGCGGCCACGGCCCGTTGCCGAGCGCGAAGATCCGGCTCGCGCCCGTGGGCAAGCACCCGGTGCTGGAGGGGCTCGAAGGCGGCTTCGAGATCAGCGACGAGCTCTACCTGAAGACGGCGGGCTTCGAAGCGCGCGTGCTGCCGTTGTTACGGGGCGAGTACGAGTTCGTCGCCAGCAACTTCACGCCGCCGCCGCTGGCGCCGCCGGCCGAGCAGGCGAGCTGGAAGCATCCGCCCGGCAGCAACCTGATCGTGTGGGCGAACTCTGCGGGCGCGAGCCCCGTCGTCGTGTCGGACGTGGGCGATGCGCCGCCCGCGTTCGAGAACCCCGCCTACCGGCGCCTGCTGCAGAACGCGCTGCGTTGGGTCGCGTCCGACGACGCGCGCGCGTGGGCGCGCGCACGAAAGCGCTAGCTGCGCCCGAGCTGATCCCCGCTTCGCGCCGGCCCAGACCGAGCCGTTACGCCGCCTTCTGGAAGCGCAGCTTCAGCCGCAGCGTGCCCAGCATGATGCCGGGTTGGTGCTTGATCTCGACATCGGGCGCGTAGGCGATCGAATCGAGCCGATCGAGCAGCCGAGTCCACGCAACCACTTGCTCGATGCGCGAGATGCCGGCGCCCGGGCACACGCGCGGGCCCGCCGAGAAGACCAGGTGCCGCGCGACGCCCTTGCGGTCGAGCTGGAGATCCATCGGACACTCCCACTCGTCGGGATCGATGTTCGCGGCGGCCCAGCGCAAGTGGAGCAGCGAGCCCTTCGGCACGCTCACGCCCTGGAACACTTCGTCCTGGGTGGTGATGCGCGTCGACAAGCCTTGGGTCGGGGAGCGCAGGCGCATGCCTTCCTCGGTGAAGGTGCGCAGCTTGCTGCGATCCTGCTTGAGGGCGGCCCACACGTGCGGTTGTTCGCATAACAGCTGGGCTTGCTCGTCGAGCGCGTACTGCGTGGTCTCGAGGCCGCCGATCAACATCGCGTAGACGATGCCGTTGATCTCGAGGTCGCTGAGCTTGCGCTTCAGCGGGCTGTAGCTGACCTGCGTGAGCCAGCTGATCATGTCGTCCTGAGGATGCGCGCGCTTCTCGAGCACGTGCTGGTTCACATAATCCTTCAGGCCGTCGAGGTGGACGAACTGCTCCTTCAGCTGCTCGTTCGTCAGCGCGTTGCGGTGTCCATGGCCCCACACGAAGGCTGCGACCGTCGCGGTGCCCCAGTCCGCGAGCTTCGGGATGTCTGTTAGGGGGAAGCCGAGCACGTTGGCCATCACCATCTGCGGCAGCGGCCGTGCGAACTCCGAGACGAAATCCACATCGCCGCGATCGATCCAGCGGTCGATCAGCTCATCCGCGCAGCGCGTGATCATCGCGGTGTGCCGCCCCGCACCGGGCCCCACCCAGGGATCGGTGAGCTCCTGACGATGCGAGCGCCACAGCTCGATCGTCGGCCGCAGCGTCACCATCGACGCCATCATCGCGTTCGTGAGCGGCATCTGCTCCGGCGGAACGCCGCTCGCGATGAGATCGTTGACGACATTCGAGAGCGTTGGCTGGAAGCGCACGGGGTCGCGCACGACCCGCGCGACGTCCTCGTACTTTGTTAGGACGTAGCCATCGGCGCCCGGGGTCGGCCCTTCGCCGGGAAGCCGCTGCACCGGCGCTTGCTCGTGGAGAATCTTGTACGCGGGATACCAGTGTTCTTGCGCGCCAGGCGCGAACAGGTCCACCTCGTCGAGCTTCATCGGACACTTCGCCGGCTTCGCGTCTTTGATCCAGTGGTCGAAATTCATCCAGGCCTCCGGTGCTCAGTGCAATCAACGCGATTGAACCTAATTCGAGGCGCTCTCTGCAAGCCACCCACTCGAGCCTGACCTAGCGTCGATGCGCTCGATCCCACACGACGGAGGCTGGCATGCCGCACGCAACGACCGATCGCAACGCGACCCTTCATCTGGCGCGCGTGCCCCGAGGCGAGGCGGGCCCTGGCGATTTCGAGGTGCGGGAGTCCGCGATTCCGACGCCGCGGGAAGGCGAGCTGCTGATCCAGACTCACTATGTCGGCGTGGACGCCGCGCTGCGCCTGATCGTGCGCGATTCGAGCGATTTCCTGTTTCGCGTGAAGCCCGGCGACCGCATTCACGGTTCGGGCGCGGGCGAAGTCGTGGAGAGCCGCAACCCCAACTTCCGAGTAGGCGACGCGGTCATGGGCTCGCTCGGAGTCCAGCGCTACGCCGTCTCCGATGGCAGCGGGCTCGAACGCTGCGACACCGCCCTCGCGCCGCTCTCGAGCTGGCTCGGGCCGATGGGCGTCTCAGGGCTCACCGCCTACTTCGCGATGTTCGAGGAGTGCAAACCGCAACCGGGCCAGACGGTGTTGGTCAACGGCGCGGCCGGCGCCGTCGGTTCGATCGCCGGCCAACTCGCGCGACTCGCCGGCGCGCGCACGATCGGGCTCACGAGCTCGTCCGAGAAGTGCCGCTGGCTCGAGTCCGAGCTGCGTTATGACGTCGCCATCAACTACCGCGATGCGGACTTCCGGCCGCAGCTCGAGCGCGCCGCGCCGGAGCGCATCGACACGATCTTCGACAACGTGGGTGGCGCAGTGCTGGATGAGAGCCTGCGCCTAATCGGCATGCGCGGCTGCGTGCTGCTGTGCGGCTCGACGTCGCAGTATCCAGCGGAGACGATGCAGGGGCCGAGCAATTACATCTGGCTCGGCACCATGCGCGCGCGCATGCAGGGCTTCGTGATCTTCGACTACGCCGCGCGCTACGCCGAAGGCCGCCGCCGGCTCGCGCAGTTCGCGAAGGTGGGAGCCCTGAAAATGCCCGAGCACATCGTTCGCGGCGATGTGAGCGACTTCCCGGCCGCGCTGCGATCTCTCTATCGAGGCGAGAACAAGGGCAAGATGGTGCTGCGACTTCCCGCGGCGGGCTGAAGCGGCGCCGCTTTCGAATCACGACGCGTGGCGCGGGCTCGCGGCTTCGCTCAGGCGCGGATGTACGTCTCCGCGAACTCGGCGATGAACTCGAGGATCTCCGCGCGCGGCGCAGACGGGCGATTCACGATCAGCGTGGTGAAGCCGGCCGCTTCGAAGCGAGCGAGCGCCTCACGCTTCCGATCGACCTCGGCCCGAGGCTTCGTGAGCGACGGGTCCGTGTAGGCCATTGCGAAATCGAGCTTCACGCTTCGCGCAGCCGAGGCGCGCGCGATTTCCTCGATGCTGGCCGTCAGCTCGGCGAGCGTGCCAGGCGCGGGAGTTCGCGTCGTCGCGAACATCTCGTCGGGGCCCGTCAGCGGCATCCAGCCCTGGCAGCGCTCCGCAACGCGCCGCCGCGCGAGCTTGGAGTTGCCGCCGATCCAGATCGGAATCGGGTTCTGCGCAGGCCGCGGTAGCGACTGGATGTTACGGGCGCTGAAGTGTTTGCCTTGGAAGTCGAAGGGCTCGCCGCTCCAGTGCAGCGGCAGCACGGCGAGCGCCTCGTCGAAGAGTTCGTTGCGCTCTTCGAAATTGACGCCGAGGGCTGCGAACTCGCCTTTCGAGTAGCCCGCGCCCGCTCCAAGAATGAAGCGCCCGCTCGAGAGCCGATCGACGGTCGTCGCGGCTTTCGCCAGCAACAATGGGTTGCGGTAAGGGAACACCGCGAGGTAGGTCAGCAAGCGCAGCCGCGTTGTTACGGTGGCCACGCCCCCGAGCGCTACGAAAGGGTCGAGCGTTTGGTGGCCACCGCTCGCCAGCCAGCGCGCGCCCGTCGCGGGGTGCTCGGTGAACGCGAAGCCGTGCCAGCCCGCGCGTTCGGCGGCCACCGCCAACTCGGCGACGGGGCCGGCGTCGAGCAAGTCTGCTTCGGTGCCGTGCACGTCCGGATACTGAAACATGAACTGCATTCGGGTCCGGCTCCCTAAGCGATCGCTCGCCGCTCGCGTTCCGAAGAGAGTAGGCTTTCGATCCTTCGAACGAGGGGAGATTCCGATGCTCGACGTGATGAAGGGCGTGCGCGTGCTCGAGGTCGCGCAGTTCTGGTTCGTGCCGTCGGCGGGCGCAGTGCTCGCGGACTGGGGCGCGGAGGTAATCAAGGTCGAGCACCCCGTGCGCGGCGATGGACAGCGCGGCCTCGCTTCGAGCGGCGTGCCTTCCGCCGTCGCTGGCGTCGATTTCCTCGTGCAGCAGCCGAACCGCGGCAAGCGCAGCGTCGGCATCGACATTGGCCACGCCGCGGGCCTCGAGCTGCTCTACAAGTTGGTCGACCAGTGCGACGTGTTCCTGACGAACTTCTTGCCCGAATCGCGCCAAAAACTGCGCATCGATGTCGAGCACATTCGCGCGCGCAATCCGCGCGCGATCTACGTGCGCGGCCACGGCCAGGGCGATCTCGGTCCCGAGCGCGAGATGGGCGGCTACGACGCCACCGCGTTCTGGAACCGCGGCGGCATCGCGGCTGCGCTCACGCCGCCCGACATGAACGAGCCGATCTCTCAGCGCGCTGCGTTCGGCGACGGCATCGGCGGCATGACGATCGCGGGCGGCATCGCGGCTGCGCTGTTCCATCGCGAGCGCACGGGCGAAGCGAAGCTGGTCGACGTCTCGCTGCTCGCGACCGCGATGTGGGTGCTGTCGCCCGACGTGGTCGCGAGCAAGCTGCTCCAGCCCGGCACCCAGCAGCTGCCTTTCCCGCCGCGCACGTCGCGCTTCAGCCCGGTCGTCAATAATTACAAGACCAAGGACGGCCGCTGGTTGATGCTCGTCCACTTGCAGGCCGATCGTTATTGGGCGGATTTCTGCACGCGCCTCGGCCGCCCGGACATGATCGCGGACCCGCGCTTCCAGGACGCGCGCGTGCGTTTCGAGCACCGCGAGGCGTGTATTGCGGAACTCGACGCGACCTTCGCCAAGCGCACGCTCGCGGAATGGCGCGAGGCGCTCGACGGCATGGAGGGCCCGTGGGCGCCGACGCAGACCGCGCGGGAATTGCACGAGGACCGGCAGGTCGTCGCGAACGGGTATCTGCAAGAAGTGGACGGCGGAGTGCGCGGGCGCTTTGCGCTCGTGCGGAGTCCGGTGCAATTCGACGGGCAGCGCGCGGAATTGAGTCGCGGTCCTGAGATGGGGGAGCACACGGACGAAGTGATGATGGAGAAGCTCGGGCTCTCGATGGAGGAGTTGCTCGAACTCAAGGCGGGTGGGGCGATTTTGTAGGGTTGCGTGTTGAGGAGGAGGTGGCGCGGGTTGTGGAATTGATGCGTTGCTCCGCGCGCCCGGTGCGCTCCTCTGGTGCCGCTCTCGCTCCATGGCTTCCATGAGGGAGCCAGCCGCGTCAAGAGGGGTTTTGTTTCCGGTGGTGTGTGGTTCGTGTTCCGCGGTCCCGCGTCTTCGCCAGGCTTCCATTCGCACTCTGGGCCACTGGCCCGGTGCAGGAGAGGTTTCGGAGAAGGGGCGCTGCTGAAGGAATCTCGCGCGCGGCCTGCGGTCGTTGCGTCAGCAAGCGACGTGGGCCAGAGCCATGATCGCAGTCGCCCGAACCCGAGGCGTTTCGTGCGCGGTCGCGGTGGGATCTCCTGTGTTCGCGTGAGTGGTGAGGGATTAGGCCGCAGCGAGCAGAGCCTTGCGCTCGGCGTCGTAGAGGGGTTCGTAGAGTTCGCCCGTGGTCCAGAGCCGGTGCATGCGCACGGCGAGCTTTCGGGCGACGGCGACGACGGCTTTCTTGTTTCCGCGTCGCGCGCGGAGTTGTTCGCCGAAGCGCCGCAGGTCGCAGTCGGGGCCGAGCGTCAGCAGGCGCAGCGCGCACTGGATCAACAGGCGCCGCAGGTAGAAGTCGCCGGCTTTGGTGATACGCAGCGCGGGGTCGCGCGCACCCGACTGCCGGCGCCGTACGGTGAGGCCGAGGAACGAGCCGACGGCGCGGCTGTGCTTGAAGCGTGCAGGGTCCTCTAGCGTGAGCACGAAGGCGAGCGCTGTGATTAGGCCGACGCCCGAGATCTGGCGCAGCAGCAGCGTCTCGGGGTAGGTGCTGCGTGCGAGCGCTTCGAGTTGCTCGTCGAGCCCCGCGATGTGGGCGTTGAGCTGGTCGACGGTCGCCACGATCACGTCCATCGCCGGGAACAGCTGCGCCCAGTGCTGTTCGCGCATCCGATTTCCGAACGCCTCGCTCGTGCAGCGCGGCAGCCGTTCGCCGAGACCCTTGGCGAGGCCGCGGGCCTGGACGATGAACGAGCTGCGCGTGCGCACGAGGTGGTCGCGGATCGCGAGCAGCATGCGGTGGCGCTGCGCCGTCTCGCCGCGGTGATGGATCGGGTGCAGCAGCTTCGGATCGACGCGGCCGAGCCGCGCGAGCTGCTCGGCGTCGTTGCGATCGGTCTTGCGGTCGCTCTCGGCGATCGAGCGCACCGCGCGCGCGTTGGCCACGATCGTCTCGTGCTCCTTCGCCTCGAGCCAACGGCTCACCCACGGCGAGTGCGTCCCGACCTCGATCACGACGCGGGCGCGTTCGAACGCGCCGAGCTTCTTCTCCAGCCCCTCGCGCGTCGTCGCGACGCTGAAGCGCTTCTTCACTTCGCCCTCGCTGCCGAGCACGCAGACCTCGCTGTGCCGGTCGCCGAGGTCGATCCCGATCGTCAGCATCGTCGTGATACCGTTCGCCATGGAGCCAGTCTCCT
>JANNRF010000242.1:0-5102 GCA_031401135.1 Deltaproteobacteria bacterium | reverse complement strand
TCGCGCTCGGCGACGGTGAACTCCACCTCGATCGGGTCGAGCGCGACGACTTCGAGCAGCGCCTGCCCGGGCCGCACATAATCACCGCGCGAGACTTCGCGCTTGGCGACGAGGCCCGCGAACGGCGCGCGCACGCTGGCGTCGCGCAGCAGCTTCTCCGCCACGCCGCGCTGCGCCGCGCTGGTATCGCGCCGCGCCTCGGCGCGCGAAAGCTCAGTGCCGCGCAGATCGAGCAGCGAGTCCGACGCGATGCCCTGCTCGTGCAGCGCCTTCGCGCGCTCGTACTCGCGCTGCGCGACCACGAACGAAGCCTCTGCGTCGCGCAGCTGCGCGCGCGCGCTGTCGGCGTCGAGGCGGCGCTTCTCAGGGTCAATCTCCAATAACAACGCGCCCGCGGCGACCTTCGAGCCTTCGTCGACGCGAACCTCGGTAATGCGGCCGTCCACTTCGGCCGCGATCGCCGCGCGGTCCGGCGCCGCGAGTTCGCCCGTGCCCCCGATGCGGTCCTCGACATCGCTCACCGCGGCGCGCGCGACCACCACCGGAGCGGCGACGATCGCTTCCTTCTTCTCTTCTGCACCGCACGCCATCAGCGCCAGTGCGAACGCTGCCGCCGAGAATGCTTTCCAGTTCGTCATGACTTTTCCCCTTGGCTGCGAGTCGCGGCGTCGTCGGGCGCGACGAGTCCACGCAGCAGCGCGTCGATCGAATCTTCGGTGAGCGTCTTGCTCCAGTCGCCTTGGGGCCGCGAGATGCGGCTCCAGACGAGGCCCTGACAGAGCACATGAAGCGCTTGACCGGCGGTCTGAGCGTCACCCGTTCTCAGGCGACCGCTTTCCCAGAGCGCGACGAGCGTCGCTTCGATGTACTTGCGTGCTTCTTCGCCCGAGGGCGGCGGGATCTCGTCTCCGGCGCGTGGCGTGAACAGTAACCGGAAGTGCGTGGGATTCTTCAGGCCGAAGCGCACGAAAGAGAGCGCCAGGCCGCGAATGTTCGCGACTGGATCTGGGCCGCGCGGCACGCGCTTCAGCTGCGCGATGAGCTTCGCGAAGCGCTCTTCGATCAGGGCGTCGAGCAGCCCGTCCTTGTCGCCGAAGTAGTTATAGATCGAGGGCGCCGCGTAGCCGCAGCGCTCGACCAGCCGGCGGATCGAGAAATCGTCGTAGCCGACCTCGAGCAGGATCTCTTCGGTCGCATCGAGGATCGCGCGGCGCGCATGATCGCGTTGCGCCTCGCGGCGCTGTTCGTGGGTCTCGGTCGACATCGGGGAGGGGCTCTCGGGGGCGCCGGATAACGGCGTGCAAGCAGATGAACGGCGTGCAGGTTAGGTAACACCGTTACAACGGCAAGCCCGTCGACGAGCAGGAGTGGCTTCGCTCCGAGAAACGCAAGAAGGGGCCAGACCCCTCTTGCGTTTCGCTACCCGCGGGGACGCAGCTCTGCCTCAGAACTCCACGAAGCCCGGCACGCGCGGGAACGGGATCACGTCGCGGATGTTCGCCATCCCGGTCGCGTATTGGATCAGGCGCTCGAAGCCGAGGCCGAAGCCAGCATGCGGCACGGAGCCGTAGCGGCGGAGGTCCATGTACCACCAGAGTTCCTCGGCGTTCATGCCGAGCGCCTGCATGCGCGCGCTCAGGCGGTCATGGCGGTGCTCGCGCTGCGAGCCGCCGATGATTTCGCCGATGCCGGGCGCGAGCACGTCGAGCGCGCGCACCGTCTTGCCGTCGTCGTTCTGAAACATGTAGAACGCTTTGATCGCGGCCGGATAGTCCGTAACAACTAGCGGGCGCTTCACGTGTTCTTCCGCGAGCCAGCGCTCGTGCTCGCTCTGTAGATCCATGCCCCAGCGCACCGGGTACTCGAAGCTGCGGCCGGATTTTTCGAGCGCCGCGATCGCCTCCGTGTACGTCATGCGCCCGAAGCCGGAGGCGACGACGTGCTCGAGGTTCTTCACCACGCCCTTCTGGATGCGCTCGTCGAAGAAGCGCATGTCCTCCGCGCAGCGCTCGAGCACTCGCTTCAACACGTGCTTCAGAAACTCTTCCGCGAGCGCGGCGTTGCCGTCGAGATCGCAGAACGCCATCTCCGGCTCGACCATCCAGAACTCCGCGAGGTGTCGGCTCGTGTTCGAGTTCTCCGCGCGAAAGGTCGGCCCGAAGCTGTAGACGTCGCGCAGCGCGAGCGCGCCGATCTCGCCTTCGAGCTGGCCTGAGACTGTTAGGCGCGCGCTGCGCCCGAAGAACTCCTGCGAGCCCGCGATCTCGAACATCTCGCCTGCGCCCTCGGCATCCGCCGCCGTAATGATCGGCGTGTGCAGCCACACGAAACCGCGCTCCTGGAAGAACTCGTGGATCGCGCGCGCAGCTTCGTTCCGCACGCGCCACACGGCGCCGATCGTGTTCGTGCGCGGCCGCAGGTGCGCGATGGTTCTCAGGTACTCGAAGCTGTGGCGCTTCTTCTGCAGCGGATAATCGTCGGGCGCGCTGCCGACCACCGTAATGCGCGCTGCGCGCAGCTCGACGCGTTGCCCCTGCGCGGGCGACGCAACGAGCTCGCCCTCCGCCGTAATCGCTGCGCCGGTGCCGAGCGCCTTCAGCTCGCTCTCGTAATTGGCGAGCGCCGGATCCGCGACCACCTGCAGGCCCGCCAGGCACGAGCCGTCCGAAAGATCGAAGAACGAGACGCCCTTCGAGTGGCGCGCGGAGCGCAACCAGCCGTCCACGCGAACGCGCGAGCCAGCGGCTCCGCTCGCCAAAATCTCGCGCACGCGCACAGCGCTCATTGCGCCCTCCCCGCGCGCGGGAGATAGCAAGCGTGCGGAGTCAAAGCGCAAGCCAGCGGGCCCGCAGCGAGGCGCATTCGAGCGCACAGCATCCGGATGCGCGCCGTGCAGCCAATTCGCAGACACCGCGCAGAAGCATCGAGTCGAATGCGCGGATTGCCGATGACCCCCGCGAAGGGGACGACGTGTCGGCTGCGATCGAAAAACCCATCCGCGTGCTGCTGGTCTCGGCAGCAGAGGAAGAGGTGAAGGCGCTAGGGGGTCCGCTCGCGCGTGAGCGCATGGCGGTCACTCGCGCGAAGACAGCGACCGCGGCGATCGAGGCGCTGCAACGCCATGAGTTCGACGCGGTCGTGCTCGTGCATCCGCTGCCCGACGCCGAGCCGGTTGGCGCCTGCGCGGGGCTCTCGGCCGTCGCGGGCTGTCCGCCGATCTTGCTGATCGACGCCGTCGACCGCACGGCCGAACTGCTCGGCACGCTGCCAGCAGATGCGCGACCCGCGCGCTGCATCGTGAAACCGTTCGACGCCGCGAAGCTTCCGCAATTCGTGCGCGAGGCGATCGACGCGCTGAATGCGGTCGATGCGAGCGTCGATCGCCGCGGCTTTGCAAACGTGCTGCTCGATCTGGCGCTGCGCGGCGAAACCGGTGCGCTGGAAGTGCGCGCCGAAGGCGTCATCACGCGCATCTTCGTGCGCCGCGGGGCGCCGATCAGTGTCGAGGGCGGCTCGCTGCGCGAAACTCTTGGGCGCATGCTGGTCCGCAGCGGCTCGCTCAGCGAGAGTGATTATGCGCGCGTGATCCAGCGCATGACGGAGCGCGTGATCGACAACGAGCACCAGCGCATGGGCGAGGTGCTTGTCGAGCTCGGTCTTATGAAAGCGTCCGACGTGTTCCAGGCGCTCTCGTCCCAGGGACGGGAGAAGATCGTCGAGTGCTTCGCGGCGCCGCGAAGCGAGTTGACCTTCCACGCAATGGAGGCGCTCGCGGGGAAGATCGAGCCGCTCGAAGTGCCGCCGTTCGCCGCGCTGCTTGTCGAGAGCGTCAAGCGCCACTTCTCCGATGACGAGCAAACGGCGCTGCTGCTGCCAGTCGCGGCCTCGCGCATGCGCATGCGCGAGCCGGCGCCCGACCTACGCCTAACAGGCGAGGATGCACGGCTCGCGGCGAGCCTGAATGGCGCGCGCAGCATCTCTGAAATCTGGCGCGCCAACGACCGCACGCAGCCGCTGCTCGCTGCGCTGACGCTCGTCGATGCGTTCGCCGTCGCAGAGCCTGCTGCGCAAGCGAAGCCAGTGCCCGCGGCTGCGCCGCGCGCGAGCGTGAAGTTTGCGCGCGACGTGGTGACGACGAGCAAGAAGCCCGCTGCGAGCGGCGCGAGCGGCGCCGCCACGCAAGTGCGCTTCGCTGACGAGGACGCGCCCGCGGCGGGTGCGAAGCAGAGCAATGAGTCGAAGGCGCGGTTCGAGGCCGAGCAGTTATTCCAGCACGCGCGCAAGCTCGTCGAGAAGGAGAAGTTCCAGGACGCAGGCGTCGCGCTACTGCGCGCGGTCGCGCTTCAACCGAACGAGCCCGAATACCGCATGTACGAAGCCTGGGCGGGCTACCTCGCCGCGCGCGTTACGCAGCGCATCGCGCGCGCGAAGGCGGTCGCGTGCGCGCGCAAGATGAGCGAAGCCGACCCGCGCGCCGGCAAACCCCACGCAATCCTCGGCCGCTTGTTACTGGACGACGGCGACAGCGCGAACGCAACGCGCCAGTTCGAGCTGGCGCTAGTGCGCGACCCAAGCGACGAAGACGCGAAGAAAGGCCTCGCCCAAACGCGCGTTAACAAGCCCGCACCGAAGTAACGCGACGCCTCAGCGGCCGCTGCCCTCGGCGCGACGCCGCCGGAGCGAAGTAATCAAGGCCGGCCCAGCGAAGGCGGACGGCGTCGCGCCGCCTGCGAACCTCGCGGCATCAACGCGGCTCAGGTGTTTGCGTATATGTCCATGATGTCGTGAAGAAGAGCGACGCCATCCGCCTTCGCGCGCTGGAACGAGTTGCGCCCGACGATCGAGCCGAAGCCCCCGCCGGCCGCGATGCTGCGAATCTCGTTCAGCACGTCGTCGCGGCCCTTCGCTTCGCCGCCTGAGAAGATCACGATGCGGCGGCCTGCGAAGGCGCTCTGCACGACGTGACGGATGCGATCCGCGAGCGTCGCCACCGGAATCTTCTCGCTCTCGTAGACCTTGCGCGCCGCGTCCTGCTCGATGTGCTCCGTCGGTGGCTTCACCTTGATGAAGTGGGCGCCGAGCTGCGCCGCGATGTGTGCGGC
>JANNRF010000241.1:0-21532 GCA_031401135.1 Deltaproteobacteria bacterium | reverse complement strand
GAGACCGGGAAAATCGCCGCCTGCCGGTGGACCCGAGCCCGCATCCGAGCCTGAGAAACCGAGCACAGGTTCGTACATGAGCGGCGAGGGTTCGAGGATCTCCCAGAGCGACGCCATGTGGAAGCCCGACGTGCAGGCGGTGAGTGCGTTCGCTCCGTTCACGCCGGCCGTAGTCAAATAGAACCTCTGCGCGCCCGAGACCGAGCAGAGTTTGTCGCTGCACACGTTGCCGCCCGTCGCGTGGCCGCCGCTCACCGACAGCGAGTTCCCTGAGAAAACGTTGCGCGCGTAGCTCGTGGCGTTGCCGAGGCTCGCTCCGTAGGCGCCGTTGCCGCTGAGTTCGCTGTCCTCGAGCAGGCCGGCGCCGAGGATCACGCCGTAGCCGCCGTTTCCAGTCGAGCTCACGCGCCGCACGCTGCCTTGCAGCGCCGTGATCCCCGAGCCGGCGTTTCCCGTGACATCGACATCTTCCACGCGCGCGCGCGATTGCAACGCGATGCCGTCTGCGCCCATCCGGCTGACTCGCCCGTTCTTCACGGTCACGCCGTCCGCGGAGCTGACGACGCCGATGCCCGCGCCGGCCGGGCACGGCAGCGACGCACAGCCGGAAATCCCGAAGCCGCCGAGGTCGAGGGTCACCTCCGAGGCGCTGATCTCGATCGCGTTGGTGTCGGGGTCCGCGAACGAGAGATTGCCCGTCAGCCGGTAGCTGCCTGGCAAGCTCAGCGTCACTGGGAGGCCCTGCGTATCGCCGGGAGTCACGCCGCCAGCGGCAGCTTTCGCCGCGTTGATCTCGATCGTGCCGTCCGAAGCCGTCGAAGGCTCGGGGCGAAGGAGCGTCAGTACCGCCAACAGGAACGCCGCGCAGGCAATCGCGATCCGCCTCATGCTCGATCTCCGGTACCCACCCCGCCTCGCGTTCGATGATACGCCGCGGCGCCTCTCGTCCGCGGCTAGCTTGCGCGAATGCGAATCCCGAACCTGCTCGACGCCGCGAACTTCGCCGAAGGACCGCCTTACGGCGTCTTCCGCACGCTTCGCCGCGAGGCGCCCGTCTACTGGCACCCGCACGTGAGCGGCGGCGGCTTTTGGGCGATCACCAAGCACGCCGACGTGCTCGCGGTCTCGCGCGATTCGGGCCTCTTCTCATCCGGGCTGAAGGGCTACATGCCGGCGCCCGAGGCGGATCCGGTCGGGATCGAGCAGTCGCGGCTGATGTTGTTGGGGATGGACCCGCCCGAGCACACGCGCCTGCGCGGGCTCGTGAACCGGGGTTTCACGCCGCGCCGCGTCGCGCGCCTCGAGCCGCGCATCCGCGAGCTGTGCAGGCAGATCGTCGATGCGGTGCTGCCGCGCGGCGAGTGCGACTTCGTCAGCGAGATCGCTGGCGAGCTGCCCTCGTACCTAATTGCCGAGCTGGTCGGCATCCCGCGCGAAGACGGCCGCAAGCTCTACGCGCTCACCGAGGAGATGCACAGCGCCGACAATGCTGCGGGCTCCTTCAAAGCGATGACGGAGATGTTCGCGTACTCCGCCGGCGTGCGGACCGCGAAGCGCGCGAACCCGGGCGAGGATCTCGCGAGCGTGCTGCTCGGCGCCGAGATCGATGGCGAGCGCCTCAGCGATCTCGAGTTCGATCTGTTCTTCCTGCTCTTGATCAACGCGGGCGGCGACACCACGCGCAATCTCGTGGCCGCCGGCACGCAGGCCCTAATGGATCACCCCGATCAGTTCGAGGCGCTGCGCAAAGATCGCGCGCTGCTCGACGGCGCGATCGAAGAGATGCTGCGCTTCACCACGCCGGTCGTGCAGTTCCAGCGCGCCGCAACCCGCGACACCGAGCTGAGCGGCGTGAAGATCCGCGCGGGCGAACCGGTAGTGATCTTCTACCCGTCCGCGAATCGCGACGAAGAGGTATTTGCCGAGCCTGACAAGTTCGACATCCGCCGCGACCCGAACCCGCACGTCGCGTTCGGCGGCGGCGGCTCGCACTTCTGCCTCGGCGCGAGCCTCGCGCGGCTCGAGATCCGCTGCATGTTCGACGAGTTGCTCGATCGCGTGCACGAACTCGCGCCGAACGGGCCGGTAGAGCGCCTGCATTCGTGGTTCATCAACGGCCCGCGCCGCATGCCCGTGCGCTTCCGCGCGGCGCGCGTGTGATCGAGGGACTGCGCGCCAGCCCGCTGGCTGGCGCTCCGCGGGCCGGAGCTGGCGCTCCGCGAGGCGCACTCCTCATCGCGGCGCTGATGCTGCTCGTGTACGCGCGTTCGCTCGCGAACGGTTTCGTCTACGACGACTTGCTGCACATCGTCGATGAGCCGGTGCCTCGAAGCTTCGAGCAGTCGGCGCGGATCTTCGCCGAGCCGATGTCGCCGATCGTGCCGTATTACCGGCCGTTGGCGCGCGTACTCAACGTTGGCCAGAAGTGGCTGCACGGCGCTGAGCCGCTGCCGTTCCACGCTCTCAACCTCGCACTCGGTTTCGCCTGTGCGTGGGCGCTGCGCGGGCTGCTGATGACGCGCGCGCTTGGCGCCAGCGCGGGCGCCGCCACGCTTGCCGCGCTCGGGTTTGCGCTTCACCCGATCGCTTCCGAGTGCATCTACGCGGCCGCCTCTGGCCGCGAAACGTTGCTGCCGACGCTGTTCACACTCCTTGCCTGCAGCGCGTATTCGCGCGGCACGCCGCGCGCGCGCGCCGCGGCGGTCGCGTGCTTCGCGCTCGGCATGTTGTCCAAGGAACAGGCGATCGCGATACCGCTGTTGTTGGGGCTCGCCGACGCATTAGGGATCGCGCCCGATCCGCCGCGCAGGGCGCGCAGTTGGGCCGCCCGCTACGCCCCGCATGCGCTCGTGCTGGTCGCCTACGCCGCACTGCGCACGCTCGCAGTCCCGAGCGGCGCCGGGCCTGAGCTGGCGCTACTGCGCATGCCGAGCGGTCCGCTGCTCTCGGTGTTCTACGACGTGCAGACGACGTTCGCCCCGTTCGCGAGCGTGATCTACGAGCCGAGCCTCACGGTCTGGTGGTCGTGGCCGCGGCTCGCACTGGCGGCCGCGGCCGCAGGCGCGCTCGCGCTCTTCGCAGTGCGCGCCGACGCGCGGCGTGCGTGCTGGTTTCTCGCGTGGATCGTGCTCTCGCTCGCGCCCACCGCGAACGTTTTCGTGCAGGAGCCGGGCTTCGCCGAACGCTGGGGCTTTGCGGCGCTCGCGGGCTGGCTGGGATTATGCGCGCTGGCGTTTACACCGCTGCGCGCGGCGGGTCCGCTACTGCGACGCGCGAGCTGGATCGCGCCGGCCGCTGCGATCGCGCTCTGCGCTGGCCTCACCTTCTTGCGCGGCCCCACGTATCGCGACAACCAGACCTTCTTGGCGCAGTGGCTGCTGAGCGACCCGACTGCTGCGCAGCCCTGGATCAGTCTCGGCGAGGCGCACGAGCGCACGGGTAATTATGGCGAAGCGGTGCGCGCCTACCGCCGCGTGCTCGCGCGGAACCCCGACACGGCGCTAGCTCACGCATCGCTCGCAATCGCTCTCGCGAATCAGGGTCAGCTCCCGCGCGCAGAAGCGCACGCCCGCCGCGCCGTCGCCCTCGATCCGCGCGACGCGGAGAGCTGGAACAACCTCGGCGGCATCCGCGCACGGCGAGGAGACCTCGCGGGCGCGATCGAGAACTACGAGCGCGCACTCGCACTGCGCCCGCGCCTGGCTTCTGCTCACAACAACCTCGGCGTGGCGCTGCGCGCGCGCGGCGAACTCGCTGCCGCCCGCGAGCGCTTCGAAGCGGCGCTCGCGATCGCGCCGGATTTCCCCGAGGCCCACGCCAATCTCGGCGATCTGCTCGCGGCGAGCGGCGATCGCGTGGGCGCTGAGCATCATCTCGTTCGCGCGCTCGCGCTCGATCCAGCGCTGGAGCCGGCACGCGCCGCGCTCGCCCGCCTGCGCAGCGCGCGCTGAGAGGCTCAGAACATGATCACGCTGCGCGCGACTTCGCCCTTCTTCAGGTCCTCGAACGCGTCGTTCACGCCTTCGAGCCGGATGCGCTTGCTGATTAGGTCGTCGAGGTTCAGCCGGCCCTGCTTGTAGAGCTCGATGAAGCGCGGCATGTCGACGCGGAAGGCGTTGCTGCCCATGCTCGAGCCCTGGATGCGCTTCTCGAACAGGAAGTCGACGCCGTGCAGCTCGATCTTGGTGCCGACTGGGATCATGCCGATCACGGTCGCGGTGCCGCCGTTGCGCAACATCTCGAACGACTGTTCGGCGGTGCGCTTGGTGCCGATCGCCTCGAACGAGAACTCGACGCCGCCTCCAGTGAGCTGCTTCACCTGCTCGACGGGGTCGCCGAGCTTGGCGTTGACGCCGTCGGTCGCGCCCATTCTTTTGGCGAGCTCGAGCTTCGAGGGAACCACGTCGATCGCGATGATGCGCGAGGCGCCGGCGATGCGCGCGCCTTGGATCGCTGCGAGGCCTACGCCGCCACACCCAATTACGGCCACGGTCGAGCCGGCGGGAATGCGGGCGGTGTTCATCACGGCGCCCGCGCCAGTCATTACGCCACAACCAATGAGTGCGGCGCGGTCGAGCGGCATCTCCTTGTCGATCTTCACGACCGCGTTCTCGTGCACGAGCATCTGCTCGGCGTAGGACGAGAGATCGAGGAATTGCCAGACCTGCGCGCCGTCCTTCGAGAGACGCGGCTTGTCGGCGGGCTCGCGCCGCAGGCCTTCCTTCGTGCACAGCACGGGCCGGCCCTTGGTGCAGTAATCGCAGTGCCCGCAGAACACCGAGAGGCAGGTGATCACGTGATCGCCCGGCTTCACGTAGCGGACCTCGGAGCCGACTTTCTCGACCACGCCCGCGGACTCGTGACCTAACACCGCCGGCATCGGGTACTGGTACGAGCCGTTCTGGAAATGCAGATCGCTGTGGCACACACCGGCGGCCACAGTGCGGATCAGCACCTCGTGCGCGGTCGGGTTGTCGATGCCGACGTCTTCGATCGAGAGCGGCTTGTTGATCTCGCGCAGTACGGCGGCCTTCATGGCGATGCTCCTTGTGAGGTGGGGGGGCACTCTATCGCGCCCGAAACGCGCGCGGCCCTCGAGCCCGGATTAATGCGGGGTCAATCGCATCGGCAAGTGCTTCAGCCCCAGCAGCCGGTTCTCGCGCGTCCACACGGCGGGTCCGGTGATCTCGAACTTCGCGTAGCGCGCGAGCAGTTCCTCGAACATCACGCGGATTTCGAGGCGCGCGAGGTTCGCGCCGATGCAGTAGTGCACGCCTTGGCCGAAGCCGAGGTGCGGGTTCGGCGCGCGCGCGACGTCGAAGCGGAACGGTTCGGCGAACATGCGCTCATCGCGGTTCGCGGACATCTCCCAGAACGTGAGCTTGTCGCCCGCGCGAATCTTCTCGCCGTGCAGCTCGAGATCGCGCGTGGCAGTGCGGCGCTTGTAGACGGACGGCGTGGTCCAGCGCACGACTTCCTCGATCGCGGTGTCGAGCAGCGCGGGTTCGGCGCGCAAACGCGCGAGCTGATCGGGGTTCTGCACCAGCGCGCGCAGGCCACCCGCGATTGCTTTGCGCGTGGTCTCGCTGCCGGCGGTGAAGAGCAGCGTGAAGAAGAACATCAGCTCGACGTCGCTGAGGCGCGAGGGGGCTTCGCTCGGCATCTCCGCTTGCAGCACGATCGAGAGCAGATCCCGACCCGGCTGCTCGCGCAGCTTGGCGATCAGCCCGACACCGTATTGCGACAGCTTGCGGCCGTACTCGCGATTGAGGTCGATGCCCGCTTCGGATTCGAGGCCGCGATCCATCCAGTCGCATAACAGGCCGCGGTCTGCTTGCGGCACGCCGAGCAGCATGCAGATCGCCTGGAGCGGGAGTTCGCGCGCGACGTCGACCACGAAGTCGCACTCGCCGCTCGCGGGCAGCGCATCGAGGATGGCGCGCGTGCGCCGGCGCAAGTCGGGTTCGAGGCCGCCGATCACGCGCGGCGTGAAGCCTTTGTTCACAAGCCCGCGGATTCGGCGATGGCGCGGGTCGTCCATCATGTTGAGCATCGAACCGGAGCCGGGGTTGTCGCCGATCATCGTCCCACCGGGCGGGCCGCTGGGGGCGCGATCGGAGGAAAAGCGCAGCGGGTCGAGCTGCATCGCCAGCACGTCGGCGTGGCGCGAGATCACCCAGAAGCCGACGCCGTCCGGTGTATGGGCAGTCGGCGCGTGCCAGAAGAGCGGCGCCTCGCGCCGGAGCGCCGTGAAGAAGTCGTGGGGGAAGCCTTCGCGGTAGCTGTCGAGGTTCGTGAGGTCGAAGCTGGCAAGCGACATCGGCCGGAGCTTGCCCCGGCCTTGGCGCATGGGCCACGCTGCTTTGCGCACGTGGAGGCTGCCCTTGTCGTACGAGACGAATCGCCGGCTCGCCGCACGTCGAGCACCCCTCGCGAGCGGCGCGCGCGTCGATGCCGTCACGGCGGAGATCATGCGCGGTGCGCTCGAGACGATTTGTTACGAAGTCGCGACGCATCTCGGGCGCTGCGCGTCCTCGGCGATCATCAATCAATCGAACGAGCGCAACGCCAGCGTGATCGACGCGCACGGCCGGCTCGCCGGCATCTCGGTCGGCATCCCGCAGCTGCTCTTCATCTCGCCGATGCCCGTGCGCTACGGGCTCGAACAGTTCGCCGCCGACGACTGGGGCCCTGGCGACGTGTTCGTGGGCAACGACCCCGAACACGGCGGCGGGCATCTCCCGGATTACAACGTGTACGCGCCGGTCTTCGACGCGCGCGGCGAGCTGCTCGCGATCCAGGCGCTGCAGACGCATCAGGGCGACACCGGCGGCAAGGACGCGGGCGGCTTCTCCGTGGATGCGCGCGAGCTGCAAGCCGAGGGGCTGATCGTGCCGTGCTTGAAGCTCGCCCACCGCGGCAAGCGGCGGCGCGATGCGCTCGAACTGCTCACGCGTAACAACCGACTCGCGTCCTTCGCGGGCGATCTCGCGGCGATGATCTCGGCGGTCGAACTCGGTGTGCGCTCGCTTGGCGGACTCGCTGCGCGCTACGGCGCGGATGTGATGCGCGCCGCCATCGACTGGAACATCGCGGAGACCGAGCGCCGCTTCCGCGAAGAAGTCTCGCGCTGGCCTGATGGGCGCTACGAGGCCGAGGTGTTCATCGACCACGACACGGTGGGCAACCGCGATGTGCGCGTGCAGCTGGCGTGCGACGTGCGCGGCTCCCAGCTCGCGCTCAATTTCGCAGGCAGCGACGCGCGCCCAGAACTTGTTTGCGTGTGGAACACCTTTGGCAACTCGCGCAGCTACGCGATCGCGCAGCTCGCCTCGATGGTCGATCCGAGCATTCCGAAGAACGAAGGCCTGTTCGACGCCGTGGAGATGCACTTCCCGGAGGGCTCGATCCTCCAGCCGCCGCCGGGGAAGCCCGCCGCACTCGGTGCGTTTCACCCGGCCGTCGAAGTGGGCGAAGCGATCTGCGTCGCGCTGGCGCCGATCCTGCCCGAGCGAGCCGCGCCGCAGGTCTACAAGCTGGGCATGCCCAACGCGGTGGTCGGTTTCGATGCGAGCGGCGCGATGTGGCTCGACCAAGGCGTCGACGTGCGCGCCTCGGATGCCAGCGCGACGCAGGGTCTCGATGGTTGGGGAGCGATGTGCGCGGGGCTCGGGAACCTAATTCTCGCGAGCGCGGAGGAGGCCGAGAGCCGCTTCCCAGTGCTGAACATTGCGCGCGAGATGACGACCGACAGCGGCGGCGCGGGCCAATGGCGCGGGCAGCTTGGCAGCGAGAATGTGAAGCAGGTGCTTGCGCCGGTGACCGCAGTCTCGTGGATGGTGTCGAAGCGCCATCCGCTGCGCGGGCTCGCGGGCGGCGACGACGCGGGGCCGTATCGAAATCGCTTTCTGGTGGGCGCTCCCGGCGAGTACGAGATCGAGAACGCGGTGCAGGCGCAGCTGCCGGCGGGAGCTGTTACGGCGTACCAGTACGGGGGCGGTGCGGGTTTCGGAGATCCGCTGCTGCGCGATCCGGCCGCTGTGCGCGAGGACGTGCTCGATGAGTACGTGAGCCTGGCGGCGGCGCGCGAGCGTTATGGCGTCGTGCTCGCCAACAGAGCCGCGGCGCGCGATCTCGCGCTCGACGAAAGCGCAACGCTCGCGCTCCGCGCGGAGTTGCGCGCGAAGCGGGCGCGCGCGTGAAGCCGGGGCCGACGCGCGGCTGGCGGATCGGCGTCGACATCGGCGGCACCTTCACCGACTTCGCGTTCGATCGCGGGGATGGCGAACCCCTAATCGTCGAGAAGACGCTCTCGACTCCAAGCGACCGCTCACTCGGCGTGATGGAAGGCCTTCAGCGGCTCGCTGCGCGCGAGAGCCTCTCGCTGGCCGCGTTCCTTGCGCGTGTGAGCGCGATCGTTCACGGCACGACCGTGGCGGACAACACCCTGATCGAAGGCAACGGCGCCATCACCGGACTGATTACGACGGCCGGCTTTCGAGACGAACTCGAACTGCGGCGCGGCTTCAAGGAAGACATCTGGGACGTGCGCCTGCCGCCGCCGCGCCCGCTCGTGCCGCGTCGTCGACGGCTGACGGTGCCCGAGCGCATTCGCTTCGACGGCAGTGTGCACACACCTCTCGACGAAGACGCCGCGCGCCGCGCACTGCGCGAGCTGCGCGCCCAGGGCGTGGACTCCCTTGCGATCGCAACGCTGTTCTCGTTCGTGAACCCCGTGCACGAGCTGCGCCTCGCCCAACTCGCGCGCGAGGAACTGCCGGGCGTGCCGCTCTCGCTGTCGCATGAGGTGATGCCGAAATCGCCCGAATACGAGCGCACCAGCACGACCGTGGTGAACGCCTACATCGGCCCGCGCGTGAGCGCGTACCTCGATCGGCTCGCGGAGCGCTTGCGCGAGGCGGGCTTCGCGCACGAACTGCTCGTAATGCAGGCCAGCGGCGGCGTGATGACGCGGGAATACCTGAAAGCCGCACCCGTGCGCGTGCTCGCCTCGGGGCCAGCGGCGGGCGTGGTCGGCGCGGCCGCGCTCGCTCGCGCCAAGGACGTGCCCGACCTGTTATGCATCGACATGGGCGGCACGAGCTACGACGTCTCGGTCGTGCGCGGCGGCATCGCGCCCGCCGAGACGGGCTGGAGCTGGCACCACCGCGCGGTGATCGGCCTGCCGATGATTCGCGTCGAGACGCTCGGCGCGGGCGGCGGCTCGCTCTGCCACGTCGAGCGCGGCGTACTGCGTGTCGGCCCCGAGAGTGCGGGCGCGGAGCCAGGCCCGGTTTGTTACGGGCGCGGCGGCGATCGCCCCAGCGTGACCGACGCGCTGCTCGTGCTCGGCATTCTCTCGGAAGAGCGCGCGCTCGCAGATGGCCGCATGCCGCTCACGCGGCGCGGGGTCGACGACGCATTCGCGAAGCACGTCGCGGAACCACTCGGCGTGTCGATCGACGAAGCCGCGTTCGACTGCTGGCGCGTCGTCAACGCCAACATGACGCAGGCCGTGCGCCGCTCGACGGCTGCGCGCGGCATCGACCCGCGCGAACTCACGCTGCTTGCCTATGGCGGCAATGGCCCGGCATTCGCGGCGATACAGGCCCAGGAGCTCGCCATCGCGCGCGTCCTCGTGCCCAAGGCCTCGCCCGCGTTCTCGGCGCTGGGCGCGCTCGCCGCAGACGCTGCGCTCGACGAGGAGCGCGCGTACCTGAGAAGTCTCGGCGCTGCCGACGTGCACGAACTCGCGCGGCTTTGGGACGAGCTGGCTGCCCGCGCGAAGCCCTTCCTCGGCGCGGCCGGCTTCGCGCCTCCGCAGATTCACGCACGCTATTGCGTGAGCCTTCGCTATCCCGGACAGAACTGGTCGCTCGCGATCGACGCCGCGGCAGCTGGGTCGTTGGGGAATCGCGAGTTCGCGACGCCTGCGTTGCTCGGCGCGCTGCGCGAGCGCTTCCACGCGCGTCACGAGGCGGAGTACGGGCATCGGCGCGAAAGCGAAGAGCCTGAGGTCACAGGGGTGCGGCTGATCGCGTCGGGTGAAGTCGCAAAAGGCGCACGCCGGACGGCGGAGGCCAGCGCACCGCCCTCGCAGCGCGAAGCACCGATTAGAGCGCGGCGCCGCGCGAACCTCGGCCGCGGCTTCGAGGAGATCGCAATCGTGGACGGTGCTGCGCTCGTGCCCGGCGACTTCGTGCGCGCTCCCGCGGTGATCGAGGAGCGCTTCACGACGATCGTGGTCTACCCGGGCTGGCAAGCGCGCGTCGATGGTGCCTGGGATTACCTGATGGAACGCGGCGCCTGAGCCGGGCGCTTCGCTTCAGGCTCTCGGCGGCGTCAGCACCGCCGTAATCGCTCCGTCAACCGCGAGCGTGGCGCCGCTCACGTAGCTCGCTTCGTCGGACACGAGGAACAACACCGCGGCAGCGATCTCCTCCGGCTTGCCGAGCCTCCCGAGCGGAACGTGTTTCCCTTGGCCCGCGCCGCCATCCGGGAACGTCTTCAGGTATTCCGCGAACACCGGCGTGAGGATCGGACCCGGTGTTATGGCGTTCACGCGAATCCCGCGCGGGCCGTATTCGAGCGCGAGGTTGCGCGTGAGCGAGAGGATCGCGGCCTTGGCGGCCGAGTACGCGTGCAGGCCATCCGAGGCGAGCAGTGCGCCGCCCGAGGAGAGGTTCACGATCGCGCCGCTGCCCTGCTCCGCCATCACGCGCAGCGCGGCCTGACAACCGAACCAGGCGGTGTCGAGGTTCTTCGCGAGGCTCGCGCGGTAATGCGCTTCGTCGATCGCGGCGAACGGCGTCGGCATGCCGCCGCCCGCGTTATTCACCCAGATGTCGAGGCGCCCGAAGTGCGCGAGCGCGAGTTGCGCGGCGGAGTCGGCCTTCGCGGCGAGGCTCATGTCGCCGACGTGCGTCTCAATGCGCGCACCGCGCCCGCGCAGTTCGTCCGCGAGCGACGCGAGGCCCGGCTCGGCGATGTCGTTCGCGACGACCGCGGCGCCCTCCGCGGCGAAGCGTGTGGCGATAGCGCGGCCGATTCCGGAGCCCGCGCCCGTAACGACTGCCACTTTGCCGTCGATGCGTCCCGCCATTGTGCCTCCTGCGCGGCGCAGCGTGCCGCAGCGCGCATACACTGCGCGACCGCGGCGGAGGCATTGATGAGCGACGACATCTGGCAGCCCGGGCCACGTCCCGCGTGGGTGCGCTCGCTGCACGCAGCCGTGGATCCCGCCTGGATCCGCCTCGACGCGGACGAGTTACTGGAAGCCGCACAACAGAGCACCGCGCTCGCGGATTTCGGCGGCGAAGAGTTCCTCGTGCCGTACCGCATCTTCGTCCGCGCCTGTGACAGCGAAGCGAAGCTCCACGCGCTTGGCCGCATGCTCGTGCGCGGCGACGTGCTCAACTGGCTCGAGAACCGGCTGAAGCTCACGGAAGCGCGCAAGCGCGAGCCCAGGGTCGCAGCGCAGCGCATCGCCGCGCCGATCTTCATCACCGGCCTGCCGCGCACCGGCACCACGATTCTGCACGAGTTGTTCGCGCAAGATCCTGATAACCGCGTGCCGCAGCACTGGGAGGTGCGCTTCCCGTGCCCCGCGCCCGAGAGTGCGAACTACGCGAGCGACCCCCGCATCGCGCACGCCGAGGACGAGCTCCAGCTTTGGAACGAGATCGTCCCTGAGTACGCCGCGATGCACGAACTCGGCGCGCGCATCCCGGTCGAGGACATCCAGATCACCACGCACACTTTCGTGAGCGACGAGTTGATGGGACGCCACATGGTGCCGAGTTACGCCGCGTGGTTCGCGAGCGCGGACAAAAGCGCCGGTTTCGCGTTCCACCGCCAGTTCTTGCAGCACCTCCAATCGCGCCACGCGGGCAAGCGCTGGGTGCTGAAGTCGCCCTCGTGGCTCGGGCTCTTGCCGCTGCTGTTCGGCGAGTACCCGGACGCGCGCGTCGTAATCACCCACCGCGATCCGCTGAAGGTGCTGCCCTCGGTGGTGAGCATCCTCTACTCGACCGCGTTCGTGCGCTCGGATGCGGTGGACGCGGAGATGTTCAAAGGCTGGTTCTCGCCCGAGACCTGCCGCGCCCTGCTCGACGGCATGTGCGCGTTTCGCGATACGGGCCAGATCGCCAGGGCACAATTCTGCGACGTGCAGTACGCCGACGTGATGCGCGACCCGGCCGGCGCGCTGGCGCGCGTCTACGAACACTTCGGCCTCGCCTTCGCGCCCGAGCTGGGCGGGCGCATCCGCGCCTACGCGGCGGCGAAGCCGCGCGGCAAGCACGGCGCGCATCGCTACGCGTTCGAGAAGCTCGGCCGCGATGCCGGCGCGGAACGCGAGCGCTTCCGCAGTTATCAGGAACGCTTCGGCGTTCCTTCCGAGGGCTGAAGCAAGCCTGCGCCTTGCGCGGGCGCGCAGCGAGGCGAAGCCGAGCGAAGTCGAACAATGGCCTCCGTGAGCGAGTCCCGCGAAAAGGTTCGCGGCTTGCCCGCGTGGCGAGGAGGGGAGATGGCGAGTGACGACGAGGTGGCGAGCGGAGGCAATGGCCTGCGCGGCGAGGCCCTGAAGAAGCTGCGGCGGCCGCGGCGCTCCGAAGCCGAGCAGCGCGCTCGCCTGCTCGATGGCCGCGCCTGGGAGGCGTTCTGCGCGGATCTCGCGGCCGCGGGCAAAACCGTGCTCGATTTCCCGCTCGAGGGCGCCGAGAGCGAGACGCTGCGCGCCGAGGGCTTCCGGTACTTGTTGGGTCTCGTGCGTTCGGGGCTCTACAACGCGCTCGAACTCGCTGAACCCGCTGCGCCGCGCTTCATCCGCAACCCCGACTCGCAAGCCAAATGGGGCGCTGAAAATCCTGATAACCAGTACCTGTGGGCGCGCATCTCGCCGACCGGCAGCTACCGCGTCTCGGGCGAGCGCAGGAACGTCTACGACTTCCTGCTCGAAGTGAAGGAAGGCCATATGCAACTCGGCGACGACCGCGTGTTCGCGGCCATTACCTCGAAGGATCTGCACTTCGACGCGCAAGGCCGTTTCTCCGTCCTGCTCGCGCCAGAGAAGCCGGCGGACCGCGTGGGCGACTTCGTGCCGATCCATCCCGACGCGCACTACCTGCAGGTTCGGCAGTACTTGCTCGACTGGGAGCGCGAATCGCCCGCGAGCTTCGCGATCGAGCGCATCGATGGCGCGGAACCCGCCGTGCTCACAGCCGCAGCGATGGCCGACCGCCTCGATCTCGCGGGCGAATGGACGCACACCACCACGCGCTTCTGGATGGAGTGGGTCGAGGAACTGCGTCGCGGCTGGCGCCCCGGCGCGATCTCGCCCGCGCGGCGCTTCGTGGGCGGCGCGCCAGACATCTATTACGGGAACGATTGGTACAAGCTCGGCGCCGAGGAAGCGCTGATCTTCGAGAGCGAGCTACCGGACGCGCGCTACTGGCAGATCGAACTGTGCGACCCGTGGTTCAAGACGCTCGAGTTCGCCTCGCGGCAAACGAGTCTCAACCACCTGCAATCTCAGATCTCGAGCGATGGCCGCTTCCGCTGCGTGATCGCGCACCGCGATCCGGGCGTTGCGAACTGGCTCGACACGACAGGCAACCGCGAAGGCATGATCCAGTACCGCTGGGTGTGGACGCGCACGAACCCGCAGCCGAGCGTGCGCAGCGTGCCGTTTGCGGCGCTCGCGCAGCAGCTGCCCGCGGGCACACCGCGCATCACGCCCGCACAGCGCCGCGCGACGCTCTCGATGCGCGCCGCCCACGTGCAGCGCCGCGAACCGGTTGCATAAGTCCGAATCGGGGACGTTCTTGCATAAGTTCCCCAGCGGGGAGACTTACGCAAGAACGTCCCCGAACGGGAGTTATGCAACGCGCCCGGGCGCTACGCCGCGCTGATGTCGAGCACCGAGCGCGCGACTTTGCCGCTGCGCATCAGGTCGAAGCCCTTGTTGACCTCGGCGAGTGACAGGCGCTGGCTCACCAGGCCTGTTAGGTCGATGCGGCCCTGAAGGAACAGGTCCACGAGCTTCGGCATGTGCTCGCGGAAGTTCGCGCTGCCGTACATGCAGCCGATCGCCTTCTTCTCCATCAGGAAGTCCGGGCCGCTGAGCTTGATCTCGCTGCCGAGCGGCATCATGCCCACGATCACCGCGGTGCCGCCGTTTCGGATCATCGCGAACGCCTGCGAAGCCGCGTTCGGGTTGCCAATCGCCTCGAACGCGTACTCCGCGCCGAGGCCGCCCGTGAGCGCCTTCACCGCCGCCACCGGGTCGTCCGTCTTGGCGTTGATGGTTTGCGTCGCGCCGAACTTCTTGGCGAGCTCGAGCTTCTCCGGCACCACGTCGATGGCGATGATCTGGCTCGCGCCGGCGAGCTTGCAACCCTGGATCACGTTCAGGCCGATGCCGCCACAACCGATGACGGCCGCAATCGCGCCGCCCGGCACTTTCGCGGTGTAGAGCGCTGCGCCGATGCCGGTCATTACGCCACACCCAATCAGTGCGGCCTCCGCCATCGGCATCTCGCTCGGAATCTTCACGAGGCCGTTCTGCGAAGTGATCATGTACTCGGCGAACGAGCCGACGTTGGCGAACTGGAGCAGCGGCCCGCCGTTCCAGGTCATGCGTCCGATCGCGGAAGCCGCGATGCCTTGGTCGTTGCAGAGGTGCGGCTCGCCGCGCAGGCAGTAATAACAGCCACCGCAGAACGGGCGGAAGGACATGATCACGCGATCGCCCTTTTTCACGTACGTCACGCCCTCGCCGATTTCCTCGACGACGCCCGCGGCTTCGTGGCCGAGCACGGTCGGAATCGGCAACGACCAGAGGCCGTCGACGAAGTGCATGTCCGAGTGGCAGACGCCGCTGCAGACGGTGCGCACGAGCACTTCGCCCGCGCCGGGCTTGCGGATCTCGACATCCTCGATCGTCAGCGGCTGGTTCGGCTTCTGGTAAACGGCGGCCTTCATGCGCATCGCGAGGTCCTTTCGCTTGCGACGCCCGAAAGTGGGCGCGCGAAGGGGCGGATTCTTGCGCGGCTCGCAGGCGACGGAAAGGCCGCGCGCGAATCAACCGCCCGCGTACTCGCCCATCCCGCGCAGCAGCCGCATCGTGTCGCCGGCCGGCGCGTGCGCGCCGAACTCGCGGTAAAGCGTGTCGACGTTGACGACGATGCGTTCCCGGTCGCTCCAGCCCGCGAACTCGCCCAGTGGGATGTCGCGCGCAGCGGTCGTGGCATCCATGCCCGCGTCGAAGCGCGCACGCGCCTCGCGCGAGACGTAGGTGAAGTACGCACGCACCGCCTCGACTCCGCGTCGGTCCGTAATCGGGCCGTGGCCGGGGACGATCACGTCGCAGCCGAGTGCGAGGATGCGATCGCAGGCGGCGATCCAGTTCGCGATCGGGCCTTCCCATGCGATCGGCGTGCCCTCGACGAACAGGATGTCGCCCGTAAACACGGTGCGCGCGTCCGGCACGTGCACGATCACGTCGCCGCGCGTGTGGGCGGGGCCAACTTCGAGCAGCTCGACGGCGCGGTCGCCGACGCGCAGCGTCAGCGAGCCCGCGAACGTGCGCGTGGGCAGCGCGGTGGCGCCGACTTGGTCGAACGCGAACGGGCCAAACGCGCGGCGCACGAAACGGCCGAGCGCGCTCTCGTCGCCCGAAAGAGACTTCACGAGGCCGCCGAGCACGGCCGCGGGCAAGTGCTTCATCTCGTCTGCCGTGCTCTGCGAAGCAATGATCTCGGCGCCCACCGCGAGTGCGTTGCCATAACAATGATCGCCGTTCGCGTGCGTATTCACGAGCGTGCCAATGCGCGCCGCCGCGCGCGGTTCGGCGCGCTGCATCGCAGCCAGCATCTCGCGCGTGAGCCGCAGATCGAAGAGCGTGTCGACCAGCAGCGACTGCTCGCCGTCCACCACGAGACCGGCGTTGCTCCAGCCCCAAGAGCCGTCGGGTTGCAGATAGCCGTAGAGCCCGCGGCCGATTTCGTGGAGGCCCTTCGCGTAGCGGAAGCGCGCAAGGCCGAGATCGCTCCAAGTCACTGCGCTCCCCCTGATAAGTTCGCGGGATCGAAATCGCCCTCGACCAGCTCGACGCGCGTGCCGTCGGGGTCGAGCACGAACATCACGCGCGCGCCGAAGCGGCGGCTGTCGATGCGCGACTCCGGCAGCGGGCGGGCGCCGAGTGCTGCGAGCGCCGCGAGCGTGGCGTCCAGATCGTCCACCAGCAGCGAGAGGTGCGTGAGGCCGGCTTGGTTCATCGCGCGGGGCGCGTCGCCGCTGACAGCGCCAGGGCTGCGGTAGTGGAGCAGCTCGAGGCGAAAGCTGTCGCGCTCGAGGTAGACCGCTTCGAGTTCGACGCGCGCGAGCCCGAGCAACTGCGAAGTCTCAGCGCCGCGCGTGACGAAGCGCGACAGCTCGCGGAAGCCGAGCCCGGCCACGTAGAACTCGCACGCGCGCGCGAGATCGCGCACGCAGAGGCCGAGGTGCGAGAAGCGGCGGACTGTCACGGGCGCGGAGGTAGCACGAGAGAGGATCGAAATAGGAGAGCGACCCAAGACGGGCGACCCGCCCACTCTTGGGTCGCTCTCCTAGGGCTGAATCTGCGGCTTCCCTGGTGTGCCGAGTTGGCCGAGGCGCAGCTGCTCGTTGCTCTTCACGCCCTCGAGCCCGGTCGGCCCATAAGCACTCACGCGGATGTAGACGCTGTTCGCGTCGGGCACTTGCAGCGAGTAACTGAACACGCCGCCCGACGCCGTGGGCATGCCGATATCGAGCGTCGTCTGAGATACGCCCGGCGCATTGCCGACGTACACCTTGAAGCCCGCGACCGAAGCGGGGGCCGGATGCTGCCAGCGCAACAACTCGCTGCGCGCCGCGGCCGCGCTCGCCATCAATAACAGCAGCGCGCCGAATGCCACAGCACGCAACGCCCGCGAGAAAGATCTTCGCATCGCGGTATCCACCCTCATTGGAGCACCAGGAAGTACCAGAGCTTCGAACGTGGCACTTCGGGCAAAGCGATCGCTTGCGCGCTCCATTGCATCTGGCCGCTCGCGTCGGGGGCGCCCGTCGGCGCGACCGAGTATGCGGTAAAGCCCTTCTTGGCCACGAACACCAGGTCGTCGTGCCCGTTCGAGTTCACGTCCACCACGCCTCGCAACAGGCTCTTCTTCTTCAGCTTCACGGCTACGCCTTGCTGCGGCGCCTGCATGCCATTCATGAACCACACATGCGCGCTGCGCTTCTTCTTGCTGGAGACGAGCCAGACGAGATCTTCCTGCCCGTCCGCGTCGAAATCGCCAACGCCCGCGATGCTCGCGGCGGCCGGCGCATTCGGAAGCGAGAACACTGCGGTCGGGACTGCCCCGTTCATCTGCCACGCTTCGAGCGCTCCGCTCGCGAGGTTGTGCCACACGAGATCCGGCGCGCTGTCGCCGTCGAGGTCCGCGACCGCCGCGAGCCGCATGCTGGCCGGCGCGGGATCGACCGCGAGCACGGCGCTGCGGCCTGCGCCCGTCAGCGTCCAGAGTTCGCTCGAGCCCGCGCTCGCGGCATGGAACAACAAGTCTGCGCGGTCATCGCCTGAGAAGTCGCGGAAAGCCGCAACGCCCCAGCTCGAGGCTTGGCTCGGCAACGCCACGGCCGAATAATTGGTGCCGTTCATCAACCAGAGCTCATTCGTGCCCAGCCCCGCGTTGCGCCACAACAAGTCGCCCTGGCCGTCGCCATCGACATCGGCGTAACCCGCCGGACGCATCCCGCTGTCGCTCGGCGTACCGATCACCTGCCAGATGCGCGTGCCGTTGCTTCGAACGAGAAGCACGGAGAGTTCGCCCGTGCTGGAGTTGTAGGCGAGCGCGTCGGTCGCGCCGTCGCCGTCCACGTCGGCAGCCGGGTCGCCGCCCGGGCCGGGCGGAGGCGGCGGAGGCGGCGCGGAGATGAACGTCATTGCGTCAGAAGGAACCGATGCGGCGCCAATGCGTCCCGTGTTGTCGACGGCGGCCACTCGCACCCGCACGGTCTCGCCGATTTGGCCGGATACGCGGGTCGACGTCGCAGAGACGCGCGCCTCTTCCAAGTAGGCGCCGTTGTTACGCGAGACCTGAATGGCGTAACCGGTGAGGGGGCCGGTGGCGGCGCTCCAGGAGAGCCCGGCGGACGTGCCGCTCACGTTCACCGCCGAGGCACTGGCCGCGAGCACGAGCGCAAGCAGCGCAGGCGCGCTCGCTTTGACTCTCGTGGCAGTGAACATCTAGAACCCCCAGTGTCCTTTGCACTTTCGGAAACGAGCGGGGGGTTGCCCGTGATCGGCCTCACGGGCTTTCGTGTTTCTCAGCCTTTCTGACGGTATTCGCGGCGAATTGCCGGTATGGCGCGCTAGGCATCGAGTTCAACTGCCGCTCGGGCGCGCTGAAGGTTCCACACGCTGCGGGCGCCGCGACGCCGCGAGCCAAGCCAGCGTGTCGCGATAGGTCGCCGCGAGCGGGCGCAATTCCACGCCCAGTTCGGCGACGATCGGATCATTAGGGATCGCGCGCATGCGCGTGGCGTACTCCATCGCCTCGCGCGAGATCAGCGAAGAAATCGGCCGCACGCGGCGGGCGAGATCGAGCGCCGAGCCTGCGCCGCGCAGCAACCAGGCAGGTGCGCGCAGGCGCGGGATCGTGCGCCCGAGCAGCGGCTCGAGCGTCGCGACGAGCTCGTCCCAGCTCTGGAATTGCCCGCCCACCACGAAGCGCCCGCGCGTGCCTTCCTCGAGCAAGCGCACGCATACGAGCGCGAGATCGCGCGCATCGACCGAGGCGAGGCCACCGCTCGTCGCGAGCGTGGTCTTCAGGAAGCCGCGGAAGGCGCGCACGGCTTCGCTCCGGCCGGGGTCGTCGGGCCCAATCACTCCGTTCGGGTACACGATCGCGATCGGCGCGCCGGCTTCTTGGTGCGCACGCGCCTCGCGCTCGGCCGCGGCCTTGGTTCGGGCATAACTATTCGTGCTCTCACGCACGGGGCTGTCGCGTCCGGGGTCGGCGCCGGGCAAGGCGAGAATCGTCGAGAGGCTGGAGACATAAAGGATGCGCGGAACCCCCGCGTCGCAGGCGCTGCCGATTACGCTGCGGGTGCCTTGGAGATTGGCTTCGAGCAGGCGCGCCGCGTCGCGCGGGTCGAGCGAAACCGCCGCGGCCGCGTGCACCAGCGCATCGCAATCTGCGAGCGCGGCGCGAACTGCGGGCGCGTCCGTCATGTCGCCGACGTAAACCTCGACCTCGCCGCCGGGAAACACGCGCGCTGCTTTCTCGGGTGAACGCGCGAGCACGCGCACCGCGTGGCCGCGGGCAATTAGGCAGCGCGCGATGTGCGAACCCACGAAGCCGGTGGCGCCGGTGACGAGCGCCTTCACGCAGCGGGCCTCGGCGCCAAGAACTGCGCGAGCGAGCGCGCGCCCTCCGCGAACTCATCCAGGGGCGCGAGCAGGTTCGCGACGAGCTGCGCCGCAGTCGGACCCGCATCGAGTTCGAAGAGCGCACCGGGGTGGATCAGCACGCGCGCCTGTTCGAGCAGCGCGAGCGCGAGCTCCTCGTCGTTCCCCCAGCCCGCGCGAGCGCCCTCGTTCTCGACGCGAACAATCGAGGCCCAGCCCGCCTCGGCGGGGAGCACCCTCACGCCCGTAATGCTTTGCAGCGCGCGACTGAGCACCGCGCGGTTCGCGGCGACGCGCCCGTTCAGTGCAGCGCGGATCTCGCCGCGGCGCGCGAACAGCGCGGGCAGCGCGCGCGCGACGAGCGGCGAAACCGAGAGATAGGCGTCTGCCGCGAACTCGAGGCGCGCGAGCGCCTCGTCGCGCAGCGCGGGCGGCCCGCTCAGCGCGATCCAAGCCACCTTCAGCTGCGGCACGCCTAATACCTTGGATGCGCCGGAGAGCACGCAAGTGAGCGGGCCGTCTGCGGCATCGACCAGAAAGCTCGCTGCGCCGGCGCCTTCGGGAGCGGAATCCGCGAACACTTCGTCCGAGAGCAGCGCGAGCTCGCGCTCTGCGCACACCGCGCGCAAGCTCGCGAGATCGCCGGCTGCAACGAACGAGCCGGTCGGGTTGTGCGGGTGAATCGCGAGCACGGCGCGGCTGTTAGGGGCGAGCGAGCTGGCGAGGCCGTCGAGGTCGAGCGGCCAGCGCGGTTCCCCGGTGCGCGGCTCCCGCAGCCGATAGCGCGCGCAGTGCAGGCTCTCGAGTTCGGCCAGGTGCTCGAAGAGCGGGTAGCCGGGCGTGGGCAAGTGCACGAGATCGCCTGGGTCGGCGAGCACGCGAAACAAATGTGCGTAGCCCTCGCTGGTGCCCGCCGTGAGCACGATCTGCTCGGCCGCGATCTCTGCGCCACCCGCACGGTGGTAGGCGGCGATCGCTTCGCGCGCGCTGCGATCCCCGAGCGGATCGCTTTGATAACTGCGCGCGGCGGGCGAGCGCGCCACCTCTGCGAGCGCTTCCGCGAGCGCGGCGCCGGGCGCAGCGAGGCTCGCGGGATTCGCGTTCGTGAGATCGAACAGCGCGGCGCCCGAGGCCCGCGCCTTTACAACGCGCTCGGCGAGCGGGCTCGGCGTTAGATCCCAGGACGCGCGCGCGGAGAACATGCGCGCAGCGTAGGAGCGTGGCTGGGCGCTTCGCTACGCGCGAAGTTATCGGCATGAGCGCTGCGCCCAATTCCCTGACAACCGAGCGCTTGGTGTTGCGCCGATGGCGCGCGAGCGACCGGGCGCCGTTCGCCGCGCTGAACGCCGACCCGCGCGTGATGCGTTACCTCGGGCCGCCGCTGGCGCGCGCCGCGAGCGATGCGCTCGCCGATCGCATCGAGGCGCACTTCGTCGAGCACGGCTTCGGGATGTGGGCCGTCGAAGTACGCGGCGTCGCCGAGTTCGTCGGCTTCGTGGGTCTGGGCGTGGTGCGCTTCGAAGCGCACTTCACGCCGTGCGTAGAGATCGCGTGGCGGCTCGCGGTCGCGCATCAGGGACGCGGCTACGCCAGCGAAGCCGCCCGCGCCGCACTGCGCTTCGGCATCGAGCACCCAGCGCTCGCGCAGATCGTCGCCCTCACCACGCGCGAGAACCACGCCTCGCGCGCCGTGATGGAACGCCTCGGCATGCAGCACAACCCGCGCGACGACTTCGAGCACCCCGCCCTCGCCCCCGGCGACCCTCTACGCCCCCACGTCCTCTACCGAATCTCGACGGGGACGTTCCTCGACGAACGCGACGAAAGCCCTGGGGACGGTGGGCGGGCGAAAAACACGCCGGGTTTTGGGTGGGGACCGGCCCGGGGGGTTAGGGGGGGGGGGGGGGGGCCGGGGGGGGCGCCCGCCGCCGGCGTGGGGGTTTTTGCGGCGCCCCCCGTCCCGGGGTGTTTCGTCGCGCGGGCGGGGCGACTCAGGCGCCGAACGCGTCGTCGATGCGTTTGAAGCGGCGCTGGATGAACTCGCGGCTCTCGGCGTGCGGGAACAGGTAGAGCTTGTTGCGCTTGATCCCGTTCACC
>JANNRF010000240.1:0-4661 GCA_031401135.1 Deltaproteobacteria bacterium | reverse complement strand
TCGGCGAGGATCGTCGTCGCGAGCGGCCCCGAAATGACCGCCGAGCAATCGACGACGCGGATGCCAGCGAGCGGAGCGTAAGCAGGAGTCACGCGGATACCTCCAGAACGGGGACGTTCCGTAAGAAACTTAAGTTGTTGTCGAGCGAACAACTTAACTTTCTTACGGAACGTCCCCGTTTGGAGGTATCCGCGTGACTGCTGCTTCTGCACCGCTCGCTGGCATTCGCGTCGTCGATTGTTCGGCGGTCATTTCGGGGCCGCTCGCGACCACGATCCTCGCCGATCAGGGCGCCGAGGTAATCAAGGTCGAGCCGCTCGGCGTGGGCGACATCTTGCGTCACGTCGGCAGCCACCGCGGCGGCATGTCGGGGATGTTCCACGTCGTGAACCGCGGCAAGCTCTCGCTCGCGCTGAACCTCGCCGACGCACGCGGCCGCGCGATCCTCGAAAAGCTCATCGCGCGCGCCGATGTGTTCGTGCAGAACTTTCGGCCCGGCGTAACAACGCGCATGGGCATCGGCTGGGAAGCGTTTCACGCGCTGAACCCGCGCCTCGTCTACGTCTCGATCAGCGGCTTCGGCGCCGCGGGCCCGTACGCGAAGAAGCGCGTCTACGACAACGTGGTGCAGGCCTACTCGGGGCTGGCTGCGGTGCAGGGCGGCGCGGGCGAGCCGGCGCTGCTGAAGCAACTCGCCTGCGACAAGCTCACCTCCCTAACAGCTGCGCAGGCGATCTGTGCGGCGCTGATCGGGCGCGGGCGCGACGGCCAGGGCCGCCACGTCGAGCTCGCGATGCTCGACGCCGCGATCGCGTTCCTGTGGCCCGACGCGGCCTCGGACGTGATGATGCTCGGCGAGGGCGTGACGCGGCAGCCGCCGATCGGCAGCAATTACGGGACGCTGCGCCTCGTCGACGGCTTCGCCACTGCAACCGTGCTGAGCGACGCCGAGTTCCAAGGCATGTGCCGTGCGATGGGCCTCAACGCCGCCGCGAGCGACCCGCGCTTCGCCACGGTTGCCTCGCGCATGAACCACTTCCGCGAACTCGTGGCGCTCTTCCAGCGCGACATCCCCGAGGCCGCCGCCAAGCTCACGCGCGCCGAGATCGAGGCAAAGCTCGCCGCGCACGAGGTGCCCGTCGGCATCGTGCGCAAGCTCGAAGAGCTGCACGAGGACCCGCAGGTGCGCGCCAACGGCGTGCTGTTCGAGCGCGAGCTGCCGGGCGCCGGCACGATTCGCGAGCCGCGCCCGCCCGCGCGCTTCGACGCCGCGCCGCACGCGCCTGCCTCGCCCGCGCCGCGGCTCGGCGAGCACAGCGCCGCGATTCTCGGCGAGCTCGGCTTCGCGGCGGCCGACGTCAGCGCACTCCGCGAGGCGGGCGTGATCGGCGTCGCGTGACACGCGACGGTGTCGCCACGCGGCGGAGATTCGCTGGCGCGCCGCGCCTCTAGTCCGTCGGGTTGCACATCACGAGAGCCACATGCGCGCAGCCTCGGCCCTGCGCGCTCTTGCCGAGTGGTCCGTTCGCAACTCGCGATCGCCCTCCGATTCGCCTCGATAAGCTGCGGCGCCCGCTTAGCCTCGCGCTTCCTCGGAGTCAGCATGCGCCAGCGGCTCGCCACCACCTGCGTTCTCACGCTGCTCGGCGTTCAGGCTGCGCTCGCGGGTGCCCCGCTGCCCGCCGCGCTCGACACCGAGGCGCGCGCCCAAGGCAGCGTGCGCGTGATCGTGCGCCTCGCGTCTGCCGCTTCGCGCGCGGAGCGGAGCGCGCACCAGGACGGCGCGCTCGCGAGCGTCGCTGCGAGCTCGCGCGGCGCCGCCCGGCGCTACCTCCACTTCGACGCCGTCGCGCTCCGAGCGAGCAGCCGCGACTTACAGATCCTCGCCGCATCGCCGCACGTCGCGGAGCTCCTAGTCGACGAGCTCGCAGCTCCGTCGCTCGACGGCACTGGCCCGATCGTGGGCGCGAGCGCGACGAAAGCGGCGGGCTTCAGCGGCGCCGGCGCAGAGATCGCGATCCTCGACACCGGCGTCGACGCGAGCCACCCGTACCTCGCGGGCCGCGTCGTGGACGAGGCCTGCTTCTCCGGAAACGCAAACTGCCCGAACGGCCAGACCACGCAGTTCGGCGCGGGCGCTGGCGCCGCGTGCACGTATGCGTCCGTGTGCTGGCATGGCACTCACGTCGCAGGAATCGCCGCGAGCTCGGACCTCGTCTATCAGGGCGTCGCGCCCGGCGCGCAACTCGCGTCGATCCAGATCTTCTCGATGTTCACCGGCACCGACTGCTCGGGCACCGGCTACGACCCGTGCGCGCTCGCGCTGCAGAGCGACATCCTCGCCGGTATCGACCACGCGCGGACCCTCGCCGCGACGCGGCCGCTGGTCGCCGCGAACATGAGCTTCGGCGGCGGCACCTATTGCGGGAAGTCGGGCTGTGACAACGCCAACGCGGTCACGAAGCAGGCGATCGACGCACTGCTGGCGGCGGGCGTCGCCTCGGTCGCCGCCTCCGGCAACAACTACCGGCCCGACGCGATGGCCGCGCCCGGCTGCATCTCGAGCGCGGTCGGCGTCGGCGCGGTGGACGACTCCGACCACGTCGCGGTGTTCTCCAACTCGATGTACATGCTCGACTTCTTCGCGCCCGGCGTGCTGGTGCGCTCCTCGATCCCGGGCGGCGGCACGCTCACGGTGAACGGCACGTCGATGGCGACGCCGCACGTAGCTGGCGCCTTCGCGGTGCTGCGCCAGGCGAGCCCGGCCGCTTCGATCGCTGCGCTCGAGACGGCGCTGAAGAACACCGGCGTTCCCGTGGTCGACACGCGGCCGCTTGCGAAGAGCCTCACGCGGCCGCGCATCCGCGTCGATCTCGCGGTGAAGAGTCTCGCGCCAGCGGCTTGTTACGACGGCCTCGACAACGACGGCGACGGCCGCTTCGACTACCCCGCCGACCCGGACTGCTACTCGGGCCTGTACGGCACCGAGCAGTTCATCGCGTCGGGCTGCGGTGTCGGCCCGGAATTGGCGCTGGTGCTGCCGCTGCTCGCGGCGGCTCGGCTGCGGGTGCGACGCCGGGGCCGCTGAACGCAACGGCGTTTTCGTCGTGCGCGCGGAACTCCGCGCGGGCCGCGGGGTTCGGACGGCCAGGAGGTCGCCCGCATGCGCCATCTCGTTCGCGCTCTCACGTTCCTATTGCTCGCCGCAGCCAGCGCGAGCGCCAGCCCGCAGTGGTTCGAAGAGTTCATTCCCTCGCACGGCCGGCTCGGCGTGCAGTTGCAAGGCATGACGCCCGAGCTGCGCGAGTACCTGCACGCGCCCGCGGATCGCGGCGTGCTGGTGGTGCGCGTGAACGAGGACTCCGCCGCCGACAAAGCCGGGGTGCTTGTCGGCGATGTGATCGTCGCGGCTGGGGGCGAGCCCGTCCGCGAGACGCGCGAGATCGTGCACGCGGTGATGCGGGCGGAGCAGGATGCAAAGCTCGCACTCGAGGTGGTGCGAGACGGGAAGACGCGCACGCTCGAAGCCACGCTCACGGGCGAGCCGTTCAGTCCCGATCAGTTCATCCCCGACGGCGTGCGCGGCCCGCTCAGGAACTTCGAGCGCGCACTGCCGGAGTTCCGCGAGCAGTTCGAGAAGCGCATCGACGAACTCGAGCGCCGCCTGCAGGAACTCGAGCAGCGACTCGAAGGCGAGTTGTCGGCGAAGCCCGAGCGCAAGACCTAGCTAGGGGTGTTTCGACGCGTTCGTCGTGGAACGTCCCCGACGAGACGCGCAGCGTTCGGCGGCCTGTGCCAGCATCGGCGCCCTTCGCGAGGTCGCCGATGAAGTTTGCGCTCTTCTATGAGATCCCCGTTGCGCAGCCATGGGCCGCAGACAGCGAGCACCGCGCGTTCAAGAACACGCTCGAACAGGCGGTGCTCGGCGAGCAGGCGGGCTTTGATTCGTTCTGGAGCGTCGAGCACCACTTCCTCGAGGAGTACTCGCACTGCTCGAACCCCGAGGTGTTATACGGCGCGGTCGCGGCGAAGACTTCGCGCATGCGCATCGGCTACGGCGTGCGATTAGGGCCGAAGCCGTACAACCACCCCGTGCGCTCGGCCGAGAGCGCCGCGGTGCTCGATCTGATCTCGGATGGCCGCGTCGAGTTCGGCACGGGACGGTCCTCGACGCGCATCGAGATGGAGGGGTTCGGCGTTCACCCGAACGATACGCGCGAGATGTGGCTCGAGGCCGTCGGCCACATCGTGCACTGCTGGACCAACGACGTCGCCGAGTTCTCAGGCAAACACTGGCAGCTTCCGCCGCGGCGCGTGCTGCCGAAGCCGCTGCAGCGCCCGCACCCGCCGGTGTGGGGCGCGACGGGCAGCCCCGACGGCCACTCGATGATGGGCGAGCTCGGGCTCGGGCTGCTCTCGTTCAGCGTAGGCACGCCGCCTGAACAGTTGCGCGAGCGCATCAACCTCTACCGCGCCGGCATCGCGCGTTGCAAGAAACCCCTGGGCGCGTTCATCAACAACCGCGCCGCCGCCTTCACGATGGTGAACTGCGCGCCGACGCGCGAAGAAAGCTACGCGGCCTCGCGCGAATCGTTCCAGTGGTACGCGAAGCGCAGCGCTGAACTCGTGGCCTCGGTGCCGCAGTGGCTCGAAGAGATGAA
>JANNRF010000239.1:0-8144 GCA_031401135.1 Deltaproteobacteria bacterium | reverse complement strand
GCGCCGCTCTCCGCGCTCGTCAGCAGCATCGCCTGGCGCGGAATGCCGAGTTCGCTCGTGATCGCGCGCAGGCGCTTCTCGCGCTCGGCGGCGCGCAGCTTGTCCATCTTCGTGACGACGAGCAGCACGGGCACGCCCGCGCGCGCGAGCCAGGGGAGGAAATCGCGCTCGTCGTCGCCGGGGTCGCGGCGCGAATCCACGAGCAAGAGCACGCCGCGCAGCGGGCGGCGGCCGAGCAGGTACTCCTCGATCAAGCTCTGCCATTGCTTGCGCTCGCGATAGGCGACGCGCGCCCAGCCGTAGCCGGGGAGATCGACCAATAACAACGGCACGCGCTCGGGGCGCTCGATCTGGAAAAAGTTGACGAGCCGCGTCTTGCCGGGCGTCGAGCTGGTGCGCGCGAGCGCGCGGCGCTGGGCGAGTTTGTTGAGCAGGCTCGATTTACCGACGTTCGAGCGGCCGACGACGGCGATCTCGGGGAGGCCTTCGGTTGGGAAGCCGATGGGTGCGGCGGCGGACTTGATGAACTCGGCGCGCAGGATCTGCATTTGGGCGGGCAGCATAGGTGCGGGGATCGAGACCGCCGTTTGCGGTGTGCGAGGTTCGAGGCCGCAGGCGGCGGTGGCCTCGTTGGTTGCTCGGCTCGGGGCGGGAGGGGGTCCGTTCCGCTGCGGTCACTTGCACGGTGCACCTGCGTGGCAGGCGGGCGTCCCGCTGCGTCGGGGCGAACACGAGTGCACCGAGGCCCGGCGCAGGTTGACGCGAGTGTTGGGGCAGCAGGGATTTTGGGACTTGGTTGCGAGGTCTCGCGCGCCTCCGCTCCAGGACCCCCTTCCCGCCCGTTCGCTCGATTGGCGAGGCCACCGCCGCTGCGGGCGCGCGCAGTGCTTTGAGCCGAAGGAGGAAAATTCCAGACGTGGGATTCGGGGGAAGATGCGGATTTCGCGCCGTCGAGGCGCGAAATCCGCACGCTGCGCGTCTTCATGGGCATGACGCGTGCGCGAACTGCGGCGCTCGTTCCACCCCCCGGCGCCGGGAAAAAGATGCGTGCGGTGATTCCTGGTACCCGCTCGCGCCCATGCTCGATGCGCGACGGGGCACGGCGCACGCAATGAATCCGGCGCGCCTCGACGGCGCGCTGGATTCACCCTCCCAAATAAGTACGTGCGCACCCGTGCACGACGAAGCGGCAAGGAGCGCAGGGGCGGGAGCGGGGTGTGGCCGCGCAGGGCCGCTACGAGCAGTGCGCCTGCACGGCAAAGCGCAGCGAACGCACAACGGATCTCCGCCACCACCTCGTTGCGATGCAGTGTTCGCCCCGCTGCCCGTCGTACCCGCTGCTCGCACTCCCCGCGCCCAAGGCCCGCAGCCGGACAGCACCCCTCCCGCCCCGAGCGGCGCATCGCGTCGACCGGCGCTTCGCATCGAAGCCGCCGACGCGACTCGCGACGCCGTTACACTGCGCCCCTTTCCGAGGGCTTCGCCGCATGACAATTCCTGTTCACATCGTCGCCGGCTTCCTCGGCACCGGAAAAACGACCGCGATCCGCCACCAACTGGCCTCGCGCCGCGGCGAAAGGGTCGCAGTCATCGTCAACGATTTCGGCGATGCCGGCCTCGATGAAGCCGTGCTCTCGGGCGAGCAGTCGTTCGCGATTCGCAACATCCCCGGCGGCTGCGTGTGCTGCACAGCGCCGGAAGGTTTCGTCGATGCGCTCGGCGCGGTGCTGGCCGAGAAGCCGGATCGCCTAATCATCGAGCCCACGGGCCTCGCGCGGCCGCAGGACATCGTCGACACGATCCGGCGTTCGCCGCACAAGGATGCGCTCGCGCTCGGGCCGCTGGTGGTGCTGGTCGATCCGGCGCGGCTCGGCGGAAAATCTGCGGACGAGGCGGAGTTGATCGCGCTGCAGGCCGGCATCGCGGATGTGCTCGTTGCGAACCGCACCGATCTCGCGAGCCCGGCGGCGATGGCGCGCTTCGACGCGCTTGCGGCTTCGCTCTGGCCGCGCCCTTTGTCGGTGCACAAGACCACGCGCGGGAAGTTGCCGCCTTCGGCGTTCGAGTGGCCTGCGGATGAGGGCGCGCGCTTGCCGCAGGCGGTGGACGGCAGCGCGGTGGCTCTGGAACACGTGGCGCCGCAAGAAGACGCACACGCACACGCGCACGGCGAGCACGCGCACGGCGCTCACGAACACGGCGCTGCCGCCGCCCACGCGCCCGCCTCGACCCTCGCGCACACGGTGCGCTCGTTCCGCTGGTCGCCCGAGACGGTGTTCTCGCGCGAGCGCATTTCGCGCGCCGCGCTGCGCGCGAGCGAAGGCCTCGCGGGCGCGCCGCTGGCGCGCTGGAAGGGCATCTTCCGCACGGATCAGGGCGTGTTGTTAGTGGAAGTTGCGGGCGGGCAGATGCACGAGGAGCGCAGCCCGTTCCGCCGCGACAGCCGCCTCGACGTGATCCTCGAGGGCGGCGGCGAGGACGCCTTCGCGCGCGTTGCCAACTGGCTCGCGGGCGCCTCGCTCAGCGACAGCGAGCGCGCAGCCCGCGCCACGCGCGTCGAGCTCGTGTTCCCGAGCGGGCGCGTGCGCTTCATCGCGCGCGAAGAATTGCTCGCGCTGCCGGGCGGTATCGAGGACGTGGCTGCGCTGGTGCCGAAGCGCAGCGGCGCGGCAGCGCGCGTGCGTGCGCTGCTGGATGCGCACAAGTTCCCTGATGACGGCGCCGCCGTGGTGTGCGCCGCCGACGGCTTCGCGAGCGAGCCTGTTCCTCTCGCGGCGCTGCGCGAGGGCCTGCTCGTGCACAGCGTGGACGGCGCGCCGCTCGATGCCAAGCAAGGCGGGCCGTACCGCTTGCTGATTCCCGAGGGCGTGCGCGGCGCACCGAGCGCCTGCGCGAACGTGAAGGGCGTCGTGCGGATCGTGCTGAAGTGATCTCGATACCCCTCGCGACAGCGTTCTCTTGCTGGCAACGACCCCGGTGGTCACGCGGCTTCGGGTTCAGCGGATGCAGCGGGCGGCGCCATGAGGAGCCTGCGGTGTCGCCGAGATTGTTCCGCGCCGCCGCTGATCCGCCGTGCGCGACGCACGCGCTGGGAGCAGCTTGTACGGTTTGCGACGGCCTCGCCTTGGCTAAGCACGCAGGCTGATGTCGCGCGGCACAGTCGTAGCGCGCTTTGCACCCAGCCCGACGGGCCACCTGCACGTAGGGGGTGCTCGGACCGCTTTGTTCAACTGGGCGCTCGCGCAAAAGCTCGGCGGACACTTCTTGTTACGGATCGAGGACACCGACCAGGCGCGCAACTCCCAGGACGCAGTGCGCGGCATTCTCGAAGACCTCGCGTGGCTGGGGATCCACTGGCAGGAAGGACCGCAGCTCGGCGCGGTCGGCGGCGATCCGCGTGGCGTCGGGCCGTTCTTCCAGAGTGAACGGCTCGCGCGCTACGACGCCGCGCTAGCGCGACTAATCGAGCGTGATCTCGCGTACCCCGCCTTCGACACGACCGAGGAGCTCGACGCGCTGCGCAAAATCGCGAGCGCGGAGAAGCGCGCGTTCCGCTACGTGCGCGCCGCGAGCTGGGACCGCGCCGCTGCCCTCGCGCGCATGGCGAGCGAACCGCACGTGGTGCGCCTGCGCGCGCCGGACGAGACGATCGTCGTGCACGACCATGTGCTCGGCGACGTCGCCTTCGGCCCGGAGCAGATCGACGACTTCGTGCTGCGCAAGCGCGACGGCTTCCCGACTTATCACTTGGCGGTAGTGATCGACGACGAGGCGATGGGCGTGACGCACGTGTTGCGCGGGCCCGAGCACCTCAACAACACGCCGAAGCACATCGCGCTGCAGCGCGCGCTCGGATACCGCACGCCCATCTACGCGCACGTGCCGTCGATCCAGAACCCCGATGGCTCGAAGATGAGCAAGCGCGACAAGGACAAGGCGGCGCGCGCGCTTGCCCAGCTGGCGTTCGCGGCGGACCCGAGCTTGCGCGTTCGCGCGGAGAGCGCAGTGGCTGCGAAGCGCCTAACAGCCTGGCTCGGCGACGCGAAATCGCAGCTCGAGACGGGCGAGCTCGACGCGCTCGAGCGCGCCCTCGCGCTCGATCTGCCCAGCGTCACGGTCGAAGACTTCCGCCACGCGGGCTACCTGCCAGAGACGCTCGACAACTACCTCGCGCTATTAGGCTGGAACCCGGGCGAGAAGCTCGCCGACGGCCGCGACCGCGAACGGTTCTCGCTAAGCGACCTCGCGGAGAAGTTCTCGCTGGAACGCATCGGGCGCGGCAGCGCGAAGTTCGACCGCGCAAAGCTGCTGGCGTTTTCGCAGGAGCAGCTTGCGGCGCTGAGCGACGCGGACTGGCTCGCGCGCTGGCGCACGTGGTGCGCGCGCTACGCGCCCGAGGCGAGCGCCGCGCTGGCGGACCCGCAGCGCGCGCTCGTGTTCGCAGCTTCAATGAAGACGCGCTGCGCGACGCTCGCGGTGGCGAGCGCCCCGAACGGCCCCGGCCGCTTCGCGCTGGTGGCGGACGACGGCTTCGCCTACGACGAGAAAGCCGTCGCGAAGTGGCTCGCGAAAGGCGAGCCCGCGGGTCGCACGATCCTCGAGAACGTGCGCGGCACGCTCGTCGAGACGACGCCCTTCGAGCCCGCCGCGATCGAAGCCGCCGTCGCGAAGTTCTGCGAAGCGAGTGGCCTCGGCATGGGCAAAGTCGCGCAGCCGCTGCGCGTCGCCCTAACAGGCACCGCGGCGAGCCCGCCGCTCGGCGAAACGCTCGCGGTGCTCGGTCGCGAGGCCGTGCTCGCGCGCATCGACCGCTGTCTTCGAGAAACACGCCCTACCTAAGGAGCCCTCCGTGATGAGCCCGCCCACGCTGAACCGCCTCGCCCGCCTCGCGTTCACATCGTTGCTCGCCGCCGCGCTCGCGAGCCCCGCGTTCGCGGGCGCCACCGAAGATGCGCTGCGCTCCGCAGTCGCGTCGCCCGCACGCGCCGCCGCGGACAGCGTGCGCGATTCGCAGCGTCACCCGGTCGAGACGCTGCTGTTCTTCGGCCTCACGCCCGAAATGCACGTGCTCGAACTCTGGCCCGGCCGCGGCTGGTACACCGAGATTCTCGGGCCGGTGCTGCGCGAGCACGGCAAGCTCAGCGTCACGAACGCCGACCCGAACGGGCCGCAGGACAAGTACGCGTTCAAGATGGCGCGCGAGTACGCGGACTGGCTCGCCGCGAACGAGGCACGCATCGGCAAAGTGAACGTGCTCCAAGTCGCCCCGCCCGAGCAGATCTCGTTCGGCGAGGCAGACAGTCTCGACCTCGTCGTCACCTTCCGTAACAACCACGGCTGGCTGAACGGCGGTTACCACGACGCGGTCTACCGCGAAATCTTCCGCGTGCTCAAGCCCGGCGGCGTGCTCGGCGTCGAGCAGCACCGCGCGCCCGAGGGCGCCGACCCGCTCGTCAGCGCGAAGAACGGTTACGTGTCCGAGGCCGCGGTGATCGCCGCCGCCGAGGCCGCCGGCTTCGTGCTGGGCGCGCGCTCCGAGATCAACGCCAACCCGCGCGATACGAAGGACTACAAGGACGGCGTCTGGACGCTGCCGCCGAACTTTGCGGCCGGCGAGACGGACCGCGAGAAGTACGCCGCCATCGGCGAGAGCGACCGCATGACGCTGCGCTTTGTGAAACCGCAGCCCAAGGAGTGAGCGCAGGGCGAGGCTCGGCTCAAAACTCCACCCCGACGCTCGCGCGCAGGCTGCGACCCGAGAGCGGCGCGAACTCCTTCAAGAAGGAGACGTGGTTGCGGCCCTTCGCGTCGAACAGGTTGCGTGCGTCGAGGCGCAGCGAGAGGCCCGGCAGTTGTTCGAGCGGGCGCCACGCGACGCCGGCGTTCACGAAGAAGTAGCCGTCCGTCGCGCGCTCGAAGGAGGCGATGCGTTTCTGACGCGCCGCCCACTCGAAGCCGAGGTTCGCGTCGACGTGCGTGGTCGCGAGCGCGAGACCTGACCGCAGGCGCAGCGGCGGGATGCGCGGCAAGTCGTCGCCGTTCGCTCGCTCGGCGTGCGTGAGATCCAGCGAGCCGTCGAGCGACAGCACGGCGTCGCCCCAGTGGACGAGCTGCGCATCGCCTTCGAGCTCGACACCGAGGAAGCGCGCGTCCGTGCCCGAGTAGATCCGCTCCGGCAGGTCGTCCTGAAGGTTTCCCGTGTCGCGCAGGAAGATGAAGCCGTCGAAGTGCGTGTAGTAGAAGGTGATGCCGCCGCTCGCCCGCTCTCCGCGCCAGCGCCCGGTCAGTTCGACGCCATACGCGGTCTCGGGATCGAGGCCGTCATCGCCGATCTCGAAGCTGAACGACGCAAAGTGCGGGCCGTTCGAGTAGAGCTCCTCAGGCGTGGGCGGCCGCTCCGTGCGCGAGACGGTGAGGCCGAGCAGCGTCGATTCCGTGGGCGTGACGCTCGCGCCGAGCGAGGCGCTCCAGCTGGTGAACTCGCGGCTGCGCAGCGCGAGGGCTCGCGCGTTCGTGCGCTCGACGCGGAAGCCAGCCTCGATGCCCACCGGCTCGGCGTGCCACTCTTCGACGGCGAACAACGCGTACTGGCTGGAGTCGCCCGGCGGCACCAGCGCCTCGGCACCGATCGCTTCGAAGGCGCGGCTGCGCCACTGGAAGCCGACGACGCCATCGAGGTCGTTCCATTCCGCCTGCGTCAGCTCGACGCGCAGCTCATTCTCGTCGTTGTTGAAGAGAGTGCCCGGTGCGTCGCCCTCGAGCTCGGTGTGCGTGTAATCCGAGCGCGTGAAGCGCAGGCTCGCGCGCTCGAACGGGCCGAACTCGGTGTCGAGCGCGCCCGCTGCGTCGTAACGGTTCTGCTCGAGATCGATGTCGATCGGCTCGCCGCCCTCCGAGACGGGCACGCCGTAGCGCGATTCGTTGCGCGTGTAGCTGAAACCTGCGAAGCCGTTCTCGAAGACCTTCGAGCCGCCCAGGCGCGTGTTCCACGAGCGCTGGCCGCTGTTGGGGATGTCGCCGCGCACGCCGGAGCCGAAGGCCGGGCCGCTGGCGGCGCGCTCCGCCGCGGTCCACGAAGAGCCGGGAATGTCCGCGTTTCCGGCCCGGCGGTAAAAGCCATCCGCGCTCAGCACGAAGCCGCCGCCGACCTCGCCGCGCAGGACGCTCGCGAAGCTGCGCTCGTCGGCGTTCAGGTCGTAGCTGCCCGAGAGCGCGCCGTCGGCGCGGCCATCCGGCAGTTCGCTCGGGATCGAGCCGTCGATCACGTTGACTACGCCGCCGACGGCGTTGCTGCCGTAACGCAGCGTGCCCGCGCCGCGCAGCACCTCGATGCGCTCGACCAGCAGCGGCTCCGTCGTGACGGCATGGTCTGCGCTCACGGTCGAGACGTCGCCCGTGCCGACTCCGTTCTGGAGCACGCGCACGCGCGGCCCGTCCTGGCCGCGGATCACCGGGCGGCTCGCGCCGGCCGTGAAGCCCGTGGACGCGATGCCCGGTTGTTGGGCCAGCGTGTCCCCGAGCGTCGCGCGCAGCTCGCGGTCGAGCTCGTCCCCCGCGAGCACGTTCGTGCTGTTCAGCACGTCGAAACGCGTGCGCTCGTGACCCGAGGCGGTGATCACGATTTCTTCGAGCCCGGAGGGCGCCTCGGGCGTTGGGTGCGCGTCGCTGCTGGCGGCTTCGCCAGTTTCCTGTGCATGGATGGACGCGGTCGAAGCGAGCATGGCGAGCGCGAATACACGCGCGAACGAAAGACGCATGGGAACCTCGGCTGAAAGGGCTGGGTCGAGGCGCCCGCCGCAGTGCGGCGTGCGCGGAGAGATCAGCCGTGCCGAGGTGGAGAGCGCGCCTCGCTGAGGTCGAGGTCGATGCGCGGGATCGCGCCGAGATCCGCGCGGCTCGGATGCAAGTGCAAATGCGCGATAGGCGCGGGGGCTACGTGCGCGGGGAACTCGCCGTGGCCGAGCCGCTGCGCGTTGGCGCACAGCGCGCACTGGAGATCGCCCGCAGTGGTTGCGTCCGAGTCGGCTGCGGCCTGGATCGCAATCGCGGGCGCCGCGACCCCATGCGCGTGCCCCGCGCTCGCGAGCGAAGCGACCAGCACGAGCGCCGCGAGGAACGCGGGGCCGAGTCGCTGGAGTCGCTGC
>JANNRF010000238.1:0-2458 GCA_031401135.1 Deltaproteobacteria bacterium | reverse complement strand
CATCTGCGCGAGCTGGAGCTTCTCGGCGGGCGTGTAGGAAATCTCGGGCGTCTGCTCGCCGTCACGAAGCGTCGTGTCCATCACTTGGATGCGCGTGCGCGCAGGGGTCGCCATCGCGGGGCCTCGGAATGCGGGGAGCGGGGCAAGGTATCGTGAGGGGTTTGGGGTGCCACGCGCCGCGCGCATTGCGTAACTCCAGATCGGGGACGTTCATGCGTTACACGACGCGCAGGCGAGTTAAGCAAGAACCTCCCCGAAACCGAGTTACGCAACGTGGGCGCTCGGTACGCTGCGCGCGTGTCCGCTCCCCGCACGCTCGTCGTAGGCCCCGAACACGCGGGCGCGCGCCTCGATGCGTATCTCGCGGACTCGCTCGGCGTGTCGCGCTCCGAGGCCAGGCGGCTGCTCGAGCGCGGCGGCGTTGCGCTCGAGGGGCGCGTCGCCGCGCTCGCCGCGAAGGGCACTCCGCTCGCGCTTGGGCAAACGCTCGAGGTGCAGCGCTTCCCGAGTCGCGAGCAGGAACTGCCGATCGCGCAGCCCGAACTCGCGCTGACGGTGCTCGCGCGCGGGCCGGGCTGGCTCGCGATCGACAAGCCTGCGGGCATGCCCGTGCACCCGCTCGCGCCCACGGAAACCGGCACCGCGCTGAACTTCGTCGCGGCGCTGCATCCGGAGATCGTGGGCACCGGCGAGGCCGGGCTGCGCAGCGGCGTCGTGCATCGCCTCGACGTTCACACCTCGGGCGCGCTCTTGTTCGCGACCGAGGAGGGACGCTGGCAGCAGCTGCGCGAAGCGTTCCGCGGGCATCGCGTCGAGAAGCTCTATCGCGCGCTGGTGCACGGGCACTTATCAGGCGGCGGCGAGCTCGCGCTGCAACTCGCAGTCGCGCAGCACCGGCCCGCGCGCGTGCGCGTCGTCGATGCGAGCGATCCGAGCTTCGCCTCGCGCTCGCGCCGCACCGTAATGAGCTGGCGCGCGCTCGCGCAGCTGCAGGGCGCGACGCTGATCGAGGCGCGCCCGCGCACGGGCTTCCTGCACCAGATTCGCGCGAGCCTCGCGCACCTCGGGCACCCGGTGTTAGGGGATGTCGCCTATGGCGCGCCGGAATCGCCGCTCGCGCCTCGCCAGTTGCTGCACGCGGCCTACGTCGCGTATCGCGATGCCGAAGCCGCGAGTCCCGATCCGCCGGACTTCGCGGCCGCGCTCGCAGCGCTCGCGTGAGCCGCCCCCCGCAATCCCGACTGACGTCGCTCCGCGTTGCAGCGGCCCGCGTTAGCGTCGCTGCATGCGCATCCTGATCGTCGTCGCGTCGCAAACGGGCCGCACCTTTCAGCTCGGCGAAGCCGTCGCCGAGGGCGCACGCGCGGCCGGCGCCGAGGTGGAACTCGTGCGCGCGGAGGCCGCGACCCCCGCGCAGGCGCTGGCGGCCGACGCGCTGGTGCTCGGCAGCGGCGTGCACATGGCGGGCATGGAATCCTCGATGCGCGCGTTCTGCGAGCGGCTCGCACCGCTTTGGCTCACGGGCGCGCTGATCGGGAAGGTGGGCGCCGCGTTTGCGAGCGCGGGCAACGGCGGCCGCGGCGGCGGCGAACTCACGCTGATCTCGCTGCTCGCGAACCTTGCGGAGCACGGGATGTTGTTGGTGCCGATGCACAACCGGCTCGCGGCGTACCTCGCAGCGGGTTGCCACTGGGGCCCGCTCGCGTGGACGAACCCGCGCGGCGGACTGGCGGGCCCCATCGCCGAGCATCTCGACGCCGCTCGCGCGCACGGCGAGCACGTTGCAAAGACGACGGACCGCTGGCTGCGCGGGGCCAGTTCCGCCGAGCAATGAGGGCCTGTTCCGAGCGCGGCCGCGCGCAGAATCCTCAGCGCTGTGAAGTACTTCACAGCGCATGCAGGTGGCGCGGCGCAATCTGCCTTGCATGGCACAACCGGCAGACCTCGCGTTCTCCTCTTGGCCTGTTCACTCGCGCCCCACAGCGCCCATTCGCCCGCGCGCGCTCGGCGCCGCCGAGGCCGCGAGTTTCGAGGCGCACCCCGATGCGCAGTTCGTGGTTCGCGCGAGCGGTGAATTGATTGCGGCGAACCGCGCGGGCCGCGAACTGGTTGCGCACTCCGAGAGCGTGCGCGTACTCGGCGGTCGTTTGATTGCAGGCACCGGCGCGCGCATGCGGGCGCTCTGCGAGCGAATCGCGGCGAGCGTGCGTTCGCAGCGCGCATCGCCAGAGATCGAGATCCCGACGGGCGCCCAGAGCACGCTCGCGATTCGCGTGCTTCCGCTTGGTGCGAGCCTCGACGCCGCGCTCGTGCTCGTTCGCGAGCGTGAGATCCAGCCCGCTGGCTCCGCCCCCGAGCGCTTTGCCTTTACGCGCGCGGAATCTCTCGTCGCCGAGCGGTTGGCGCGCGGCATAACAGTTCCGCAGATCGCGCTTCAACTCGGCATCTCGATCGAGAC
>JANNRF010000237.1:0-1563 GCA_031401135.1 Deltaproteobacteria bacterium | reverse complement strand
CTCGCGGGCACCTGCGAGAGATCCTGCGTGAAGTGCGCGTTCCCCTGCGCGTCCGTCCAGCGGTAGATCTCGGCGTGCGCGAGGCTGGCCAGCCCCAGCGCGAGCAGAGCTGCCGCGACGCTTCGCGCAAGGAGACGCATCGGGGTTAGATCGGCCTCGGCGCTGCGCGGCTTGAGGCGCGGCGCGGATCACGCGCCGGCAACTCGGGCGCAATCTCCGCCGTTTCCGCGCGACTCGCGCGCGGCTAGCTTGGCGGCGTGTTTGGACTCGGCTTTCAAGAACTCGCGCTGATTTTCGTGGTCGCCCTGCTCGTGTTCGGCCCGAACAAACTGCCCGAACTCGCGCGCGGCCTAGGCAAGAGCCTCGCCGAGTTCCGCCGCGCCTCGAACGACCTGCGCCGTTCGATCCTCGAGGCCGACACGCCCGCGCCGCCGCCGAAGCCGCCGCAAGGGCCCGGGGATGAAGCCGCCGCGGCCGCGCTGCCGGCGCATACGAGCGCGCCCGCACTGAGTGTTCCCACGGCAATGCCTGCAGAGGCGGTTGCGCCTGCATTCCCGCCCGCGAGCGCGAAACCCGGCGAGCCGACCTCTTAGGCATGGACGACACGCCGCTCCCGCTCACGGACCACCTGCAAGAGTTGCGCAAACGGATCGGGCGAATCCTGATCGCGTGGCTCGCGGCCACCGCGCTGGCTTGGACGATGAGCGAGGAAATCTTCGGCGCGCTGCTCGCGCCGGCGGTCGACGCACTCGGCCCGGGCGCGCGGCTGCAAGCGATTTCGCCCGCCGAGATTTTCTTCACGTACTTGAAATCTGCGCTTCTCGCGGGCTTCGTGATCTCGGCGCCGGTCTTCTTCTGGCAGGTCTGGGCGTTCATCGGCCCGGGCCTTTATCCCGCCGAAAAGAAAGTCGCGCTGCCGTTCGTGGCGGTCTCGAGCCTGTTGTTCGTGGGCGGCGGGCTGTTCGCGCACCAGCTCGTGTTCCCGTCCGTGTTCGGCTTCTTCGCGAGCTTCCGCTCCGATTTCGTCGAGCCGGCCTGGACCATGGCCGAGGTGTTCTCCCTAATCACCCAGCTCGTGCTCGCCTTCGGCGTGTGCTTCGAGATGCCGGTGGTGGTGTTCTTCATCGCGATGTCCGGGATCGTGACGCCGCGCCAGCTGTTCGGCTGGACCAAGTACGCCGTGCTGGTCTCGTTCATCGTGGCAGCGGTGCTGACGCCGACGCCCGACATGGTCACGCAAACGCTGCTCGCCGGGCCGCTGATCGCGCTCTACCTGTTAGGCGTCGGCGTGGCCTGGCTGTTCGCGCGCAAGAAGAAGCCTGAAGCCGCGAGCGAGGAGAAGCGCGTCGCGACGGGCTGAGGTGCGGGGAGCGGGGCTAGACCCCGAGCACGCGCCGCACGATCTCGTCGCGCGCGCGCGCCGCGTCCACCGCCATCGCGCACTCCATCTCGGCGCCGAGGCCGCTCGCAGCGGGCACCTCGATCGTGCGCAGCACGCTGCGCTGAATCGTCGGCAGGATGTGCAGGCGCTCGAACGTGAGCGAACTCACGTCAATTAGGGAG
>JANNRF010000236.1:0-15546 GCA_031401135.1 Deltaproteobacteria bacterium | reverse complement strand
GGAGGCAGCTGCGCGCAGGCGAGCGCGAACAGGCTTGCTGCCAGCACCGATGTCGCGATCGCCCCGAGACGCAGCGCGAGGCTCGCGGTTGCTTCCGGCTTGGCTTCGCGCTCAGCCACCCGCCGCCCGGCGGTCGTGCACCAGCACGCTCTCGCGCGCGTCGAACTCGACGCGGATCTTGCCGAGGCCCGCGCTGCCTTGCACCACGCCGAGGCCGAACGTCGAGTGCTGCACGCGATCGCCCGCCGCGAAGTGCTCGCCCGTCGAGTAATTACGGACCGGACGCGCCATGTCGGGCTCGACGTGCACCGGGCCGACCGGCTTCGAGCTCTTCTTCTTGCTCGGCAGCGGCTTCGGCCTTACTCGGCCAGCGCTCAGCTCGAAGGCCGCTTCGAAGCGGGGATCCCCCTCGAGGCGCGGCGCTCCGGATTCATGCAGGAAACCCGGGTCTCCCGGCGTGCGCAGCGTGATGAAGCGCACCGGGATGTCGAGCTTGGCCTCGATCTCGCGCGCAAGGCGCTCGAGCTCGCGAATCCAGGCCGCGCCCTTCTGCGCCTCGCGCTTCCGCGAGAGTTCCCACCAGCGCAGGCTGCCGATCAGCAGCACCGCTGGGGGCGCCGCCGAGACCGCGTCGCCGGAGATCTCGGCGAGTTCCGCAACCAACGATTCGCGGTTCGCTTCGAGGCCTGCCGCAAACGCGAGGCCTTCGAGCAGCGCGCGCAGCGGCGTATCGCCTGTGGGGACGCGCGTTGCGCTCGGCGCGAGCCAGCGCACGACCGCGACCGCGAGCCGCCCATCCGGGCCGACGCCCACGAGATCGACGGACTCGGCGCCCCAATTCGGGTCGTCCGCGCCGAGCGCGGGGTCGGGCTGCGCGCTCTTCAGCGCAACGCCGGCGTGCAGCGCTGCGAAGGTGCCGCCGCCGGGTAGCTGGAGCGGTGTGCCGCCCTCGCGCGTGCGCGTTGCGAGTGCGAGCGCGAGGTGCTCGCTGTCGCGCGCGGGCTTTCGCTCCGCAGCGAGCTTGCTGTTCGCGGCGACGAGGTGCTTGCGTCCACTCGCAGCGCGGCGCGGCGCCGATTCGCGCTCGGCGGCCCACTCGGCGGCGACGCTCTCGCCCGTCATCGACGCAGCGACTGCACGGAAACCTTTTGCGTTGCGAACTTCGGCGCTCGCCGCGCGCTCGAGCAGCGGATGCTTGGTCACGCTCACCTCCCTGATCTGTTTTGCGGTGAGCCATCATAGGCGAGGAATCGGGGTGGGCCTGTGAGGCGCGCGATCTTATTGAGGCACGCGAGCGCTGGCGAAGCGTCTCAGGATGCCCTGCGCGAGCTCACGCCCGAAGGCCGCAGCGAGGCGGCGCATGCTGGCCAGCGCATCGCGGCGCTCGGTGAGACGTGGCTGCCTACGCGCGCGCTGTGCTCACCCGCGCTGCGTGCGAGCGCGACGCTCGAGGCCGCGCGCGCTGCGCTCGCGAGCATCGAGCAGGTGGAGTTCAGCGCTGCGCTCTATCTCGCGAGCGCGGCGGAGTTGCTGCGTGTGCTGCAGCGTGTGCCTGACAGCGAGGCGTGCGTGCTGGTGGTGGGGCACGAGCCGGGGCTCTCGGAGTTCGTGCGCCTCGTCACGCGCCGCAGCTCGCCGCACGCGCGCGCGAGCTTCGCGCGCGGCATACCGCCGGCCTCGTTCGCCGCGCTCGAGCTCGATATCGCGCGCTGGGAAGACGCCGCCCCGGGCTGCGCGGAGCTCGCGGTCTTCGAGCGCGGGGACGTTCCGTAAGAAAGTTAAGTTGTTGGTCGCGTGTCCGAGCGCGCCTTCGCTTCAGGAAAACTTAACTTTCTTACGGAACGTCCCCGAGCAGCGAGGAGCGCGGCCAGCACTGCGGCGTAGAGGAGCGGCTCGCGCAGATCCGCCTTCACGAGCCACAGGAAGTGTGCGACTGCGAGGGCCGCGGCGAAGTACGCGAGCTTGTGCAGCGTCAGCCAGCGGCGCCCGAGGCGGCGCTGCCAGGCGCGCGTCGAGGTGACCGCGAGCGGGGTCATTAGGGCGAGCGCCGCGAAGCCCAGCGTGACGTACGGGCGCTCGGCGATCTCCTCGGCGATGAGCGCGAACGCGAAGCCAAGATCGAGCGCAAAGAACGTGCTGGCGTGCAGCGCGGCGTAGAGGAACGCGAGCAGCCCGAACGTGCGCCGGAACGGTGCAAGCGCGGCGAGGCGCGGCGACACGCGCCGCAGCGGTGTTATCGCCAGACACGCGAGCAGGCAGCGCAGCGCCCAAGCGCCGGTCGTGTGCGTGATCGTCTCCACCGGGTTCGCACCGAGGCCGTCGCGCAGAGCGCCCTGCGCGAGCCACGCCAGCGGCGCGAGCGCGAGTGCGATTACGGCAGCGTGCGCGAGCGAGCGTTTCGTCAGCACGCTTCCAGCTCCACTCGCCCTCTTCCGACCACGTACAACAAGCGGATCAGCCGCGACGCGCAGCGTCGCCGGCTGCATCCGCCATCCACCCAAGCGCGCGTTGAAGTGCGTGTCGTTCATCCCCGCTCACCTGCCGGCTCAAAAATTCCGCCTCAGATCCATGGACTTGTACAGCCCCGCCACCTGTTCCGCGTACCCATTGAACGGCAGCGTCGGCCGCTTGCTCCACTCGCCGATGCGCCGCTCGCTGCGCTGGCTCCAGCGCGGGTGATCGACGCGCGGGTTCACGTTCGCGTAGAAGCCGTACTCATTAGAGGCCTGATCGTTCCAGCTCGTGCGCGGCAGACGCGCCACGAGTTTCATCTTCACGATCGATTTGATGCTCTTGAAGCCGTACTTCCACGGCACCACCAGCCGCAGCGGCGCGCCGTTCTGGCTGGGCATGACGCGCCCGAACATGCCCACCGCGAGAATCGCGAGCGGGTGCATCGCCTCGTCGAGGCGCAGGCCTTCGCGGTACGGCCAATCGAGCACGCTGCGCTTCTGGCCGGGCATCTGCTGCTCATCCACGAGCGTCTCGAACGCGACGTACTTCGCCTCCGAAGTCGGCGCGAAGCGCTTCAGCACATCCGCGAGCGGGATCCCCACCCACGGAATCACCATCGACCACGCCTCCACGCAGCGCAGCCGATAGATGCGCTCCTCGAGCGGGTACTGCTTCAGCAGTGTGTCGATATCGAGCACGCCGGGCTTCGCGACGAGGCCTTCCACCGCGAGCGTCCAGGGCCGAATGCGCAGCGTGTGGGCGTTGCGCGCGGGCTCTTCTTTCGAGGTGCCGAACTCGTAGAAGTTGTTGTAGGCGGTGACGTCGGCGTAGGGCGTTTGCGCCTCGTCCGTGCGGTAGCCGGCGGGCGCGGGGATCACGTTCGGGAACTTCGCGAGCGGAGACGGCGGCGTGGCGGCCTGTGCTGCGGTGTCTTCGCCGCAGCCTAATAACACGGCTCCTGAGAACGCCGCGCTCGCCTGCATGAACTCGCGGCGGCGCAGGAAGAGCGCCTCGGGCGTGGCCTCACGCTCGGGCAACAAGTTGGGACGAATCAGTCGCACGGCGGCTCCTTCGGTTCGCGGCACTCAGACGCTTGGGCCGCGTCTGTGGTTACGGCCACCCACGCGGTGGGCTCGCGCAATTTGTTGCGACATCTCGCCGCGCACTCGGCATAGAATGCACCCGCTCATCCTCAACCCGAACGCCAAAGAACGGAGCCCCCAATGGGTTTCCTCGCGCCCCACGCCGACAAGATCTACGCCGCCTTTCGCATCATGACCGGCTTGATGTTCATGCAGCATGGATTCCAGAAGCTGCTGGGCTGGTTTGGCGGCCCTCAGGCGGGGGCACCGGCGTGGATCGTGTACGGCGCAGGCTCGATCGAGTTTGTCGGCGGCTTCTTGGTCGCGGCGGGTCTGTTCGCCGCGCCCGCCGCGTTCATTGCGAGCGGCATGATGGCGGTCGCTTTCTTGTTCCACACGTTTGTGCTCGCGAAGCCGCCCTCCGTCCTCCCGATCCTGAATGGGGGCGAACTCGCGGCGCTTTACAGCTGGACACTCTTGCTGATCGCTTCGAAGGGCTCGGGCATCTGGAGCGTCGACGCCGCCCGCGGCGCGAAGTAACGCCGCGCCCGGCTGTTCGATCTTCGCTCGCGTTCGGCTCGCTGCGCGCGGCGACGCGGCGCTTGCTCAGACCGGGTTCCAGTTCAGCTCCTTCTCGCCCCAGAAGCTGTCGACCACCTTGGCGCCGGTCTTCGCGCGCAGTTCCACCTCTTCGTAGGTGCGCGTGTAGCCCGTGTGCTGAATGCGCCACTTGCCATCGGCGCCCTTCACGTAGCTGTCTTCGTAAAACGCCGAGCCGTTCAGCGTCCAACCTTGTTCGAGATTGATTACGGTGTCATGCAGCGCCCAGACGCCCTTGGCGCTCGTCGCGCTCTCGAGCGTGATCTCGGGGTGATGGCAGGTGTGGCTCGACAGGAACTTTGTCGACGACATCGACTTCTCGAGGAACGCCATGATCTTGTCGCGCCCTGAGAAGCTGTACTTGCCGCCGCTGTACGAAGACGTCGCGTCCTCGGCGAGCGTCTCGCGCAGCTCCGCCCACAGTTTGCGGTCCACGCAGCGCAGGTAGCGGTATTTCAGTTGCTTGATCTCCTCGAGCGCCTGTAGATCGATGGCCATCGGGGTCTCCTGTGTTAGGGCGCGCAGCTGGGCTCACGCGCGTCAGTGAATCGTGTGCCGCATCGGGGTCGGCACCTAATTCTCCACCGCCGGCAGCACTTCGGCGATCACGCGCGCGGTCTGCTCGGAGAGTTCCTGCGTGCCTTGCGCGAGCGGCAGCAACACGAACTTCGAGACGCCGCCCGCGACGTACTGCTGGATGCGGGCGATCAGATCCGCGGGCTTGCCCACCACGATCTGACTCTCGGCGTCGGCTCCTGGCGCGCGCGCGGCGGCGCGCGCAGCGAAGCGCTGCACCATGGGATCGTCCGCGCCGCCAAAGCGAAACGGCAGCGTCGCGCCGTAGTGATCCGCGTCGATCGTGCGGCCCGTCTTTGCGCACTCGGCGCGGATCGCGGCGACCACGCCCGCGATCGCGCTCGCAGGCATTAGGCCGCCGAGCCAGCCCGTGCCGAGCCGCGCGGTGCGGCGAATCGCGGCCGGGCTGTGCCCGCCGATCCACAGCGGCAGCGGCTTCTGTACGGGCAGCGGCGAAATGCGGGCGCCCTGGTATTGGAAGTGCGCGCCCGCGAAGTCGACCGATTCGCCCGCCCAGAGCCGCGACATGATCTCGAGCATCTCGTCGGAGCGCTTGCCGCGCGCCGCGGGGTCGCGACCCGTCGCCTTCCAGGTGGGGTCGCCCTCGAAGCCGACTCCGAACACGGGCAACAGCCTTCCACCTGATAAGAAATCGATCGTCGCGCACTCCTTCGCGAGCACGAGCGGATCGCGGTACGCAAGGACCACCGCGTTCATCCCGAACTTGATGCGCTCGGTGGCGCCCGCGAGCGAAGCCATCGCCGCCAGCGGCTCGAGCTGCGCGTCGGCGCCGACGAGGCGATCGGTTTGCCAGAGCGAATCCACGCCGCCGCTTTCGCACTGCTCGGCGAAGGCAAAGTAGTCGCGCGCGCGGTCGAAGCCGAAAGCGGCGACGCCGATGCCGCAGCGAATCTTCACGGTCTGCATAGGCGCGCAGCATAGGCCGGTGCTTTGCGTGCGCGTAGACTGCGCCGCGATTGGGGGCCGGAATGCGCGGAGCGACGAGCGAGACGGCGCGATTCCTGGCGGCACTCGGCATCATCGGGCTGCTGGTGTCACCAGAAAGTGTCACGAGCGCCGAACCCAAAGCCGCGGAAGAGAGCGCTTCGGCGGCACCGCGCGCTGCGATCGACCCCGCCGCCGGCGCGTTCACGATCGTGATCGTGCCCGACACGCAGCACGAGGTGGACACTCACCCTGATACTTCGGCCACGCTCGAGTTTCCGTGGCAACTCCCGCGGCTCGAACGCAACGCGGCGTGGATTTGCGAGCAGCGCGAGGCGGAGCGCATCGCCGCGGTGCTGCACGTCGGCGATTTCGTGCAGGGCCAGCCGCGCGGCGTGCACACGCAGTGGGATTCGATCGCGCGCTTCCTCGACCAGATCGAGGGCTGCGGCGTGCCATGGCTCGGCGCGTTCGGCAACCACGATTGCGACGCGGGCCCGAACGGCTGCGCGCTACCGGCCGGCGGCGACCGCGCGGGCAACTTCTCGCAGTTCGTCGCCGCACGCGCCGCGAAGCAGCCGGAATGGCAAGGTGCGGGGCCGGAGATTCATCCCGCCCACGGGCGCTGCGGACTCGGCGGCGCGACGCGCGCGCCTAGCCGCAATGGCTGGATCCGCTTCGCGGGACGCTTCGCCGCGCTCTCGCTCGACTGGTACCCCGACTGCAAAACTCAGGATGACTGGGCGCGCAGCGTGCTCGAGGAGCACGGCCAGGACACGCACTTCCTGTTGTTGGGGCACGCGGTCGCCCGCCCCGGCGATTCGCCGAGCTGCGCGGGCGCCACCGAACCGGGGCAGGCACTCCGCGCGGGCAAACTTGCGCGCAACCCCGGCGCATTCGCGATCGTGGGCGGCCACTACACCCAAGACCCGAACTTCGCTTGTTACGGAAGCAGCGAGATCGCGGGGCGCCGCGTGCTCAACGTCTTCTCCGACTTCCAGACCAACGGCATGCAGAACATCGCCGGCACGCTGGTGCTGATGCGCATCGACACGAGCGCCGGCCTTGGGCGCGACAACGTGTGCGTGCGCCAGTTCAACCCGTCGCTCGCGAAGTACGACGTGAGCGAGCCAAAGCGCTGCTTCGAGGTGCCTTCGCTGCGGTAGCTTGCGCGGATCCACGTGCCCTCGCTGCGGTAGCGTGAATGGCCTCGCCAACCGGAGGCACGCCATGGGCAAGTTCTCGCGCGCAGAGCTCCTCGACGCCTTCGAGGATTACAAGCGCCGCCGCGATCAGGCCTCGCAGAGCGGCGACTGGAACGTCTGGGCCGACTGCTTCGCCATCGATGCTCATTATGTCGAGCACGCCTACGGCGAACTCCACGGCCGCGAAGCGATCCGCGCTTGGATCTGCGAAGTGATGGCGCCGTTTCCGACCATGATTTTCCCGATCACGTGGATGGTCGTCGACGAGGAGAACGGCGCGATCGTCTGGGAAGTGCGCAACGCCTTCCCCGCGCCACACCAAGAAAACGGCGAGCCCTACTCGTTCCCCAATTGGTCGCGGCTCGTCTACGCCGGGAACAAGCGCTGGCAATCGGAAGAGGACGTGTACAACCCGGCGCGCGACTCGGGGCGCACGTTCAAGGCGTGGATTCGCGCGGGCGGGAAGACGCGCAGCCGCGAAAAAGTAAAAATGGCGCACCGCTAGACACGCCCGGGACGCGCCCGCGAGGCCGTCCAGGCGAGGCGAACGCCCGCGATCCCAGCTAGGGTGCGCCGCATTCCGCGCCGGCAGCTGCGCTCGCGCGCTGGACGCACCGAGAGGATCTCCGATGCCCGAAGTGTTTGTCGTCGAAGCCGTTCGCTCTCCGCTCGGCCGCCGCGGCGGTGGTCTTTCCACGATGCACGCCGCCGACTTGTTGGGGAACGTGATGAAGGCCGCAGTCGCGCGCGCCGGGATTGAAGCCCGCGAAGTCGGGCAGGTAATCGGCGGCTGCGTCTCTCAGGTGGGCGAGCAGTCCTACAACATCGCGCGCACCGCCTGGCTCTCGGCCGGGCTCCCGCTCGAGGTGGCGTCCACCACAGTCGACAGCCAGTGCGGCTCCTCGCAGCAAGCGAGCACGCTCGCGGCGGGGCTCGTCGGTTCGGGGCTCGAAGACATCGTGCTCTCGTGCGGCGTCGAGACGATGAGCCGCGTGCCGCTCGGCGCGAACTTCTCGGACAAGAAACTCGGTCGCCCGGTGCCGAAGTCCTACTTCGCGCAGTACGCGTTCAAATCGCAGTTCGAAGGCGCGGAGATGATCGCCAAGGAATACGGCATCACGCGCGAGGACACCGACCGCTTCGGCCTGCGCAGCCAGGAAAACGCGGCGCGGGCGTGGCGCGAAGGGCGTTATGACCGCGAAGTCGTGGCGCAGGACGCGCCGGTGCTCGATGCGGAGGGCAAGCCCACCGGCGAGACGCTGCGCGTCGCGCGCGACGAAGGCCTGCGCGAGACGTCGCTCGAGAAGCTGGCGGCGCTGAAGGCGGTGGTGGAAGGCGGCCTACACACCGCGGGCACGAGTTCTCAGGTGACGGACGGCGCCTCGGCCGTGATCCTCGCCTCCGAAGCTGGCGTGAAGCGATTAGGTCTCACGCCCCGCGCGCGCATCGTCTACTCGACGATCGTGGGCGTCGACCCGGTGACGATGCTGAAGGGCCCGATGCCGGCGACGCGCAAGCTGCTCGAGCGCACGAAAATGCGCATCGAGGACATGGACGTGTACGAGGTGAACGAGGCGTTTGCGTCGGTGGTGCTGGCCTGGCAGAAGGAGTGCAAGCCGATCGCGGAGCGCGTCAACCCGAACGGCGGCGCGATCGCGCTCGGGCATCCGACCGGCGCGACCGGCGACCGGCTGATTACGTCGGCGCTGCACGAGCTCGAACGCACGAAGGGCCGCTACGCGCTGATCTCGATGTGCTGCGGCGGCGGCCTCGGCACCGGCACGATCATCGAGCGGCTCTAACACCCGAGAGCACGATGACCGAGCGGGCCTCTCAGAAGCGCAGCACGTTCGCGCGCGCGGTCCTCGGCGCGTTCGCGCTGTTCGCAGCGCAGGTTCACGCGCAGGACTGGACGACTCCGCCCTACCCGCTCGCGCCGAATCGCGAGATGTCGCCCAGCGCGGCTCTCACGCGGCTGCCCGAGGGCGTGAGACCGCCCAAGATCGACGGCCGCATCAACGACGCGGCGTGGGAGCACGCGACCGCGCTCGGGCCGCTCACGCAGCAGAGCCCGCACTCGGGCGCCGAGCCGTCCCAGAGGACCGACGTCAAGGTCCTGTTCGACGAGCACTTCTTGTATGTGTCGGTGCGCGCCTGGGACACCGAGCCTGAGAAGCTGATCGCGAAGACGATGCGCCGCGACACCAGCCAGCGCAGCGACGACCGCGTGCTGATCACAATCGACTCGTTCCACGACAAGCGCAACGGCTACATGTTCTCGACCAACCCTAACAGCGCGCGCTACGAGGGCTTGATCGAGAACAACCAGACCGTGCGCACCGAGTGGGACGGCATCTGGTACGCGAAGGCGAAAGTCGACGCCGAGGGCTGGAGCTGCGAGTTCGCGTTCCCGTTTCAATCGCTCGCCTTCGATCCCGCCAAGACGACCTGGGGCTTCAACGTCACGCGCAGCGTGCGCCGGCTCAACGAAGAGAGCCGCTGGGCCTCCTGGCGACAAAACAAGTTTCCGCTCGACATGTCCGAAGCGGGAACGCTCTCGGGCATTGAAGGCGTCAATCAAGGCGTCGGGCTCGACCTGATTCCGTCGGGCGCGATCGGCGGCTTCCGCGAGCGCGAAGTCGATCCGCTCACGGGCGACGTCTCGCACCGCAGCTTCTCGACCGTCGACCCGAGCCTCGACGCTTTCTACAAGATCACGCCGTCCGTAACAGGCGCGCTCACGTTCAACACCGATTTCTCGGACTCCGACGTCGACGCGCGCCAAGTGAATCTCGACCGCTTCGCACTGTTCTTCCCCGAGACGCGCGATTTCTTCCTGCAAGACGCCGGCATCTTCGACTTCGGCGGCATCGGCGAGCAGGTCAACTTCAACGAGATCGCCAACCCGAACGGCATGCCGTTCTTCACGCGCAAGCTCGGCATCTACAGCGGCGGCGGGATCGTCGACATCCGCGCGGGCGCCAAAGTGACCGGGCGCGTCGGGCGGCTGAACTTCGGCGTGCTCGACGTGCAGATGGAAGATCCCGACGACATCGGACGCAAGAACCTCTCCGTGGCGCGGGCGAAGTGGAACGTCGGCGAGGAATCGAGCGCCGGCGTGATCGCGAGCTACGGGGACCCTAATACTCCGGGCACAGGCACGACGCTCGGCGCGGATTTCCGGCTGCGTTCGAGCCACGTGCGCGGATCGAACATCATCGAGTTGATCGGCTACGCACAGCACACGCGCACGTCGGCTCTGTCGCGCTCGTTCCGCGGGCTCGGCAGCGAGAGCGTGAGCGACGAGGCCTACGGGCTTCGGCTCCGCTACCCGAACGACATCTGGTTCGTGGACGCGTCGTGGACGCGCATCGGCGAGAACTTCGATCCGAGCCTCGGCTTCGTGAATCGGCCCGGCGTCGACCAATTCCACTTCCAGGGCCGCAAACGCTGGCGCCCGGCCGCCGGCAGGGTGCGCTTCTACGACAGCTACTTGAAGGCCGACCTCGCGCGCGGCCTCGATGGCAAGCTGCAGACCCTAATATTCAACCCGACGCTGATCGAAGTGCACAACGCGCTCGACGATTTCCTCTACGTCGGCGGCGAGTCGCGCCGCGAGATTCTCAACGCGCCGTTTCCGATCGCGCCGGGCATCGTGATCCCTGTCGGCCGCTACGACTGGGGCCGCGGGCAAATCGGCATCGGCATGGCGCAATCCCGGCCGGTCGCGGTCTACCTCGATTACTCCTACGGCGGATTCTTCGGCGGCACTCTCCACTCGATCGAGGGCAACCTCGAGCTGCGGCTGAATAAGCATTTCTTCGGGCAGATCGAGTACGTCGAGAATCGCGCGACAAGCATCGCGAACGAGTTCTGCGCTCCGCAGCCGTGCGTTGCGCGCGATCGACCTTTCACGCAGCGCCTCGTGCGCATGCGCGCGCAGTTCGTTCTCACGCCCGATCTCAGCTGGGACACGTTCGTGCAGTACGACAACCTCAGCGACTCGGTCGGCTGGAACAGCCGCGTGCGCTTTATCATCGAGCCCGGCCAGGAGTTCGTCGTCGTGTGGAATCAGTCGCTCGGCGCCGATGTCGGCGATCCGGACTTCCGCTTCCAAGGCGCAGGGCTCACGACCAAGCTGGCCTGGACGTTCCGCTTCTAATGAGTGTACTGCGAACGATCGCGCTCGCGATCGTGCTGCTCGCGCCGCAGGCGCACGCCCAGGATTGGACGCCCCCGCCTTACCCGCTCGCGCCGAATCGCCAGATGTCCCCGACAGCGGCGCTGCGCAAGCTGCCCGAGGGTGTGAAGCCGCCGAAGATCGACGGGCGCATCAACGACGCGGCCTGGGAACACGCCACCGCGCTCGGCCCGCTCACGCAGCAGAGCCCGCACGAAGGCGCCGAGCCGACCTACCCGACCGACGTGCGCGTGCTGTTCGACGACAAGTTCTTCTACGTCTCGGTGCGCGCCTGGGATCCCGAGCCTGTGAAGCTGATTACGAAAGTGATGCGGCGCGACACCAGCCAGCGCCCCGACGACCGCATCCTGATCACGATCGACACGTTCCATGACAAGCGGAACGGTTACATGTTCTCGACCAACCCGAACAGCGCGCGCTACGAAGGCATCATCGAGAACAACCAGCCGCCCAAGATCGAGTGGGACGGTATCTGGTACGCGAAAGCGAAGGTGGACGCCGAGGGCTGGACCTGCGAGTTCGCGTTCCCGTTCCAGACGCTCGCGTTCGACCCCAAGAAGACGAGCTGGGGCTTCAACGTGATGCGCAGCATCCGGCGCATGAACGAAGAGAGCCGCTGGGCTTCGTGGCGGCAGAACAAGTTTCCGCCCGACATGTCGGAGGCCGGCACGCTCACGGGCATCGAGGGCGACGTCGGCGGCCTCGGGCTCGACATCGTGGCCGGCGGCGCGATCGGCGGCTTCCGCGATCGCGAGCGAAGCGTGGATCCCCTAACAGGCTCGGCGGACGTCGACCACGAGTACTTCTCGACGCTCGATCCCACGCTCGACGTCTTCTACAAGCTGACGCCGTCCGTAACAGGCGCGCTCACCTTCAACACGGACTTCTCCGACGCCGAGGTCGACTCGCGCCAGGTCAACCTCGACCGCTTCGCGCTGTTCTTCCCGGAGACGCGTGATTTCTTCCTGCAAGACGCGGGCATCTTCGATTTCGGTGGGCTCGGCGAGCAGATCAACTTCCTCGAAGTCTCGAACCCGAACGGCATGCCCTTCTTCACGCGCAAGCTCGGCATCTACTCGGGCGGCGAGATCGTCGACATTCGCGCGGGCGCGAAAGTCACCGGCCGCGTCGGGCGCCTCGGCTTCGGCGTGCTCGACGTGCAGATGGAGGACCCGGATCACATCGGGCACAAGAATCTCTCGGTGGCGCGCGCGAAGGTGAACCTGGGTGCGGAGTCGACGCTCGGCCTCATCGCGACCCACGGCGACCCTAATAGCTCCGGATCCGGCACCACGGTGGGCGGCGATTTCCGCCTGCGCTCACACAGCCTCGTCGGCGGCGGCAACAACATCGAGCTGATGGGCTTCGCGCTGCACACCCACACGCCCGGCGTGAGCGGCGACGACGACGCCTACGGCCTGCGCTTCCGTTACCCGAACGACATCTGGTTCTTCGACGCGGCGTGGGCGCACATTGGTGCGGAGTACGACCCGAAGCTCGGCTTCATCAACCGCCCCGGCGTCGAGCAGTTCTCGTTCAACGGCCGCAAGCGCTGGCGGCCCGCGTCCGGCCGCGTGCGCTTCTACGACACCTACCTCGACGCGCAGCTCGTACAGAACACGGACGGCAAGCTCGAGACACTTCTGATCAGCCCCACCTTCATCGAGATCCACAACGCGCTCGACGACTTCGTCTACTTCGCCGCGGAGGCGCGCAGCGAGATCTTGTTCGCCGAGTTCACGATCGCGCCCGGCATCGTAATTCCTTCGCACGCGAACGGACGCCGCTACGACTGGGGCCGCGGGCTCGTCGGCATCGGCATGGCGCAATCCCGCCCGCTCGCCCTGTACTTCGATTATTCGTACGGCGGCTTCTTTGGCGGAACGCTGCACTCGATCAAAGGCAACCTCGAGTGGCGCGCGAGCAAGCACTTCTTCGGGCAGATCGAGTACGTCGAGAACAAGGCCGACTTGCCCGGCGCATTCGCCGACCTAATGACCTGCGCCGGCGCCGCTTGCCAAGGAGACTTCACCCAGCGCCTGGTGCGGCTGCGCGCGCAGTACATCTTCAACCCGGATCTGAGTTGGGACACGTTCGTGCAGTACGACAACCTCACGGATTCGGTCGGCTGGAACAGCCGCGTGCGCTGGATCATCCAGCCCGGCCAGGATTTCACCGTCACGTGGAACCAGGGCGTCGACGTCGCGGGCCATGACTTCCGTTTTCAGAGCACGGGGCTCACGGGCAAGCTGGCTTGGACGCTCCGGTTCTGACCGCGGCGCTCGCCTGAGAGACTTCTTCCTCGTGACTCTCACGCGGCGTTAGCTGGCTTCGCCTAGCCGAGGTGTGCGATGGCGAACTTCCCGCCGATCACGTCGCCGTGTCCGCTGCGCTGGCGCGCGCTGCCCGAGCCGGGCCGCGACTACTGCACGTTCTGCGAGAGGCGCGTGCACAACCTGGATCGCCTGAGCGAGGCGGAGCGCAGTGCGCTGCTCGCTTCGCGCAGCGGCTCGGTCTGCGTGGCGTATACGGTGCAGCGCGCGGCGATCAGCGTGATCGCCGGAGCGGGAATTGCTGCGACGCTGGCGGCGGTGCCGGCGCAGGCTGAGCTGGCGGAACTCGAGAAAATCGTGGTGCGCGGTGAGCGCACAGTGACCGGCATCTGCGACGTTTGCTTTTCCATCGGCGGCGTCTCGGATTTGGAGACACCGCGGATCATCGACCCGGAGAAGTTCCAACGCGAAATCGCCGGCAGGGGCGCCGCGTTCGTGGCGTCGCCTAACAAACCGAGACGCCGGGCGCGCTAGCGCGTGCCGTCAGCCCAACCCGAGCTTCGCGAGCAGCGGCGGCCCGAGCAGGACCAGGCCGCTGGCGGCTGCGGCCAGCGCGGCGATCAGGACCGCGCTCGCCCCGACGTCCTTCGCCTTCGCGACGAGCGGGTGGCGCTCGGGCGCGACGCGATCGGCGAGCGCTTCGAGTGCGGTGTTCAGCGCTTCGAACCCGAGCACGAGCCCGATTGCGAGGATGAGCAGCGCGCGCTGCGCGAGCGCCAGCTCGAGCCACGTACTGAGGGCGACCACGGCGGCGGCGATGGCGAGATGAATCGCGACGTTGGGCTCGCGCGCGAACGCGGCGAGCCCGCGAAACGCGTGGCCGAAGCTCGCGGCGCGCGCGCGCAGCCAACTCACGCGGCGCTCTCGCGGGCCAGCAGCCGCGCATAATCATCGGGCGTGTTGATGTTTCCGAGCGCCGCGCCTTCGGGATCGATCGCGGCGAGGTCGACGCCCGCGAGCCAGCGCACGTCGAGCTGTGCGAGCACGCTCTGCAGCGCGAGTGATTCGCTCGCGAGGCAGCGCTGCGCAGCGGCCAGCGCTGGCGCTCGGCGGTAGAGCGCGCAGAGCGGCTGCGCGAAGCCCGCGCTGCGCGGCACGACGGCGTCCGCTTCGGGGTATGCCACCAGCGCTAATAACAAGTCGGCGGTCATCGCCATCAGGTCGGTAGCGAGCACCAGGACGCGCTCTTCGCGCGCGGCCGCCAGCGCGCTGGCCACGCCGCGCAGCGCGCAGGCAGGGCCCACCGCGTCAGGTATGCGGCGGCCGGGCGCCTCCGGAGGGGCATCGCCGCCCACGAGCATCACGTCCTCGAACAAGCTCGCGAGCAATCTCGCGAGCCGCGTCGCCGCGGGCTCGCCGCGCAGATCGAGCCGCGCCTTGTCGCGACCCATGCGCCGCGACGCGCCGCCCAGTAACAACGCCGCGCTGATGTTCGCGATGCGGCTCACGTCGCTTCCCGCGCGAAAAAGGCGTCGTCGAGCACGAGCACGCGCGCGCGCGCGCCAGCCGCGATCTCGCTCGCGTCGGCGGGGAACACGAGCAGGCCATCGGCGAGCGTCATCGAGCGCAGCACGCCGGAGCTCTGGCTCCCGGTGGTGCGCGCGACGGCGGCGCCGTCTGCGCCGCGCTTCTCCAGAAACACGCGCACATAATGCTCGCGGCCAGGCTTCTTGCTGAACGTCTCGCCCGCGACCGCCTCGATTGTGGGCCGCGCAAGATCGCTGCGACCGGCAAGCCTCAATAACAAGGGCCGCACGAACAGCTCGAACGTCACCATCGCCGAGACCGGGTTGCCCGGCAGGCCGAAGACGAGCGTGCGCCCGCGCGCACCGAACCAGGTCGGCTTGCCGGGTCGCAGCGCGACCCGCCAGAAGCGCTCCTCGACGCCGAGCTCGGCGAGGGCGGGCTTCACGTGGTCGTGCGGCCCGACCGACACCCCGCCGGAGAGGATCACGACGTCGGCGCACTCCAGGGCCTCCCCGATCGCCCGCCGGGTGGCCGCGGCGTGGTCGGGCACGACCCGCGCGAGCACGACCTCCGCGCCGTCCCGCCGGGCGAGCGCCGCGAGCGTGACGCGGTTGGAATCGTGGATCTGGCCGGGGCCCAGCTCGGCGCCCGCCGGCAGCAGCTCGTCGCCGGTCGCCAGCACG
>JANNRF010000235.1:0-7483 GCA_031401135.1 Deltaproteobacteria bacterium | reverse complement strand
GCCGCCCGGCGGCGGAGCCGCCAGCGCGAGGATCTCGGCCCAGGCGGAGATCGCCGCCTCCATTTCGGCGCCATTCATCATGCAGTCGCTCCAGCAGTAGTGGAAGTCGGCTGCCAGGCGGCGCACGAGCCGCGAGCGATTCGGCGTGGTGAGGTTCACCTTCTGCGAGTTCACGGTCGCGCTGAACGCCGACTCCAGGTCGGGATGCGCGATGCTCGGCGAGCCCGGGCCCGCGCCGGCGTGACAGTCGGCGCAGTGCTCGCGCACGATCGGATACACCGTCTGCGTGAACGCCTGCACGCTCACGGCGCGGTCGACGGTGACCGGCGGCGGCGAGCCGGGCGGCGGCGGTGTCGTTCCGTCCGGAATGCCGCTGGTTCCGTCGTTCGTCCCGCCTCCGCCGTAGTCGCCGCAACCGGCGGACGCCAGACCGAGGACCAACCACGCGATCGCAATTGCTCTCGCCATGTTCAGTTCCCCATGCAAAACGCGGCGGTCTCAGCCAGCACGCGCTTCATGCTGTAACCCTGCGTCTCGAACACGTTCGCGATCTGCTCGACGGCGGCGCGATCTTCGGTCGATCCGACCGGCCGGAAGCAGGTGTGTTTGAACGCCTTCTCGACCTGGCACACGGAGAAGGCCCGGCTCGCCGCGACCTCGCGCCCGAGGCTCTTGGCGCCGAAGCCGCCCGGTTCGGTTCCGCGCCAGCCGAGCACGGAGATCGGGCCCTGCCGCCAGTAGTTATCCCAGCGGTCGTCGCTGGTGACGTAGCCGAACGGGAAGGTGTTCGCGTTGATCAAGTGCTTGGGCTGCACCTGGCCGCGCGAGAACGTGGTGCGACCGGCCAGCATGTCCCACTCGTAGTAGGCGTAGGCGCCCGCCATCGGGTCCATGCCGCTGTGGCAGCCGGTGCAATGGTTGTGGAAGACGGAGCTGTCGCCGCCGGGGCTGCGGCTCACGTCCTGGCGGATGCGGTCCGTCGGGCGGCTCACGTCCTTGAGCTGCTCCATGTCGCGGCACAGGAAGTTCATGCCGGTGAAGCGCCAGGCGCGGCGATTCGTGCCGGCGCTGAGGTACGCCTCGCCGAAGCCGCGCGTCGTGAGAACGCCCGCGGTGTCGTTCGCCGCAAGCTGCGATGCAGGCAGGGTCGACTGCCGCGCGGCCACGAACCGCGTCGGGTCGCCGAGGTCGATGCGCTGCGCCTCGAGTTCCAGATAGTGCTGGTTGTCGGTCTGCGAGTACGCGGTCGGCACGACGCCCGGCGCGCCCACGTAGACGACGTCGGCCGTGAGCGCCTCGGTGAACGGGCGATCGTCGCGAATCAAGCCAATCACGGTCGCGGAGAAGTCATTCAGCGGCGCGTGCACCGTGCGATCGACGTTCGTCCACGGCGTCACCCAATTCTTGAGGGCGACGCGGTAAAAGTCCGGGTTCTGCATCGCGATGTAGGCGGCGCCGACCGCGTCGTTATTACTGATCTGCTGGGCCATCGCCGTGAGCACCGCCTCGGAAGGCGGAACGCCGGCGAGGCGGTCGTGCATCCGCCGGGCCTGCTCCCGAGGCCCGGCCCAGGCAGCCGGCGTGAGCAAGGCCGCGACAGCGGCGGCGATGACAATGCGGCGTGAAGTCGGTCGCATGTTGAACTCCCGCGAGGTCGAATGAACCATCGAGAGAGTTCTTCGGCGGGGGTCAGAAGACCCATTGTGACGATTATCACCCGCTAAAGGCTGCGTTCCGTGACTTAGGGCGCAGAGCTTCCGCGATTCATGTCACAAGTCGCCCGCCATGCGCAGCCGAGAAGTAGGCGCGGCGCGCCTGGCCAGCACCTGAGATTTGCCTCGGGTGCGCGAGCCGCGCTGAATAGGTGCGAACCGGATGCGGCAGTGGCTTCGATTCGGACTTGCGGCGGCGCTCCCACTCTTATCAGGGGCTGCATTCGCGTCGGGCGATTGGGTCGGCGGCGCGGACGACGCTGGCGAAGCGCGCGTCGAGGCTCGCATCGTCATTCAGCCAGGCTCGGACGATGGCGGCCGGCTGCGCGCGGGCGTGCAGTTCCGCCTCGACCCGGGCTGGCACCTCTACTGGCTGAATCCCGGCGACTCCGGCATCGCGACTCAGATCAGTTGGCGCGACGCCGACGCCAGCGCCGTCGCCTGGCCTGCGCCGCACGCCTTCGAGGAGGCCGACGGCGAGCTCGTCACGTTCGGCTACTCGGGCGAAGTGCTGCTCTCGAGCTGGCTCGCGCCCGCGCTCGGCGCGCACCAATTAGGCGCCGATGTCGAGCTGCTGGTGTGCCGCGCCTCCTGCATCCCCGCGACGCTCTCGCTCGCAGCACCGCTCGCCGCGCAAGATTCGGAGCGCGCAGAACTGCTCGCGCTGTTCGCGGCGCACGACGCCTCGCGCCCGCTTGCGCCCGCAGCGTTCGGCGTGAGCGTGCGCGCGGAAGGGGCTGCGGATCCGCGCGAGCTGCGGCTCGTCGTGGCGCCGTGCACTCGCGACGCCGCGTGCGCCGAACTCGCAGCGCCAGCGTCCGGCCCCGCATTCTTCTCCGAAGCCGCCGGCGACGAAGCCCTGCGCGCCATCTCTGCCGAGACCGCGAACGGTGCGCTGGCCATCTTGTTACGGGCCGAGAGTGACGCGCTCGCGCCTCGGGTGCGCGGCGTCTTGGCGCTGCAGGCCAGAGGCGGCGCGCTGCATCATCTCGAAATCGATGTCCCGTTCGCGGCTGCCATCGGCGCGAAAAACTCACAACCCAGCGCGCTGGGCGACGATCCCGCGGCGGCCCCCGGCGCCGCGCCTCGAAGCGCGCTCGACGTCAACGGCCTGCTCGCCATGCTCGGCCTCGCACTGCTCGGCGGCCTCATCCTCAACCTAATGCCTTGCGTGCTGCCCGTACTCGCCCTCAAGGTCTTCGCGGTCGGCGAACTCGCAGGCCAGAGCCGACGCAGCGCGCTCCACCACGGTCTCGCCTACGCCGCCGGCATCGAGCTCTCGATGCTCGCGCTCGCCGCCGCCGCGCTCGGCTTGCGGGGCGCCGGACACGCGGTGGGCTGGGGCTTCCAATTTCAAGAGCCCGCTTATGTGGCGGTCATCTCTGCCGTTCTGGTCGGTTTCGCGCTCAACTTGTTCGGCGTGTTCGAGATCGGCTTTCAGCCGAGCGCGCTCGCCGAAGTCGGCGCGAAAGCGCCCGGCGCGCGGCGCTCGTTCTTCGAGGGCCTGCTCGCCGTCGCGCTCGCGACGCCCTGCTCCGCGCCGTTCCTGGGCACCGCCATCGGCTTCGCCTTCGCGAGCCCCGCGATCGCGATCATCGCGGTGTTTCTCGCAATCGGTGCGGGCCTCGCCCTGCCCTTCGTCCTAATCAGCGCGTTCCCGCGCCTCGGCCGCTTCTTGCCGCGTTCCGGCGCGTGGATGGGAACCGTGCGCAGCGGGCTCGGCTTCGCACTGCTCGCGACCGTGGTTTGGCTGCTGTGGATCGTCGGCCGCAGCGCAGGCTCCGATTCGGTCGCCGCGCTGCTCGCGCTGCTGCTTGCGGGCGCCTTCGTGGCGTGGATTTACGGCCTCCTCCAACTCTCCGGCGCGCGCTTCGCGGGCGCCGGCGCGGCGGTCGCGGCGCTCGCTCTCGTGTTAGGCGGCGTAAACCTCGTGCGCGTGAACTCTTCTGTGCGCCCGGCCTTGGAAGCCGCCGCCGCGAGCAACTCCCACGCGGAGGCCTTCAGCCCTGCCGCTTTGCAGGCCGCGCTCGCCTCGGGCCGCCCCGCATTTGTCTACTTCACGGCGGATTGGTGCCTCACCTGCAAACTGAACGAGCGCATGGCCGTGGACACGGACGCGACCCGCGCTCTGCTCGCGGAGGGCGGCTTCGCCACGCTGCGCGGGGATTGGACGCAGCGCGACGAGGTGATCCGCCGCGAACTCGCGCGCCACGGCAAAGCCGGGGTGCCGCTCTACCTCGTGTACGCGCCCGGATCGCCTGACGAGCCGCGCGTCCTGCCGGAACTGCTCACTCAAGAGCGGCTGTCCGAGGCGCTGCGCAGCGCTGCAAAAAGGTGAGACCGCTCACACGATCTCTGGCCGCTCGGCCGATGACTCGGCAACCGTTTGGAGGACTCCGATGACGATTCGCTGGTTACGCGCACTGCTGCCCCTCGCTTTCGCACTGACCGCGAGCGCGGGCTTCGCGGTCGGTGAGGGCGATCGCGCGCCGGACTTTCAAGCGCGCAGTGTCGCGGGCGACGCCGAAGTCGCTCTGCACGCGATGCGCGGAAAAGTCGTGCTCGTCGATTTCTGGGCCTCGTGGTGCGCGCCGTGCAAGGCCGCCATGCCCGAACTCGAGGCGATCTCCAAGGAGTTCCCCGCCGATCAGTTCGCCGTAATTGGCGTGAACGTCGACAAGAAGATCGAGGATGCGCGGCGCGCGCTCGAGAAGCGGCCGGTCTCGTACCTGAACGCCAGCGACCCGACCGGCAAGCTGCCGCAGCGCTTCGGCCTCGAGACGATGCCGACTACGTACCTAATCGATCAGAACGGCGTCGTGCGGGTAGTCCACAAGGGCTTCCGCAAGGGCGACATGGACAAGCTGCGCGCGCAGGTCCGCAAGCTGCTCGACGCCAAGAAGAAGGGCTGAACATGCGTGCCATGCGATTGGTCGTGTTGTTGGGGATCTGCGCGGCCGCGGGCGGCTGCGCGCACGTCGAGCCGTGGGAGCGCAACTTGCTCGCTCGGCCGGACATGGCCTGGGAAGTGGACGACCTCGCAGCCACCCAGGAGAACCACACGTATTTCAGCAAGGAAGCCGCGATGCCCGGAGGCGGCGCGGGCGGCGGCGGTTGCGGCTGTAACTAGCAAGCGGCGCTTGGCGCGGAACGCCCGCCAAGCGACGGAGGGGCAACGGGATGCGTGACACGAAGCAACGAGTTCGCAACGAGCGCCGCGCGGCGGAGCGCGCGGCGTCCAAGGCAACGCGCCACGGGCGCGGCACGCTGGCGATGCTGACGACTAGCGCGCTCGCGCTGATTCCCGGGCTCGCGCAGCGCGCGGCGGCCCAAGCGGATAATGGCTGGTCGCTCGAGTACGGCTACTCGATGTATTCCGAAGGCAACATCCCCGCGAGCAAGGTCAGCGCCGGTAGCCGCGAGCGCTACGACATCGACACGCACCAGTTCGCGCTGCATGCCCCGCTCGGCTCGCACATCTCGCTCGGCTTCGACGTCGCCTACGAAAAGATGACCGGTGCCTCGCCGTGGTTCATCGAGCCGAACCTTGCCGGCGACCCGGTGGTCGTAATGACTGGCGCGAGCATCGCGGACGCGCGCATGGATGCGCTCAGCTCGCTCACCTTCACTGGCGATAAATCGCGCACCACGCTCTCCGGCGGCATGTCGATGGAAGACGACTACACGGCCGTGAATTTCGGCTTCGGCCGCGAGAAGGATTTCAACGAGAAGGCGACGACCTTCTCCTGGGGCATCGGCTTCTCGACCGACACGCTCGACCCGAGGCGGACCTCCTTCGAGCCGAACCCGAGCAAGCACGCCAAGAAGTCCGGCACGTTCTCGCTCGGCGTTGCGCAGGTGATCGATCGCGCTTCGGTGGCGCAGTCGACCCTCACCTTCCAGTACGCCGACGGCTTCCTGTCCGATCCGTACAAGCTGGTTTCCTCCGGTGGCATCAACCGCCCTGATCAGCGGCCTGGCACGCGCACGCAACTCTCTTGGCTGACGCGTTACCGCCGGCACTTCGAGCGCGCGCACGGTTCGCTGCACGCCGACTACCAGCTCTATTGGGACACCTGGGCCGTCACCTCGAACATGGTCGAGCTCGGCTGGCACCAGGAGTTGTTCGAACTCGTCACGCTGGCGCCCTCGGTCCGTTATTACAGCCAGAGTTCCGCGAACTTCTACAATCCGTACTTCGCGCCGGGCCTGCTGGCCGGGCAGAACGCCTCCAGCGACTACCGCCTCTCGCCCTACGGCGCAGTCGCCTTCAAGCTGCGCGCAGACCTACGCATCGGCGAGTTGTTGAAAGGCGCCGACGCGCGCATCGGCGTGCAGTGGGAGACGTACATGAGCGGCAAGGAATTCTCGCTCGTAGGCGTCGGCACCGAGAACCCGGCGCTGGTCGATTTCAACGTCTTGATGATCACGCTCCAGACCGGCTTCTAACGCGAGCAGCCGGCCGGCCCATGCTTCGCCGCTACGCGTTCAAGGCCATGGGCAGCCCGTGCGAGATTCGGCTCTACGGCGCGCGCGCCGACGAGATCGCCGCAGGAGCGCAGGCCGAGATCGCGCGGCTCGAAGCGAAGTACTCGCGCTACCGCGACGACAGCCTGGCGACGCGCATCAATCGCTCGGCTGGCGATGCGCGCGGCGTCGAGCTGGATGCCGAGACTGCCCGGCTGCTCGACTACGCCGCGACGGCCTGGCGCGAAAGCGGCGGCCGCTTCGACATCACCTCCGGCATTCTGCGCCGCGCTTGGAACTTCAAAGCGAGCCGCGTGCCGACGCAGCACGAAATCTCCGCGCTGCTGCCCCTAATTGGCTGGGACAAGCTCACCTGGCGCGCGCCGCGCATCGTGTTGCCGCTCGCGGGTATGGAGCTCGATTTCGGCGGCTACGTGAAGGAGTACGCCGCGGACCTCGCGGCGGCGAAGTGCCGAGAACTCGGCGCTCGCCACGGGCTCATCGACCTGGGCGGCGATCTCGCAGTGGTCGGCCCGCATCCGGATGGCCGCCCCTGGCGCCTCGGCGTACGCGACCCGCGCGCACCCGCGCGAGCCCTCGTAGAACTCGCGCTGCACGGCGGCGGCCTCGCGACCAGCGGTGATTATGAGCGCTGCATGATCGTCGACGGCGTGCGTTACGGGCACATCCTCGATCCGCGCACCGGCTGGCCCGTGGCGGGGCTGGCCTCGGTGACCGTGGCGGCCGAGGCGTGCCTCGTCGCGGGCACGCTCACGACATCCGCGATGTTGCGCGGCAAGCAGGGCGGCGCGTGGCTGGATGCATTGGGCGCGGCCGCCGTTTACGTCGCCGAGAACGGCGCCGTCGCGGGCAGCCTCGCGCGCAGCCCGCGTCGAGGCACGCGCACGCCTCGGATCGCGAGCGCGCGGCCCTAACAGGCCGCGCCGCTCCGCCGCGGAGGCTTCACTTTCCCGGCAGCGCGACCAGCTCGGCGTGCCAACCGCCAGCTTCGAGCGCGGAGATTGCGTCGGCCGCGGCGCGCACCCCCGCGAACCCGCTCAGCACGACGTCGTAGCGGCGCGCGCCCGCCCACTCCCAGGCAACAACCCGCGCGCGCTTGCCGGCGATCTCGCCTAATTCCTCGGCGAGGGTTTCCGCATCGACGCGCGTGGTGCGCGTCGCCACGCGCAGCGCCCAGCCTTCGCCCTGCAGCGCTCCACCGCGCGCCAGCGCGCGCTCGTGCGCAGTGCGCAGGCGAATCGTGTCCGCCAGCCGCTCGTCCGCACTGCGCGCGATGCTCGCCT
>JANNRF010000234.1:0-8559 GCA_031401135.1 Deltaproteobacteria bacterium | reverse complement strand
TGGCGCCGGTGGCGATCGCGGGTGCAGGCGTCGCAGGCCTTGCATGCGCGCTCCATCTGCATGAGGCCGGAGTGCCGGTGCAGATCTTCGAGGCTTCCAATCGCGTCGGCGGACGCGTTCTCACGGATCTGGTCGACGGCTTCCGAATCGATCGTGGCTTCCAGGTGCTCTCGACCGCGTACCCCGAAGCGCAAGCGCTGCTCGACTTTGCGGCGTTACGCCTGGGCGCCTTCGCTCCGGGAGCGCGCATTCGAATCGGCGGGCGCTTCACGAACTTCGTGGATCCCTCGCGACGGCCGCAAGAACTCCCCGGTCTGCTCGGCTCGCCGGTGATGCCATTCGCCGACAAACTTCGCGTCGGGAAATTTCGCCTGCACACCACGCGAGGTTCGCTCGCCGCGCTCTACGAACGCCCCGAGCAGAGCGCTCTAGAGCGCCTGCGCGCACGCGGCTTCTCCGACGCGGCGATCGAGCACTTCTTCCGCCCGTTCTTTGCCGGCGTATTCCTGGAGCGCGAGCTCGCGAGCTCGAGCCGCTTCCTCGAGTTCGCGTTCCGCCACTTCGCAAGCGGCGAAGCGACGCTGCCCGCGGACGGCATGGAGGCGATTCCGCGCCAGCTCGCAGCGCGCCTGCCGGTGGGCACGATCCGCGTGAACGCGCCCGTCGAGGCGATCGAAGCGGGCGGCGTGCGCGTCGCGGGAACTCGCATCGAATCCTCCGCCGTCGTCGTCGCGACCGATGGGGAGGCCGCGCGCGAGTTCATTCCCACGCTGCCCGCCCTCCGCCACAACGCGACCGTCTGTCTTTCCTTCGCGGCACGAACGGACCCCGTGCGCGCGCCGATCCTCGTGCTCGATGCCGAGCGCAGCGGCCCCGTGAATCACCTGTGCATACCGAGCGCCGTTTGCGCGAGCTACGCCCCGCCTGGGCAAGCGCTCGTCTCGGCGAGCGTGATCGGGGCGCTGGGCGAGAGTGACCGGGAACTCGAGCGCGCTACGCGCACGCAGCTGCGCGGCTGGTTCGGCGCCGAGGTCGACGGCTGGCGGCTGATTCGCGTCGATCGCATCCCGCGCGCGCTTCCCCAACAACTCGTCGGAGCGCTCGAGCCGGTCGAGCGCGACGTTCGTGTCGGCCCGGGCCTGTTCGTGTGCGGCGACCACCGCGACATGGGCTCGCTGCACGGCGCGCTGCACTCGGGCCGCCGAGCGGCGGCAGCCGTGTGTGCGGCATTGGGCGTGCACACGCAGAACGCGGCGCACTCGCGCCGAAGGAGGACCGCGCCGTGACGCCCCCTCGCAACCCCGAGGCCTCCGCGTACCTGGACGAGAGTCGCATTCCGATCCGTATCGCGTGCGCGACCGCCTCTGGCTGGCCATCGCTCGTCTCGCTCTGGTTCCTGCGCGACGGCGATCGCCTGCTCTGCGCGACACCGGCCGATGCGCGCGTCGTCGGCTGGCTCGCGGCCGAGCCGCGCTGCGGCTTCGAGGTTTCCGGCAACGACATGCCCTACCGCGGCGTTCGCGGGCGAGCGCGTGCGCGCATCGATCGCGAGGGCGGCGCCGAGGTATTACGGCGACTCGCGCTGCGATACCTCGGGAGCGATGCCACGCCGTTCGCGCGATGGCTGCTGTCGCGGCCGGAGCCCGAAGTCGCGATCGCGCTCGAAATCGAGCAACTCACGCATTGGGATTTCTCGAAGCGAATGCAGGCGAGCTAGGCGCCTCGCTCGAGCGCGGATCCCGGCCGGCTTCCTAGGTTGCCTACTCCCTCTCGGCCCGGAGCGGCGCGGGGTACGCGGCGCGCACCACGGCGGCAATCCGGCGTAGCAAAGGCGCCAACGCAGAACGCCTGCGCCAGACGAGCGCGATCGTGCGGCTGGGCTCGGGTTCGGAGAAGCGGCGAAGAGGAAGCGGCGCGCGGTCGGCTTCCGTCGCGGCAGCGAGATCCGAAGGGAGTGCGCGCGGTGGCGTCAAGCGTTCGCGACTCGAAATTTTCCGGGCGCAGTCGCCGGCAGCCGAGTCGGGTCCGACCTGCGTGCACCGAACGCCCACCTAAGCGACTCGCGAAGAGCGGCGCCTAGCGAACTCCCTCGGCGGCCAAGTCGTCGCCCATGCGACGAAAGACATCGTTGATCGCGCCGCCGAGGAAACGCTCACGCTTCGCGAGTGCGAGCGAGGCCAGCGCCTCGCGGTAGTAGGCGACGGGTTCAGCGATTCCCTCGAAGTGAGGGAAGTCGGACGAGAACAGCAGCATGTCGTCCGGCAGCTCCTCCATGATCTCGAGCAGCGGCGAATCGTTGCCGCCGTTCAGCGGCGTCGCCTTCACGTTGCGCGCGAGGTATTCGCTCGGCTTCAGCGGATGCATCCACTTGCCGGTAAAGAGCTCAGCGACCGGCGAGATTCGATCGTCGATCTCGCGGTAAAGAAAAGGCAGCCAACCGGTTCCCACTTCGGCGAGCAAGAGCGTGAGCTTCGGGAAGCGCTCGAACACGCCCGAGTAGACGAGCGCGTTGATCAGCGTGGTTGGAGCGACGTGGCGATGCGCGCCGCCGAGCATGCGCAGCAACGTCGGGTCGCCGTTCTGGTTCGCCCATCCCGGGTCGAAGCTCATGCGCTCGAAGCCGGTGTGGAGCATCGGCGCCATCGCGAGATCGCTGGCAGTGGCCCACACGCGGTCCCAACTGGGATGGCTCGGAGGCACGCCATTCACCGGATACGCCGGCACCAGGAAGATGCGGCTGCCTCGCGAGCGCATGCGCGTCAGCTCCGCGACCACGAAATCGAGGTCTGCGTACTCGAGCGCCGTCACCGGCTTTAGGCGCCCGCGGCTCTCGCCGCAGGTGTCGGCGAGCCAGTTGTTACAGCTGCGAATCACTTCCTGGCGCAGCGTTCGCTCGCTGATCGCGAGGTTGTACGAGATGCCGGCGAGGCAGATCACGTGCTGCTGAGCGATGCCTTGCGCGTCGAGCCACTTCACGCGCGCCGCGGCATTTGCGACCTGGAATTGGTTCTTGCCCTCGAACTCCGCGCGGCGCGTCTTCTCGGCCCCCTTCTCAGCGCCGAACAGCGTGAGCAGCCCGGGCGGCATCAACTCGGCGACGGGCGGTCGCTCCGCTTCGGGGACTCCCCTCAGCAAATCGCCCACGATCGCGTCGATCGCGAGCAAGCCAGGATTCAGCTTCGGCAGCTTCGCCGCGAGCTTCGGGTACGGGGCGAGCCAGTCTTCGCCGGGTTCGAAGTGCGAGTCGACGTCGATGATCGCCGTCATGTCGTCTCCCGTTGCAGGCACTGCATCACCACACGCGCTGAAGCGCCGCGCGAGTTCAGATCAGCTGCACGACCTCGATCAGATGGCCCTCGACATCCTTCACGAAGGCAACGCGGACGCCGTGCTCCGGCATCGACTTGATCTCCTCGTACACGCTCCCGCCAGCCTCGCGCGTGCGCTTCAGGAACGCTTCGAGGTCGAGGGTCATGAAGCCGAGAATCACCTCGTCCGCCGCCGGGCTCGGCCGATCGTGAAAGTGAAGCAGCACGAGCGTCGGGCCGCCGGGTGTCGTGGCTTGCATCAGGACCTCGCTGATCTTGCGCCCGGCGATGTCCGCATCCACACGGCCCGACTCGGCAAGGCCCGCCACTGCTGTGTAGAAAGCGGCGCTGCGCTCGAGATCGGCGACGACGAGCTTCGTGAAGCCGAAGTCTGACTTCTTGGCCGCAGACATCGAGCGACCTCCGTTCATCATGGCGGAAGTGGACGGGAATCGAACCCGCCGAAACCGCGTCGCCGCGGTTTCCTCCGGTTTTGAAGACCGGGCGAGGCACCAGCGCTCGAAACACTTCCAGGCTCGCCACGATAACCGCGCGAGTTGCACAGCCGCGAACAAAACTGTGTGCAAATTACGCTTGACGATCGCGCGAAGCAGCGCGTAAATCCGAGTTGAGCGATTCACCCGAACCGAGGAGGACTCACCCGCCCAAAGCGAACAAGCAATGTCCGTGGATTCTTCTGGCTCTGTTCAATCCAAGGCTTTCTTCGACCTGCCGGCTCACGCAAGCCGAGCAGCGCAACTGGAGGATCTGGATGAGCGATGCAGTCGTAGCTGTTCACTTCAAGGACATGTTGGTCAACGAAGCCGTGCGCGCACTCGTCGAGGGGCGCTGCGCAGTTTTGACGGATGAGTTTCCCGAGCTGACGCACGTGCACGTCACACTCTCCCCCGATGGACGCGGCCACCACGCGAGTGCGCATGCGACCGGGAAGAGCACCGAGATCGCGAGCCACGCGCAGGCGCCCGAGCCGGGCCACGCCGCGGACCGTGTGCTCGACAAGCTGCGGCACCAGCTGCGCAAGGTGCACGAGAAGCACATTTTCGAGCACCGACGGCGCGCGCGGCATAAAGAGCAAGTCGTTTCGGGCTGAGCAAGCGGCGCCGCGCCGCGCGCAGCGAGCGCACGCGAGCGGAGTCGAACAAACCGGGCCTGGATTCATAGGAATCCAGGCCCGCTGCATTTCTGCGGGCGTACTCAGCCAATGATCAGGTGCAGCTTCACCGCCAGGAACAGGTTCCCTGAGAGTTGCACGCGCCGGCGCAGTAACGCTTCGGGCGCCGAGAGCGTGCCGGCGTTCAGCGCGCGCCAGCTGGCGAGATCGACGCGCACGCGCAGGTCTGCCGCCTCGGGTTCGCCCGCGAAGCCCGTAACAACTCCGGCTTCGACGCGCAGGTGGTAGAGCCCGCCGCCCTCGCCTTGCACGTCGAAGACGAGCGTCGCGTCCGTGCCCGCGAGCCGCGCGCGCCGCTCCGCGTCGGCGCTCACGACGCCCGGCAACCAGCGCGTGAAGAACTCTTCGAGCGCGATGTCGGTCGGCGGCACGGCGCGCGGCATCGCGCTCAGAGGCCCGCAGCGCGCAGCGCGGCGCCCGTGAACGATTCGGGCACGCGCGCGATTTCCTCGGGCGTGCCAGCCGCGACGAGGCGCCCGCCACCCGGCCCGCCTTCGGGCCCGAGGTCGATCACGTGATCGGCGAGGCGGATCACGTCGAGACTGTGCTCGACAACCACCAGGCTCGCGCCGTCGTCGAGCAACTGGTCGAGGCAGTTCAATAACACCTGCACTTCGGCGGCGTGCAGGCCCGTGGTGGGTTCGTCGAGCACGAACAGGCAGCCGGCTGCGCGCGCGGTGAGCGCCTGCGCGACGCGAATGCGCTGCAGCTCGCCGCCCGAGAGCGTGCTGAGCGGCTGCACGAGCGTGACGTAGCCGAGGCCCACGCGCGCGAAGGGTTCGAGGCGCCCCGCAATGCCGGCGTCGCCCGCGAACAGCTCGCGCGCTTCGTCCACTGTGAGCGCGAGCACCTCCACAATGCTGCGCCCACCGAGCGCGATCTCGCGCGCCTCGCGTCGGTAGCGCGTGCCGTCGCAGGCTTCGCAGGGCGTGCGCAGGTCTTCGAGGAACTGCATGTCGATGACGACTTCGCCGGCGCCTTCGCAGGTTTCGCAGCGCCCGCCCGCGATGTTGAACGAGAAGTAGCCGGGCTTGAGCTTGCGGCGGCGGCCCTCGTGGGTGGCGGCGAAGCGCGCGCGGATGCCCTCGAATGCCTTCGAGACGGTGGCGAGGTTCGAGCGCAACGAGCGGCCCGGCGGCGTGGGCTCGACGATCGCGACTTCGCGGATTTTCTCCGCGCCCTGGATCGACTCGCACTGCCCGCGTTCCGGCGAACGCTGGAGGTTGCCCACCAGCACGGAGCGCACCAGGCTCGTCTTGCCCGCGCCCGAGACGCCCGTAACAACCACGAGCTGCCCCAGCGGGATCTCGACGTCGACGCCGTGCAGGTTGTGTGCGCGCGCGCCGCGGATGCGCAGGCGGCCGCTCGCGCGCGCGCGGCGTTTGCGCGTGAGCCGGAACGCGCCGGAGAGAGCGCGCCCCGTGGGAGACGCGGCGTTGGCGCTGACGTCCGCGACCGTGCCCTGCGCCACGATCTCGCCGCCGCGCCGGCCCGAGCCGGGCCCGAGATCGATTAGGTGATCCGCCGCCGCCGCGATCTCGAGCGCGTGCTCCACCACGACCACGGTGTTGCCCGCATCGCGGATTGCGTAGAGCACATCGAGCAGGCGCCCGACATCGCGCGGGTGCAGGCCCACCGATGGCTCGTCGAGCACGTAGAGCGCCGCGGTCAACGCGCCGCCGAGCGCGGTCGCGAGCTGGATGCGCTGCGCCTCGCCGCCCGAGAGCGTGCGCACTTGGCGATCGAGCGCCAGGTAGTCGAGGCCCACGCGCATCGCAGTCTCGACGCGGCCGCGCAGGCCATCGAGCACGCGCTTGCCGCGCGCTTCGCGGGCGCCCGTGAGCGCGAGGGCCGCGAGCCACGCGTCGAGTTCGCCGATCGTCATGTGCGCGACTTCGCGCAGGCTGCGTCCGCTCACCTCGACTGCGAGCGCTTCGCTGCGAAGCCGCGAGCCGCCGCAGGCCTCGCACGGATCGAAGCGCCGATAACGCGCGATCGCGACGCGCGCTTGCACCTTGTAGCGCCGCCCTTCGAGCCACTCGAAGTAGCCCTTCACCCCATACCAGGCGTCGTCGCCCGTAATCACCCAGCTGCGGTCGAGCTCGCTGAGATCGCGCCACGCCACGTCGGTCGCGAGCCCGCGGTCGCGGCAAGCGCTGAGCAGGTCCTTCTGGCAGCTCTTGGCAGAGGGCGTCGAGAACGGCTGGATCGCGTTCTTGGCAAGCGTTCGCGCGGGGTCCGGGATCACGCGCTCGAGATCGAGCGCCTGGGTGCGGCCGAAGCCCTGACAACTCGGGCACGCGCCGAGCGGGCTGTTGAACGAAAACAACGCGGGCTCGGGCGTCGGGTGCCGCTTGCCGCACACGTCGCAGCAGAAGCCCTCGCGAAACAGGCGCCGCGCGCCGCCCACGGTTGCGGCGACGAGCTCGCCGCCGCCGCGCACGAAACCGTTCGCGATCGCCTCAGCCAGGCGCGTGCGGAGTTCGCCCGCGACTTCGAGGCGATCGATCACGAGCAGCGCCTCGCCGCGCAATGCGCCGAGCCGCGTAGCGGAGATTTCCTCGACGTCCGCAAAGCTGCCGTCCGCGAGCAGCAGGCGGCGCAAGCCCTCCCGTAACAGCTGCTCGCGCAACTCCTTGGGCTTCGCTTTAGCGGGCAGCGCTACCGCGAACACGATGCGCTCGCCCGCGAGTTCGCGCAGCACGCGCCCCGCGATCGCATCCACCGTGCCCGCCTCGACAGCGCGCCCGCAGCAGCGCGTCTCGCCCGCCTTCGCGAATAACAGCCGCAGGTGATCGAGAATCTCGGTGGCGGTGCCCACTGTGGAGCGCGCGTTGCTGACCCGGTTGCGCTGCTCGATCGCGATCGCGGGCGGCAGGTTGGTGATTAGGTCCACCGCGGGCCGCGGCAGCTTTTCGAGGAACTGCCGCGCGTAGGTCGAGAGCGACGCCACGTAGCGGCGCTGTCCCTCCGCGTAGAGCGTGTCGAACGCGAGGCTCGACTTGCCCGAGCCCGAGGGCCCCGAGATCACGGTGAGCTGCCCGACGGGAATGCGCGCGCTCACGTTCTTCAGGTTGTGGGCACGCGCGCCCTCGATCCGAATCTCAGCTTCAATCACAGGGGTGCGTGCTCACCCGACGCGCGACGGCTCTTCGTAGAGCAGCGTGACCGAGATGTATGCGCCGTGCTCGCTCTGGGTCATGTGCTGCACGTGCACGTCGTGGGTCGTAAGGAACTTGTTGAGGTCTTCTTCGACTTCCTTCGCGAGACCGCGCACTACCAGACATCGCATCGCCATGATCCTTCCTCCTGCTTCCGCCTTCGTTCAGCCTGATCGGCCACCGAGGCGCTCGACCTGACGCCGCGCTTCCGCGGCGTACTTCTCGCGCCCTTGCATCTCCGCCGCGCCCGCGAGCGCTTGCCAGTTTGCGAGATCCGGCTCGCGCCCGAGCGCGGTACATGCCTCGCGCAGCAGGAACGCATCGCCGCGCTCGACCGCGGTCCGGCACAGCTTCTCGAGTTCGGCGGTCGCGCCCGCCTTTTTCAAGAACGCGAGCGCCTCGAGCTCGCGCTTCTCGGCCAGATACCCATCCGCGATCGCGCGCGCCTTGGCCGGATCGAGCACGCGCTCGAGTTCATGCCGCCGCGCCAGCGGATCCGGCAGTACGCCCCGCTTCGCCATTAATACCTCCGCACACTCGGGTCGACCGTGATCGACCACGCGTCGATGCCACCCGAGAGGTTCGTGACGTTCTGGAAACCCGCGTCGCGCAGCAGCGCGCAGGCCTTCGCGCTGCGCCCGCCCGATTTGCAATGCACGATCACGCGCGCGTCCTTCCACTCCGTGAGCTCGCCGAGCCGCGCTCCGAGTTGACCGAGCGGAATCAGCGTCGAGCCCGCGATGCGCGCCTGCTCGAACTCCGCGGCTTCGCGCACGTCCAGCAATAACAGCTTTGCGCTGCCCGCGAGCGCACGCTGCAACTCCGCGGCCGAGAGCTCCGGGATCGGATTCGTCTCGCGCGTCACGCCGCAGAAGCCGTCGTAATCGATCAGCTTCGT
>JANNRF010000233.1:0-1630 GCA_031401135.1 Deltaproteobacteria bacterium | reverse complement strand
CGCGATTGTGGAGGCGCTCGCGACAAGCGCGGAGTTCGCGCGTCGGCGCGCCGCAGCCGCGGCGGTGGCCTTCCCGTTCGCGCAGCTTCGCGCGGGGCAGGCGGAGATTCTCTCGGCCGCGCAGGCGTCTCTCGCCGCGCGGGAACACCTGCTGCTCGAAGCGCCGACCGGCCTCGGCAAGACGGCCGCGGTGCTGACCGCCGCGTTCCGGCACGCGCTCGCGAACGATCTGCGGCTGTTCGTGCTGACGAGCCGCACGCTTCAGCAGCAGCTCGCGCTCGAGACGCTGCGCCGCATTGCGCCGCCCGGCGTCCGCGTCGCGGCGCATCTCCGTAACAAGGCCCGCATGTGCGCGACAGGCGACGTGCAGTGCCACGAGGATTTGTGCCGCTTCGCGCGCACGCATCGCGCCGCCGTTGCGGAGCATGGGCTCGTGGCGGAATCGATTGCGAGCGGCTTCGCGCTGCCCGATGCCGTGTTCGCGCTTGGGCGCGAGCTTGGCGCGTGCCCGTACGAGTTGATGGCGGAGGTGGCGCGCGGCGCGTGCGCAACGGTGGCGGACGCGAACTACGCGTTCGATCCGGTGGTCGCGCTGCCGGAGTTGCGCGACCCCGAGGCGCTCGCGCGCACGATCCTCGTGATCGACGAAGCGCACGGCCTGCCGGCGCGCATGCGCGACGCGCTGACGGCGCGGCTCTCGGCCGGGGTGCTGCGCGAAGCGATCGAGCGCATCGCGCTCGGCAGCGCGCCGCTGCACGCGCGCATGCGCGAGAGCGCCGAGCAGCTCGCGAGCGCGCTCGAGGCGCAGGTGCGCGATGCCTGCGGCGAAGCGGCAGACGCGTGCGTGCTCGGCGGCCTCAGCGCGCGCGAAGCCGAGCTGTTACGGGCGCAGCTCGATGCGAGCATCGAGGAGGTTCTCGACGAGCTCGCCGGCGCGCCCGCGCTCGGCCCGCACGCCGCGTTCCTCGAACTCGCGTTCGCCGCGATCGCGTTTCTCAACGCGCCGGCCGACGGCACGCACCGCGCACTTGCCGGCCGCGCGGGCGGCGAAGCGTTCCTCGAACGCGCCTGCATCGATCCCGCGGCCGAGCTCGCGCGTGTGTTAGGCGGCGCGCACAGTGTGATCGCTATGTCCGCGACGCTCTCGCCGCCAGACTGGCACGCGAGCCTGCTCGGCCTCGATGCGAAGCGCCTCGCCTTTGCGCGCGTGAATGGCGAGAACCGCGCCGAGCGCCTGCGCGTCGTGATCGACGCGAAGGTGCAGACCACGTTCACGGCGCGCGCGCGCGAACTGCCGAGGCTCGCGAAGCGCCTCTGCGCGCTCGCGGATGCGGTGCCGGGCAACTTGCTCGTGGTGGGGCCGAGCTTCGCGTGGCTCGCACAGCTGGCGCGCGCGCTGGAAGACGCGGGCCGCGCGGTGGCGTGCGAGCAGCCGGGCGCAGACCCCCGCGCTCGCGAGCGCTGGCTGGCGGCGCTGCGCGGCGCGCGCGGCGTGCTCGCGCTCGCAGTCGCGGGCGGCGCATTCACCGAGGGCTTCGACACGAGCGGCCTCGGTCTGCGCGCGGTCGCGGTGTTAGGGCCGTGCCTGCCCGCGCGCGATCCGCGCCGCGAACTCGAGCGCGAGCACTAC
>JANNRF010000232.1:0-2185 GCA_031401135.1 Deltaproteobacteria bacterium | reverse complement strand
TCGGGCAAGGGCGACGAAGGCGAGCTGCGCATCGTCGCCGATGGCGCACGGCGCGCGGCAGACGCGCAGCTGAAAGGCGTTGGCTCGGGGAACATCGTCGATCTGCCGGCGCTCGCTTGGCTCGCGCGGCAGCCGGCGCCCCGGCACAGGGTGTCGGACGGCGGCGTCACGGGCATGGGCGATCAGCCCTCGCGCGCGCTGAAGGAGCAGTGCTTCACGCTCTGCAAGCGCTCGCGCATTCGCCGCGTCGCGAAGCTCGACGAGGTGGCGGCGTTCGTGGGCGCGGCGCCGTCAGCCGCTCTGCGGCGCGCCGCCGCGCCAACGCGTGCGAAGGTCGATCGCGAAGCCGGCGGCGATGGCGCGGAGGCCGAGGCGCTCTGAGCGCACAACGGGCGCGCCGCCGCGAAGCGCGTCTTCGAGCGGGCCGCGGAACCAAGGGAAGAGTTCGCGCGGGAGCGCGCTGGGCGCGAACCACGCGACGGCGGGCGTCTCTGCGCTCGGCGTGAGCAAGCCGCCCGTGACGCGCGCGCGATAGACGCGCGCGCGGTGCGCGAATAAGCCAGTGCGCTCGTACGCGCCGCCAAGCGCCGCGACCGCGACCTCGAGCCCGGTCTCCTCGCGCACTTCGCGCGCGAGCGCGGCCTGCTCGGATTCGCCGGGCGCGAGGTTGCCGCCAGGCAGCTCCCAACCCATCAGGTCGCGGCGCATGGCAAGCAGCACGCCGCGCTCGCCCGTAACAACCGCTTGCACGACGAGCCGCTCGCCGACGAAGCTCGGCCCGAGCAACCCCTTCAGCGCATTGCGCGCGTGATCGAGCGGCAACCGGGCGAGAGCCGCGATGCGTTTCACGCGCGCGGCTCGCCAGCAGGGCGGGTCATCCCACGATCTTGCTGAGCGGGTACTCCACGATGCCGCGCGCGCCGCGGTCGACGAGTTCGGGGAGCAGGTCGCGCACGATTCTCTCTTCCACGATCGTGTTCAGCGCGACCCAGCTCTCGTCTGTGAGCGCCGAAATGGTGGGCGTGCCGAGCGCGGGCAACACGTCGAGCACTTTGCTGAGGTGCGAGCGCGGCACGTTCATCATCAGGCCCACGCGTCCGGCGGCGGCGATCGCGCCGTTCAGCAGCAGCAGCAGGCGCTCCATCTTGCGGCGCTTCCACTCGTCGGCGTGGGCTTCCTTGTTCGCGATGAAGCGCGGTGTGCTCTCGAGCACGGTGTCGATCACGCGCAGCCGGTTCGCGCGAATCGAGGAGCCGGTCTCGGAGACATCGACGATCGCGTCGGCGAGCAGCGGCGGCTTCACTTCCGTCGCGCCGTAGGAGAACTCGACTTCCGCGCGCACGCCGTGCTGCTTCAAGTAACGCTTGGTGAGCCCGATCGTCTCGGTTGCGATGCGCTTGCCTTCGAGATCCTTCACGGTCTTGAACGCCGAGTCTTCCTTCACGCATAAGAGCCAGCGCACGGGCCGGTAGTTAGGCCACGGCGCCTTCAGGTCCGCGAGCTCCTTCACCTTGGCGCCGTTCTCGAGCACCCAGTCGACGCCCGTAATCCCCGCGTCGAGCACGCCCTGCTCGACGTAACGCGCGACTTCCTGTGCGCGGATCAGCACGCACGAGAGTTCCGGATCGTCGATCTCGGGATAATAAGAGCGCTCCGGGAAGCGGATATTGAAGCCCGCCAGCGCGAACAACTTCGCGGTGGTCTCTTGCAGGCTGCCCTTCGGCAACCCGAGCATCAGCTGTCGCTTGCCTTCGATGCGCTTCATTTCTTGTAGACCTTCTCGGGATCGAACAGCGGCTCGCTCGTCGTCTGCCAGCTGCCGTCGGCCTCATGCAATCGATAGAAGCAGCTGCGGCGGCCGGTGTGGCAAGCCGCGCCGCCCTTCTGGTCGACTTGGAGAACCACCGCGTCGCCGTCGCAATCGATGCGCAGCGACTTCAGCGCCTGCGTATTCCCGCTGGCTTCGCCCTTGCGCCAGAGCTCGCCCCGCGACGTGCTCCAATAGACGACCTCGCCGCTTGCGAGCGTCGCGCGAAACGCTTCCTCGTTCATGTAGGCGACCATCAGGATCTCGCCGCTCGCGTGATCTTGCGCGATCGCTGTGATTAGGCCGCCGCGCTTCGCGAAATCGGGGAGTGTTTCCGTCGCCATTAGGCGCGCGACCTTACAAGGAGGGCAACTCCGC
>JANNRF010000231.1:0-6359 GCA_031401135.1 Deltaproteobacteria bacterium | reverse complement strand
TCCACAAGAAGACCGGGAACTTCCTCGAGGACTTCCGCCCGGGGCAGGTGTTCCGCCACAAGCTCGGCAAGACCGTGACCGAGGGCCTGTTCACGACCTTCACCGAGTTCGCGATGACGACGAACCCGCTCGCGAAGAACGCGCGCTACGCGCGGGCGCATGGCTTTGGCGGCCTCGTGGTGCCGCCGGGCCTCGCGATGCTGGTGGCGTTTTCGCAGACGGTGGAAGACGTGAGCGAGAACGCGCGCGCGAACCTCGAGTACATCGACATGCGCTTTGGCGCGCCCGTGTACGTGGGCGACTCGATCGAGGTGGTGACGAAAGTGCTCGGCATCAAGACGAGCGCCTCGCGCCCGAATCTCGGCGTGGTGCACGTGCAGAGCACCGCGCGCAAGAACATCGGCGAGCCGACCGAGGCGACCGTAATGACTTGGCAGCGCAAGGTGCAGGTCTACAAGCAGGACGGCGACGCCAAGGTGGACGCGGGCGAGATCGCGCCGGACGAGATCGCCTGCGAGCTCTGGGTCCCGCCCTACGACGCGAAGCGCGACTACCGCGCGCTCGCGCACCTCTCGAACGCCGACACTTATTGGGAAGATTTCGAGCCCGGCACGCGCATCGAGCACTCGCGCGGGCGAACGATGACGAGCGAACACATCCACCTGACCGCGATCCTCGACAACACCAGCCAGGTGCACTGCAACCAGCACATGATCGATCAGAACCCCGAGCAGTACGTCGGCGGGCAGCTCATTATTTTTGGCGGCATCCCGTTCGTGCTGTGCCTCGGGCTCAGCTGCCCCGACATCGCCGACAACGCGCTCGGCGATCTTGTCTACAAGACGGGCAAGCACACCGCGCCGTTGTTCGCGGGCGACACCGTGTTCGCGGCGACGGAGATACTCGGCAAGCGCGAGCTATCAGGGCGCCCCGATCTCGGCGTCGTCGAGACGCGGCTGTTCGGGTACAAGCCAAAGGCGAAGGATTCGCAGGAGCGCGTGCAGATCTTCGAGCTGGACCGCGAGGTGGTGGTGAAGCGGCGGAGTCATTACGCATAGCTACGCGATCAACACCCGACGCGATGGGCAACCCACCCGCCGTCAAGCACGACGTCGCGGCGTGCTTCGTGTCGCGCGGCTGTCGCGCATCTCAGAGAGATCCCCCTCCCAGAGGCCCGACCCACGCAGCTCGAGAATGCGACGCACCTTCGCGCGACGAACGAAATCCTCGAGCGCCAGCTCGACTGCACGCGAGGGCGACACTGCGCCCGAGAGGCGCATCACGTCCTGAATCAGGCGCTCCGCAATCGCGACTCGCTTGCGCTTCATGGACGCGTGCGAGCGCGGCGCTTGCGGGCGGCTTCGAGCGCTTTGGCCGCGAAGCGCTTCGCTTGTTCAAGCCATTCGAGCCGTTCGCGATAGCTGAGCCGTAGCCAAGCCCGGCGCTGCTCTTCGCGGTGTCGCTCGAAGTTGCGCGCTTGTTCATCAGGCATCGCGGTCTCCCGGTTCGCGCGCGATTGCGAGCAGCGCGCTCACGTCCTCCAGATCTTGCGGCCGGCCGGCTGCGCGCTTGAGGGCGATCAAGTCGTCGATCCCCGCGACCGTCACCGTGACGGCGCCGAGGTCAGCCTGCAAGGCGCGGGAGTACGCGGCGTCGAACGGGAACGGCTCGCTCGCGAACAAGTCGACCTCCGTTCCCGGGAGCCCCGGGCTCCACAGGGACAAAACGACCATCCCCTTCTCTGAAATCCATGCTTGCCTGGTTTTCGTGTTCGAGAAATCCGAGAGACGCACAGGAGCACGGGGGCGGAAGCCGAGGCCTTCCAGCGCCGCAATCGCGCTTGCAACGTTCTGCGGATCGAGAGCCAGCACGAGGTCGAGATCCGCTGTGAAGCGCGGGTGCCCGTGGAGTACGACCGCGACACCGCCGACGACGAGATAACGAACCCCACGCGACTCGAGAGCCGCGAAGACGCGCTCGAAATCGCCCGCCGGCATGCGACCCCCTACGCGATTTTCTTCACGCTCTCCGGCAGCTCGTCGGCAACGCGCACGATCGGGATGCCGGTCTGCGTGTTCTCGTGCATCTCCTGGTGCGCGCGCGGGAGATCCGCCCAGGCGTAGATCTCCTTGTGCACGGTCGGCTTGAAAACCTTGCCGTAGAGCGCGGTCGCGGCGGCGCAGCCTTCGATCGTCTCGTAGTGCGTGTGGTCGATCGTGATCTGTTTGACGCTCATTAGAGTCGAGTTGTATTCGACCACTTGCGAGAGCTGCCAGCCGGCGGAGACGTTCACGCCCTGGCGCGCCGCGACCGCGAGGCCCGCTGCGAACACCGGGCCGCGCAGCATGTCGCAGACGATCTGCATCTGTTCGCCGCCCGTGAGCTTCCGGCACTGCGCGGTGAAGGCCTTCACGCCGTCCTTCGAGCGGAAGCGGTCGAACTGCTTCTGGTCGATGCCGGTGATGCCGTGCTTCTCGAGGGCCGCGCGGCGCTCGGGGCTGCCGGAGCAGAAGAACGCGTTGTGTCCCTCGGATTTCGCGAGCTGGAGGAACAACTCCGAGACGCCGCCGCCGAAGCCGAGCACGTTCACGAGTGCGCGCCGCTCGTACGGGACCTTCAGCCGATAAATGCCCAGCGCGCGGCGCCAGAGGTGGTACGCGGTGGGCGCGCGCAGCGGCAGCGCCGCGATCTCCCAGAGCGAGAGCCCGCACGCGAGCGGCGCGGGAATCAGCTGCCAGTCCCCAACAACTGCCTCTTTCGCGTACCAACCGACCGAGTTCTCCGCGTCGTAGCCCCAGATGCGCGTCGGGTAACCGTATTCGTCGGCGCCGCCGTTGCAGTGCGTGATCACGATGTCGCCGCGCTTGAACTTCGTGACGTTGGCGCCGACCGCGAGCACTTCGCCGGTCGCGCTGTTGCCCGGGACCATCTTCCCGCCGCGCGCGTCGGCGATGTTGATCGTGTCCGCAGTCGAGGCGTGATCGATGTTGTGCTCGGCCGAGACCGCGAGGATGCGCAGGTGCACGTCGGTCGCGCCGACGGGCCGCAGCTCGACGGTGTCGAGCGCGAGCACCTTTGCGACGTCGACCTTCGACGGGTCGCCGCCGACGCGCGCCTTCTCGGCGACGACCGCGGAGGCGGAAATGGAGTACGCGGCGACGGAGGGCATCGGGGCTCCTTGGGCTTGGGCTGGAAAAGGCGCGCAAGGTAACGCGACTCGCGCCCCGGCCTCAGTTTTCGTGAGGCGACAGCGCTGCGTCTCGGACGCTCCAACATGTTGAGGCCGCGGCCTTGCCTTGCCCCGTCAGTCCTGGACGCACCAAACGCGGCCATTGGAGCTGCAAGAGAACGTGAACGGTCGCCACAAGACGAGTTCTTCGAAATCCAAGTTGTCCCACTCTGAATCAAGTGCCACGTTCGTGCCCGAAAAAATGGGGTCCGACGTCGCCCAATTTGGGCATGTGTCCATCCCTTCTCGCACCCAACCCTGGACCAGGCTCGGGGGCCCTTCCCCTGAGTCGGTGGATGAGATTCCCCGGTACGTGTCGTACTCGAGTTCGTTGGGATCGTGAATCTCCCACATAGACGCCATGTGGAAGCCCGTGTCGCAGGCCGTGAGCGCCTCCGCGCCGTTGAATGTCGGGAAGTTCGTGGCGTAGAAGAACTTCTTCCCGCTCGTCCCGCACAGCTGGTCGAATCAGGCGTTCGGCCCGCTCGCGCGGCCGCCGCTCACGGAGATCGCGCCGGTGAGCCCGATCGTGTTGTCGCGGTAGAGCGAGGGCCCGTTGCCGAAGAGCGAGTTGCTGAACACGATGCCGCTGCCGCCGATCGCGCCGATCTGGTTTTCCGTGACGAGGCTGCCCGAGAACGCGCTCACTCCGTGGCGCGCGATCTCGGTGACGCGCACGTGCGTGACGTGCGCGCGGGGCCCGAGCGTGATGCCGTCGAGCCCGAAGCCGCGCACCTTGCCATTCGAGATCGAGTTCTGCGCGCCGCCGGTGATTCCGGTTCCGGCCGTCGCCGCGGGGCAGCCGAGCGGACACGTGACCGGCCCGCGTACCGCAAACCCGCCGAGATCGGGGTCGACGTTGTGCCCGAGCGTCAGCACGTCGCGCGCCGTGGTCACGAACAGATCGCTCGTGAGCCGGTAGCTGCCTTCGGCGGTAAGAGTGACCGGGTAGCCCGGCGAATCCCCGGCCACGCAGCCGGTCGTCGTCGCGCAGGTGTGGTTGAGCTCGATCACGCCGTCGCCTGCAAGCGCAGGCGCGGCGTTCAGGAGCAGGAGCACGCACACGGCGGGCACGAGCCGGGAGAGCGTCAGCATGAGTCATCCGGAGTTTGCGGCTGGATCAGAACGCGATCGGCCCCGAGAGCGCGAACTCTCGGGGCCGATGGAGAGAGGGAGTGCGAGGCGCTGGCTATGCGCTGCGCTTGCGTCCGAGCAGCGCGAGGCCGCCGAGTCCGAGCGCGAGCAGCGAGGCGGTGGCGGGCTCGGGGACACCAAACGTCAGCACGACGTGAGGGATGATGCTGTCGCCGTTGAAGTTGCCGTCGAGCGCGGTCCCACTGATCAGTTCCAGGCTCCCTGGGCCCGTGACGTTCAGGACCAGCGTGCCGATGGTGAACGCTGCCGAGTTCCCGTTGGCCGCGTCACCTGCGGTGAAGATGATCTGCGTCGAAGTCGGAGTGCCCGAGAGGCAGCCGCCCTGGCCCGAGTCGCACGTGAAGCCGACCACGGAGACCGCACCGCTCACGCGCAGCAGCACATCCTGCACTTCGAACGTGATGCCGCCGGCGGCGGCCGTCGGATCGGCCCAGAGGTTGATCGTGATGTTCCCGTTCGGCACCGGCAACGGCAGAGTCGCAGGCGTGCCGTTGTCCGCCGGGCTGTGGAAAAACGTCACCGGAATCGGAACTGCGCTCGCGCTCACTGCGAGGGCAGATAACGCGACCGTCACCAAAAGGAACTGCTTAAGGCGCATTGGCTTCTCCAGCATTGGAAGGATCTACGTCGCTAAGGGAGTGGTCCGAAAACCTCGGAAGTGGCGCGAACATCAGAAAAAAAGTTGCCCGGGTGCGCTCGCATCTCGTTCGCAACCCACGTCCGCCAGGCGGTCGCCGTTGCGCAAGCGGGCGCCGCGCAGCGGCATCGGGCGCGCACGCTTCCTCTAGTTCCCGTCCGCCGCGGGGCAGACCTGCAGCACACCGGGCGGCAGCACGAGGCTCGCGCGCTGGACCAGCGTGCCGTCGAGGCCGCTGCAGTGGAACACGGCGTCGCCGGTCGTTCCGCCGTTTACATCGCACTTGTTGGGCGCCGGGAGCGCTCCCACACCGATAGTGAAGGGCGCGAGGTTCAAAGACGCGCGCTTGATGAGCGTGCCATCGAGCCCGGTCACGCGTCCGTCGTTGTTGACGTCTCCGCATTGGCAGGCGTCACCGATGCCATCCGGGGCCGAGCTGGGTCCAACGCCGCCAATGTCCGACTGGGTCGGATTCGCAGCCAGCGCGCAGTTGTCGAGCCAGTCCGAGAAACCGTCACCATCTTGATCCTCCAGGATGCCGACGCGCACCGTGTGCCGCGCCACGGCCTGAGAGCCGTCCACGAAGCCGACGAAGGGGATCAGGTTGCCGTTGACGTAGGTCGCGAAGATCTGCGGCGGGATCGAGACCGTGACAGGCACGCCCTGAGCAAGGCTCGGGAGGATCCAGCGCACACGCTCCCGGGTGTCGCAGCTCGTGTTGCCGTTGCCGGAGAGCGTGCAGTCGGCCGACCCAGTCGCGTTCGCCTGCGGGAAGGAAACCACCCCGGGAAGCCGGGCCTCGAGCGGGACTCCGGTCAGGGTCGTCGCACCGAGGTTGGTCGCCGTGTACTGCACGTTGAGGAAGTTCGCGGGCGCCGCCGGATTGGGAGTCGCGATGACTGACAGCGTGAGCGGCGCCCCGGACTGCGCGGCCGTGACTGCAGTCGCGCGCGCGGTGTTCCGGCTCAGCGCCGTATCTCGAATCTCTGCGACGGCGCGCCGCAAGCTGCCGGCGCCAACGCCGGCTCCGAGGCGCACGGTCGCCTGACGCTTTCCGCCCCGGCCAGCTGGCACGTTGCCGAGGTTCCAGCTGACCACGCCTGCGCTGACGCCGCCACCGCCCGTTGCCGAAACGAACGTCGTGCCGAGCGGGAGAGGCAACGAGAGCGTGGTGCCGATCGTGGTTCCAGCGCTCGGGTTGCCAAAGGTCGCCGTATAAACGAGATCGCCGCCTGGTGCGACCGGATCCGGCGACTCGTCGAGCGCAAGCTCAAAGGTCGGCGCGTTGTGCACGAGCAGGCTCTGGCGCGCCAGCCGGCTCTCGCCCACCTGGCCGCC
>JANNRF010000230.1:0-1536 GCA_031401135.1 Deltaproteobacteria bacterium | reverse complement strand
TCGCCGATCAGCTTCGATACTTCGCGCGCGTCATACGCCCAACCCGGCGCGAAGCCTGTTAGGCCGAGCGCCTGGCCGATGCGCGTCAGGATCTCTCCCTCCGCGTAAGCGTCGAAGGCAGGCTCCACGGCCGGTGCGACGCGCTGCACGCGGCCCGCGTGATTGGTGAGCGTGCCGTGCTTCTCCGCGGCGACGCGCGCCGGGAACACGACGTGGGCTGCGCGCTCGAGCGCGGAGTGGTGCGTATCGAGCAGGATCACGCAGTCGAGGCTCGCGAGCGCCGCCTCGCCGCCGAGCGCGGCCAGTGCGTCGCTGCCGAGCACGATCAGCGCGCGCACCGCGCCCGCCTTCACGCGATCCGCGACGGCCTGCGCGTCCTTGAAGCCGAGCGCGCGCGCGCCCGCGCCGTTCGCGGCCTTCTCGGCCTTGATCAACAACTCGTCGGCGCGGCCGGTGGGCACCGCCACGCCCATCGTCTCGGTGCCGAGCGCTTCGCAGAAGCGCCGCAGCACGAACAGATCTTCGTTGGTGGCGTGCGCGGAAGCGAGCGCCGCTACCACGCCCGGGCCTGCGCTTGTTACGGCGCGCAGTCTCGCGGCGGCGGCGGCCACCGCGGCGTCGAGCTTCGCGGAGGCGAGGCCGCCGCCCGCGCTGCGAACCATCGGCTCCTGAATGCGGTCCGCCGCGCCAATGCGCTTGTACGACATCCGGCCTTCGTCGCACATCCAGGTGTCGTTCACGGCGTCGTTGCGGCGCGGCACGTAGCGGTAGACCTGATTATTCGCGACGCCCATGTGCACGTTGCAACCGTTGCTGCAGCCCGTGCACACGCCGTCCTGGTCCTCGAGGAACCAGACGCGGATCTTGAAGCGAAAGTCTTTCGTGGTGAGCGCGCCGACCGGGCAGATGTCGGCGACGTTCATCGAATAATCATTCTCGAGCGGGAAGCCCGGGAACGTCTCGATCACCGAGCGGTCGCCGCGGCCGTTCACGACGAGCTCGCCGGTCTTCGAGATCTCGCGCGTGAAGCGCACGCAGCGGCGGCACAGGATGCAGCGTTCCTGGTCGAAGGTGATGGTCGGCCCGAGATCGACGCGCTTCTTCAGTGCGCGCCGCGGCTCCTTGGTGCGCGCGTGCGTCGCGCCGTACTCGAACGCGTAATCCTGCAGCTTGCACTCGCCCGCCTGATCGCAGATCGGGCAATCGAGCGGGTGGTTGACGAGCAACAGCTCCATCACGCCTTCGCGCGCCTGCTTCACGCGCTCGTTGGCAGTTGTTATTTCCATGCCGTTCAGGACCGTCGTATTGCACGCGATCTGAAGCTTCGGCTGGCCCTTCACCTCGACCTGGCAGAGCCGGCAGGAGCCGTCGATCGAGAGCTTCGGGTGCCAGCAATAATGCGGCACGTCGACGCCGTTCATCAGCAGGCCGAGATCGTCGAGCGCCTGCAGGATGGTGCGCCCGTCCTGCACTTCGTACTGCACGCCGTCGATCGTGATGTTCGCCATGGTTACAGCTCGAAGCTCGCGGGGAAGG
>JANNRF010000229.1:0-2211 GCA_031401135.1 Deltaproteobacteria bacterium | reverse complement strand
GCGGCCCAATCTAAGAGAAGCGCGCAGCGGAGTCAGACTTCCGCGCGAGGATTCTCCTGAGAGGCGGCGCCACGGGTTGCGGCGCCGGAAGCATCCGGCAATCCTCGGACGTTTTGCCGGGCCGGGCGCAAGTTTCAAGCGCCCCAAGGCTGGCTGGGATTTCCCGGCCCCTCGAGTCGGCGCCCTCGCCGACGGTCTTGCGCTGAGGAGAGACGCGCGTGCCGAAAGTGGTTGTGAGCGACGCACTGGCGAGCCAAGGCCTCGAGATTCTCGAGCGCGCGCCGGGGCTCACCGTGCTGAACGTGCCGGGCATTTCGCCCGGCGAACTCGCGGGCGTGCTCGCCGATGCCGACGGCCTCGTGGTGCGCAGCGGCACCAAGGTGACCGCCGACGTGATCGCGGCGGCGCCAAACCTCAAAGTGATCGGCCGCGCCGGCATCGGCGTCGACAACGTGGATGTCGCGGCCGCAACGCAGCGCGGCATCGTGGTCGTGAACACGCCCGAAGGCAACAACGTGACGACGGCCGAGCACGCGATTGCGCTGCTCGTCTCGCTCGCGCGCCACATCCCGCAGGCGACCGCCTCGATGAAGGCCGGCAAGTGGGAGAAGACGAAGTTCCAGGGCATGGAGCTGTTCAACCGCACGCTCGGCGTGGTCGGGCTCGGCAACATCGGCCGGATCGTGGCCGAGCGCGGGCGCGGCCTCGGCATGCGCGTCGTCGCCTACGACCCGTTCATCGCGCCGGAAGTCGCCCAGCAGATGGACGTGGAACTGGTGACGCTCGACGAGCTGATCGCGCGCGCCGATGCGATCACGATCCACGTACCGAAGACGAAGGACACCACGAAACTCCTCAACAAGGAGCGCCTCGCGAAGACGAAGCGCGGCGTATTGGTGGTGAACGCGGCGCGCGGCGGCATCGTCGACGAGGCCGCGCTGCTGGAGGCGCTGAACTCCGGCCAGGTGGGCGCTGCTGCGCTCGACGTGTTCGAGCAGGAGCCCGTGCCCAAGGATCACCCGCTCGTGCTGCACGAGAACGTGATCTGCACGCCGCACCTCGGCGCTTCCACCGAACAGGCGCAGATCAACGTTTCGATCGCGGTGGCCGAGCAGGTGCGCGATTTCCTGATGAGCGGCGAAGTGCGCAACGCCGTCAACATGCCGTCGATCTCGCCCGAGCTGCTCCAACAAGTGCGGCCGTACCTCGTGCTCGGCGAGAAGCTCGGCCGCTTCCAGGGCCAGCTGCGGCCGGGCGCGATCGAGGAGATCGAGATCGAGTACGCCGGCGACGTCGCGAACCTGCGCGTCTCGGCGATCACGATCGCGGTGCTGAAGGGCGTGCTCGAATCGGTGACCGATCGCGTGAACATGGTGAACGCGCCGGTGATCGCGCGCGAGCGCGGCATTCGCGTGGTGGAGACCAAATCCTCGCGGCCGATGGACTTCGCCAGCGCGATCACTACGCGCGTGCGAGGCAACGTGCAGCGGTTGATTACGGGTGCGCTCTTCCACGGCGGCCAGCCGCGCATCGTGCGCATCGACGATTTCATGCTCGAGGCAATTCCCGAGGGCCCGACCATCCTGATCCATAATCACGACCGCCCCGGCGTGGTGGGCGCCGTCGGCCTGTTGCTCGGCGAGTGCGGCATCAACATCTCGCGCATGCAGCTCGCGCTTGTCCGCGAGCGCGCGGAGGCGGCGATGATCGTGAACGTCGATCAGATCCCCGAGGAGCCGGTGATGGAGCGTCTGCGCAGCCTGCCGAACATGATTACGGTGCAGCTCGTGGATCTCGGCCGATGACCGCGCTGATCGCGGTCGGCGCGCAGTGGGGCGATGAAGGCAAAGGCAAGATCGTCGATTGGCTGGCGGTCGCGGCGGATCTCGTGGTGCGCTTCCACGGCGGCAACAACGCCGGGCACACCCTAATTGTTGATGGCAAGAAGACGGTGCTGCATCTGGTGCCGTCGGGAATTTTGCAACCCGGCACCGTGAACCACATCGGGCCAGGCGTGGTGGTCGATCCGCGCGTGCTCGTGGACGAGATCGCGAAAGTGCGCGCGCAGGGTGCGCTGAAGGATCCGGCGCGGCTGCGCGTCTCGGGGCGCGCGCATGTGATTACGCCGTGGCACGTCTCGCTCGACAAGGCGCGCGAAGAAGCCCGCCGCGAGAGCGCGATCGGCACCACCGGCCGCGGCATCGGGCCGAC
>JANNRF010000228.1:0-4349 GCA_031401135.1 Deltaproteobacteria bacterium | reverse complement strand
AGCTCGTCGTGCCCGAAGGCTTTCACCACGTGCGCGCCGGGCGACTGCACTTCGAGGCGCTCCAGCGAGATCGCGCGCCGCGCCTCCAGCGCAGCCATCAGGAAATCCGCGCCAGCGAACAGCTGCTCTGGCTCGCACACGAAGCGGCCCGCCTGGCGCGCGGCATCGTGGTTCTCGATCACTTCGCCGGAGAAGCGCAGCAGGCGGTCGTGGCCGTTCTCGGGTTCGTCCACCACGACGAGCGCGTTTGCCGGCAGGAAGTCGAGGAACGTCTCGATGGACGGCTGCAAGAGCTTTGCTAGCGCTTCGGCGCCCGCAGGCAGGCTGCCGCGCAAGAGCGAGTCGATCAGCAGATCGGCCTCGCGCGCCGGCACGCCCTGCGCGCGCGCAGCAGCGCGAATCGCTTCGCCGCGCGCGATCACGAGATCGCGCGTAACAAGCAGCTCGCGCGGCGGCGGCGCGACCACGCGCTCGAGTTCCGCCTGGGAGCGCTGGCTCGCCGGGTCGAACTCGCGCAGCGATTCGACCTCGTCGCCGAACAGCTCGATGCGCACGGGCCGCACCAGATGTGGCGGGAAGAAATCGACCACGCCGCCGCGCACTGCGACCTCGCCGCGCTCTTCCACCACCGATTGCCGCGCGTAGCCCGCCGCGATGAGGGCGCTGACGAACACGTCGCGATCGAGCGGCTTGCCGCGCACCACCGCGAGCGATGCCCTCAGCACAGCGGCGCGCGAAGGCACGCGCGGCGCGAGCGCAGTCCACGGCGCAACGATTATGGGCGCGTCCGCGGCGGGCTCGTTCGCGGCGCCGGCTCCATTCGCGACGCCGAAAGTCGCGAGCCGGTGCAGCACATCCATGCGCTGCGCCACTACGAAGGGCTGCGGCGAGAAGCGGTCGTAGGGCGTCGTATCCGGCGGCGGGAACATGCGCACGCGCCCGCCACGCTCGGGCAACGGCTCGCCCAGCACGAGGCGCAAGTCTTCCAGCAGCGCGTCCGCGGCCTTCGCACCGACCGCGACCACGAGCGTCGCCGCGCCCGGGCTCGCCTCGACGAGCCGCGCAATCGCCACCGCGCGAGCCGCGCCGCGCAGCCCAACGAGCCGCACCTGTGCCGTGCGCGCTGTTAGGCGCGCGGCGAGCTCGGCTAGACGCGATGACGGCGCAGGCTGTTGCAACGAGGCGTTCCCGAAATGCACGACCGCCCCGCTCCGCAGCTGCGGGGTGGGGTCGGTCTGGTTTTGTGATGGCGGCGCAGCTTATCGGAGGAATAGAGTCGGGGACTGACTTCGCGCAGCGCGCGCCCGAACTTTCGAGGAGACCCAATGATCGACGTGCATTTCTGGCCGACGCCGAATGGCAAGAAGGTCACGATCCTGCTCGAGGAGGCCGCGATCCCGTACCGGGTGGTGCCGTGCAACATCGGGCGCGGCGATCAGTTCAAGGCGGAGTTCCTGAAGTGGAACCCTAATCACCGCATGCCGGTGATCGTCGATCACGCGCCCGCGGGCGGCGGCGCGCCGCTCTCGGTGTTCGAGTCGGGCGCAATCATGCTCTACCTCGCCGAGAAGACCGGGCAGTTCTATCCGCGCGATCTGCGCGGCCGCACCGAAGTGCAGCAGTGGGTCGTCTGGCAGATGGCGAACCAGGGCCCGAAGCTCGGCGAATACGGCTTCTTCCACCGCCTCGGCGATTCGCAGGGCGATCAGAGCGTCGGCCGCAGGCGTTATGCGGACGAAGCGAACCGGCTCTACGGCGTGCTCGACAATCGCTTGTTCGATCGCCGCTACGTCGCGGGCGACGCCTACTCGATCGCGGACATGATCTGTTATCCGTGGATCGTGAACCCGAGCCTGCACGGCCAGAGCCTCGACGATTTCAAGTACCTGAAGCGCTGGCACGAGGAACTCGCAGCGCGGCCTGGCGTGCAGCGCGGCATGGCCGTGGGATCGGACCTCCGGCTGGATCCCGCGTCGCTCTCGAAGGAAGACCAAGAGGCGCTGCGCAAGATGCTTTACAACCAGCGCGCGATTCCGGCGCCGACGGGCGGGTTGTTATGAGCGCAGCCACGGCAGGCGAGCCGAGCCCGCCGCTTCCCGATCTCGGGCTCGTGCTTGCGCCGCTGCTCGCCGAGCTCGAAGGCGGCGAGCGGCCGGGCTTCCTGGCGCGTCTCGAGCGCGTTGCCGGAGAGCGTTACCGCGGCTGGGCACTGGAAGCGCCGCAGCACGCCGCTGCGCTGCTCGAGTGCGCGCGCAGCGAGGACGAAATCGCAGAGCGCGCGGAGCGCTTGTTTCCGCTGAGTGCAGCGCAAGCCGCAAAGCTCGATGCGCTTCTGCCGCGCGCGCGCGAGCTCTACGCCGCGATTTTCGTAGGCCGCACGCTGCCCGAGCAGTTCGCGGTGCAAGCCGCGGCGGAGCGACTGGGTGGCAGCGCCTGGCGCGGCATCGCCGCGGCGGCGGGGTTGCCGCACGCGATGCGCGAGGCGCTGGCGACGTGCAGCGCGCTCGAAGAATCGAACGCCGCGCGGCTCGAGAAGATGCTCGCGAACTGGGCGCGTTGATGCGCTGCGCGCAGCTCGCCCTAATTGCTTCGGTGTGCGGAGGGCTCGCCGGCGCGGCGCTCGCAGACACGCCGGCCCCTTCGCCCGCTGCGGCGATGCTGCCCACGCCCTACACCGCGGAGCAGATTCGCGACGCGTGGCAGCCCGGTTTCAGCGTCGAAATGCGCACGACCGAGGCAGGCGCGGAATCTCGCAGCCGCATGACCGTGCTCTCGGCGACGCCCGAGGCCGGCGTCGTTCGCAGCGAAAGCTTCGCGGCGAGCGAGAGAGCGAGCGAACCCCCTAACGAGTTCAGCGCAAGCTGGAGCGCCCTGCGCGATCACGCGCTGTTCGAGGCGGCGAAGGCGAAACGCGAGCGCGCGGAGTGCCGTTCGCAGCTCGGCCTGATGCCCGGCTGGCGTTACATCGCTCCGCAGGCGAACGGCGACACGCTGACGATGTGTTTCGCCGACGCCACGCCGGGGCCGCCCGCGGAATACGAGACGCTTCGCGGTGGCAAAGCGATCTCGCGCACGGAACACGTGAGCTACGGGCGCCCGCTGGGAAGCGCTGCGGAGGAACGCGCACAATGAGAAGCCTGCTGCGCATCCTCGCGAGCGCGCTCGGCGCCTTGCTCGTGATCGGCGAGACGCTTCGGAGTTACGGCCAAGGCCGCCCGCTCGCGTTCGTGGTGGACGACTATCTGATCGGCGGCGGCCTGATTCTCGGGGCGATCTACTTCAACGCGGACACACTCCGCCGCCGCGCGGCCTTCGCGGCAGCCTGGGCCGCGACCGCCGGTGGGCTACGGGAGCTTCTTCGGGAAGCTGCTCGATACGACGGGCGCGGGCTTCCACAGCAACATCCCGGATGATCTGCTCACGGGGTTGATCGGCGCGGCGTACGCGACGTCGCTGTTCGGCATGATCGCGACCATTGCATTGCGCGAGCCGCGCGCGAACTGAGCGCGCCGCGACCTAATTCCGTGCGCGCGCGATCGCCGCGCGCACGAGTTCGAGCGTGTCGAGCGCGAGCGCCGGCCAATCGTGCGCCTTGTCGAGCACGCGGCGGGCGCCGGCGCCAAGACGCGCTGCGAGCGCCGCGTCGTCGAACAGGCGCGCGATCGCGCTCGCCAGCACGCGCGCATCGGCGCCCTGTTCGATCAGCCAGCCGGATTCGTCGTGCACAAGCGTGTCCGCGAGCTGCGTGCGCGCGACGATCGCGCGGCTCGCTTCCATGTACTGGAGCAGCTTGATCGGGAAGCCGCCGACGTGGCGGCGCGGCACGACCGCCACGCGCGCGCCGTACACCAGCAGCCGCGCTTCCTCGGGCGCAGCGATCTTCACGACGCGCAAGTGGTGTAAGCGCGCGGCGCGGGAATCGTGCGTGGCGACAACGATCGGGCGCTGCGGAATGTGGCGCGCGGCGGCGTCGAGTTCGCGGAGATCCTGATAAGCGTCGAGGTTGCCCGCGTAGATCGCGTAGCTCTGCGGCGCGATGCCATGGCGGCGGCAGACATCCTCGACCTCGTCGGCATCCGGCGCGCGCTCGCGCGTCCAGCCGGGCGGGACGCGCAGGAAGGGGCCGCGCGCGTGTGGACGCAGCGCGCGCTCGGCGGCTCGCGAGAGCACGAGCGTGGCATCGCTGCAGCGCGCGAGCAGCCGATCGAGCGCGGCGCCGGGCACGCGCGTGGCGCGCGAGATCGCGCGTGCGCTCGGCAGGTACGCGCCGAGTTCCACCTCCCAGAGCGTGTGTGCGACGTACACGACCGGCACGCGCAGCCGCCGCCGCAACGCCAGCGCGAGCAGCG
>JANNRF010000227.1:0-17194 GCA_031401135.1 Deltaproteobacteria bacterium | reverse complement strand
TCGCTGGCGACGCTCGAGGATCTCGAGCGGCACGTGCGGCGACTGCACGAGCAACGCTCCGTGCGGGCGTTGAAGAGATCGTCGAACCCCGCAAAGAGCCGACACTCCGAAAGGCGTTCGCCCAGGAGACCTGCGTAGCCCATCGGACTCAGTCGAGGATGCGCCGCCCGCCCGCTGAGTCGAGGATCAGCGGCTCATCTCGGGCCCTGCAGCTCCCTGCGGATGCGCGCCGCGCGCATCCGTGAACGCGAGCAACTCGGAGACGCTGCGCCGCAATCGCAGCGTCCGCCCACTCGAGAGCAGACTGTCGAGGGCGACCCACTCGCCGCTGCCGACTGCGTAGGCGAGCGTGATGTCGAGGTCCTTGCCGATCAGCGCATAGCGTTCCACCGGAACGTCGCGTTTGCCCAGCTTCAGATTTCCGCCACCGAGACGCCGAACCACCACAGACACGTACTCGCCCGTCTGCGAATTGAGCAGCTTCGCGCGCCGCAATAGCTGGCTCTTGTCCCAATAGGAAAACGTGCCGACGCACTCCATCAAGCGTTGCTTGCCCGAATTGCTCGACACCAAGAACCCTTCGGACACGGCCCTACCCGTCACTCGGTAAGGTTTTCCGTTCGAATTGGTCCGCGCCTGGATCGAGTGCAGGCAGCCGTCGCGCCACTGCTCGACGTTGTCGTGGGCGTACTCGAAGGCGATGAATCGCAGCACACGGACCTCGAATGCTGCCTGGATCTCGACTCGGAGACCATTGCGCGTGGGCACTAGTGCGAAGTGCTGGTAGCCGATTGGGCGCTCGTCCAGGAACACATCGAAGCTGAGGCGGCGCGCTGCAGGGACGCTCGCGAGGGATGACGATGCGAGAGCGCAAACCAAGGCGATCGCGCAGAAACGGTTGCGGTGCACGGCTGCTGCTGCTCCTGCGATAGAACGCCAAAGGCGGTTTCGGTTGAGCCCGATCTCGCCTCAATACCAGACGCGTCAGGAAAGCGTAGACGGCAACCGGTTCGATCCAAGACTCGCGCGCGGGCTACGGCGGCCACGACGCCGTGGCTCGGGCTCGGCGCCTCGCGGCGGGTGCTGGCTCGTCGTGAGCTGCGGGAACCCGCGGACGCTGCGCAGGACCTGAGCGCAGGCGAACTTCGCAGGATGCGTCCCGCTCAATCGCGCAATGCGGGGATTGGTGGAAATCGGGAAGCATCGCTGGCGGTCGGACGCGCCGTTCCAGTGGCTGCGGGCGCGCGCGAGCCGTAACAACTGGATCCACCGCGCGGGTTTCGCCGCCTCCCGTCTGCTCCCGCCATGTGCCTCTCGCCGCGCTGCTTCGGGCGCCAGCGCCCGAACGCAGCCAAGCGAGGGGTCCGACGGGCCGCTCTGCGGAAAGTGGAGGCGGACGAAATTTACAGCTCGTGAGGGGCGAAGATCGCTTGACGCCCCGCACGTCACTCCCCGAGAATGCGCGCGGGGGTGAGTTTGTATTCGCTGAGCGACACCGCGCGGATTCTGCGCGTCTCGCCGGCGCGGCTCCGCGCTTGGAGCCGCACGGGATTCGTGTCCGCGCGCGTCGCGGAGGCGGAGTCGTTCGCGTTTGCGGATCTCGTGCGCTTGCGCGCACTTGTTGGGCTCATCTCCGACGGCGTTTCGGTGCGCCGCATTCGCAGCACCGTCGCGCGCTTGCAAGCCCGCGTCCCTGAGTTGCGCGAGCCGCTCGCCGCACTGCGCGTGTGGGGCGGCAACGCGCGGCGCGTGGTCGCGCGACACGGCGATGCGCTGGTGGAAGCCGACGGGCAGTTGATGCTCGAGTTCGAGGCGCCGCCGGCGGGCAATACCGTCGCCGCGATCGTCTCGCCGGATGCGCTAGCTGCGGACGGCGCGCGCATGCCGCGCACGGCTTTCGAGTGGTTCGAGCGCGGCTGCGTGCTGGACGCGCAGTCGGGCAAGAGTGCGGAGGCGCTCACGGCGTATCGCCACGCACTCGATCTCGAGCCCGCCTTCGCAGATGCATGGTGCAACCTAGGCACGGTGCATTTCCACCGCGGCGAGCGCGCCGATGCGCGGCGTTGTTATGACCTTTCGCTCGAGCACGATGCGGATCACCTCGAGGCGAACTTCAACCTCGCGAACTTGCTCGACGACGACGGCCGGCGCGAAGCGGCGCTGCATCACTACAAGGCCGCCGTGCGCATCGACCCGAGTTTCGCTGACGCGCGCCTCAACCTGGCGCTGCTCTACGACCGGCTCACGCTGCCGCGCCTCGGCCGCGAGCAGTGGCGGCACTACCTGCAGCTCGTGCCGACGGGGAGCTGGGCCGACCTCGCGCGCGAGCGCGTCACGCAGCCGGACGAGCCGAAGAGCTGAGCAAGCGGCGCTTCGCCGCGCGCAGTCAACGTGGCAAGCGGCGCTACGCCGCGCGCAGCGAGGCGCAGCCGAGCGAAGTCAACAGGGTCAAGGCGCTACGCGGAAGGTCGCGCGCTCGATGCGCTCGCCTTCCAGCAGCACCTCGATCTGCCAGATACCGGGCTTCGCGAGCCCGCCCGCGGGCGCGAACTCGGCGCTCACGACTTTGCGGCCGCGCTTCTTGAGCTTGTCGTCGCGCTTCACCTCGGCGCCGCTCGGGTCGATCCAGCGCAGCGCGAGTTTGTCCGCGCGCTCCGCCCACTCGGCTTCGAGCTCTCCGTACCACGCGACTCTCGGGCTCGCAGCGCGGAACTCGTCGCGCGCGGCGCCCACCGGCGTAGCCTCGTTCGCGGCCCTGGGCTCGCTGCCGTCCGAGGTGCCCGAGCGCGCAAACAGCGGGAAGGTGAGGCGGTTGATGCGCTCGCGCGTCTGCTTCTCGAGCAGGCCGCCAGCTTCGAAGCGGCGCTCGGCTTGCTCCAGGTAGAAGACGGCGTTCACGCGGTCGCCCTGCTTCTGGTAGAGCTGGCCAATCCGGTAATAACTGAGCGCGACTTCGGGATCGAGCAGCAGCGCGCGGCGATAGGCCCTAATCGCGTCGCCGGTGCGCTCGAGCTCGGCGAGCAGCTCGGCTTCGCGGAACGCGACACGCGGATCGTTCGGCTCTTTGCGCCCCGCCGCGGCGAGCACCTCGGCGGCGCCCGCGCGATCGCCGCTGGCGGCGAGCTGCTCCGCTTGGGCGAGCGCGGGGTTCGTGATCTTCGTATCGGGAGCGCGCCGGAACGAGGGCAGTGTGGTGCGCTTCTCGCTCAATAACATCGCGAGCCGCGCCTGCACTTCGGGGAACACCGCGGCGAGCGCGGGGTCGACCTTCCCGGTGATCGTGGTCTCTCGCGCGCGCGTGATCGCGCCGTCGAGGCGGTGCTCCGTGCGCGGATGCGACATCAGGTAGGGCGGGATCTGGAAGCCAGGTCGAGCTTCCTTGATCGCCAGCAGCCGGTCGAAGAAATCCGCCATGCCCTTCGGGTCGTAGCCGGCGCGCACCATGAACACAGTGCCCACCGAATCCGCCTCGGCCTCGAACTCGCGCGTGTAGGCGAGCCGCATGCTCTCGGTGATGCCCTGCGCGACGATCGCGGCGGCCGGGTCGCCCGTTGCGACCGCGGCGCCGATCCCGAGCAAGCTCGCCAGCAGTGAGGGAATCGCAGACTTCTCCGCGAGCCGCGCGATGTGGCTGCGCTTCGAGTGGGCGATCTCGTGAGCCATTACGCCCGCGAGCTCGTCGATGTCGTTGGCCGAGAGGATCGTGCCCGAGTGGAAGTAGATGTAACCGCCGGGCAGCGCGAAGGCGTTGAGCGAAGACTCCTGCACGACGCGGAAGCGGTAGACGAACGGCTGCGGCTCGACCTGGCGTACGAGACTCTGGCCGAAGTCGTTCAGGAAGCCGAGCACGATCGGGTCATCGATTAGGGGCAGCACCGCGCGCAGCTGGGTATCGGCGCCGTCGCCCATGCGGCGTTCCGCGGCCGAGGTGACGTTCGGCTTCAGCGGGTTGCCGATGCCCGCGCCACCGCCCATGCAGGCGAGCGCGCCGGCGAGGCAGCCCACGAGCGCGGCGCGAAATGCGCTCGCGCTCAAGTGCTGCCGGGTTGCCATCGCAGCACGGGCTTGCGCGCGGCGCGCGTTTCATCGAGGCGCTTGCGGCGCGTGCGGTGCGGGGCGCTGCGCACGGTCTCCGGATCGGTGCGCGCTTCCTCCGCAATCGCGAGCAGCGCATCGGCGAAGCGGTCGAGGCCTTCTTTGCTCTCGCTCTCGGTGGGCTCGATCATCAGCGCGCCGCTCACGATCAGCGGGAAGTAGACAGTGGGCGGGTGGTAGCCGTGATCGATTAGGCGCTTCGCGACATCCAGCGTGGAAACGCCGGTGCCGGCGAGATTGCGATCCGTGATGACGCACTCGTGCAGCACGGGGTTCGAGTACGGCACGTGGAACTCGCCGCGCAGCCGCGCGAGCAGATAGTTCGCGTTCAGCACTGCGAGCTCGGTGGCGCGCTTCAAGCCGTCGGGCCCGAGCGCGCGGATGTAGGCGTAGGCGCGCACCAGCATGCCGACGTTGCCGTGGCTGCCATGCAGGCGGCCGATCGAGCGCGGCAAATCGTGGTTCCAGTGATAACTGCCGTCCGCGGCTTGCTCGACCACGGGCGTCGGCAAGTACGGCGCGAGCGACGCCTTCACCCCCACGGGCCCCGCGCCCGGGCCACCGCCGCCGTGGGGCGTCGAGAAGGTCTTGTGCAGGTTGAAGTGCATCACGTCGATGCCGAGATCGCCGGGCCGCGCGACGCCCACCAGCGCGTTCAGGTTCGCGCCGTCGCCGTACACGAGCCCGCCCTGCGCGTGCACGATCTGACAGATCTCCGCGAGGTGCGTTTCGAAGATGCCGAGCGTATTCGGGTTCGTGATCATCAGGCCCGCCACGTCTTCGTTCATCGCCGCCGCCACCGCGGCCGGGTGGAGGATGCCGTCCTCGCCGCTCGGCACCGAGACGACCTGATAACCGTTGAGCGCCGCGCTCGCGGGATTGGTGCCGTGCGCCGAGTCCGGCACGAGCACCTTCGTGCGCGCTTGCCCGCGCTGCGCGTGATAGGCGCGAATCATCATGATGCCCGCGAGCTCGCCCTGCGCACCGGCGGCGGGCTGCAGCGTCACGCGATCCATGCCGCTGATCTCGGCGAGCTGGCGCTCGAGGCGGTAGAAGAGGGCGAGCAGCCCCTGGGTCTCGCTCGCGGGCGAAAACGGATGTGACGCCGCGAAGCCCGCGAGGCGCGCGACCTTCTCGTTGATCTTGGGGTTGTACTTCATCGTGCAAGAGCCGAGGGGATAGAGGCCGAGATCGACCGCTGCGTTCCATGTCGAGATGCGCGTGAAGTGGCGGACGACGTCGATCTCCGAGAGTTCGGGCAAGCCTGCGACTTCGTCGCGCGCGAGCGCGCCGAGCAGCGCGCGCGCGTCGATCTCGGGCACGTCGTTCGCGGGCAGGTCGACGCCGCAGCGCCCCGGGCGGCTGAGCTCGAAGAGCAGCCCCTCTTCGTAGGAGAAGCCTTGCGTCGCGTTGCGGTTCACGCGCTCTCTCCTGCCAGCACCGCGACGAGACGATCGATCGACGCGCGCGACGCGGTCTCGGTGACGCAAACCAGAAGCGCATTCTCCAGCTCTGGAGCGAACTTCGTGAGATCGAGCCCCGCGACGATTCCTTGGGCGCGCGCTCGCGCGAGCACGCGCTCGGCCGGCTCGCGCAGCGTCACCGCGAACTCGTTGAAGCTCGGCGCCGCGAACGGAAGCATTAGGCCCGCCGCGCGCAGGCGGGCCTTCGCGTACTCCGCCTTCGCGAGATTGCGCTCGGCCAGCAGGCGCAGGCCGATCTTGCCGTGCAGCGCGAGGTAGATCGTCGCCATCATCAGGCACAGGCCCTGATTCGTGCAGATGTTCGAGGTCGCGCGCTCGCGCCGGATGTGTTGCTCGCGGGTCGAGAGCGTGAGCACGTAGCCGCGCTCGCCGTTGGCATCGAGGGTTTCGCCGACGAGGCGGCCGGGCATCTGGCGCACGTGCGCCATGCGCGAAGTGAGGAAGCCGAGGTGCGGGCCGCCGAACGCCATCGGCACGCCAAAGCTTTGGGCTTCGCCGCACACGATGTCGGCGCCGCAGTCGCCCGGCGCGGCCAGCAGCGCGAGCGAGAGCGCCTCGGCAACGCTTGTTACGAGCAGCGCGCCGTGCGCGTGTGCCGCGCCCGCGAGCGCGCGCAAATCCTCCACGCAGCCCAGAAAATTCGGCTGCTGCACGAGCACGCACGCGGTCTCGCGATCGACCGCGCTGGCGAGCGTGCGGCCCGTTGCGTCCCGAGGAAGTGTTACGACGTCGAAGTCGAGCGCGGCGAGGTACGTCTCGAGCACGCCGCGATAGTGCGGGTGCAGCGTCGCCGAGATCGCGATCTTGCGCCGCTTCGTGATGCGCAGCGCCATGAGCACGGCCTCGGCCGTGGCGGAGGCGCCGTCGTACAGCGAGGCGTTCGAGACTTCGAGCGCGGTCAGCCCGCACATCATCGTCTGCCACTCGAAGATCGCTTGCAGCGTGCCCTGAGAGATCTCGGGCTGGTACGGCGTGTACGAGGTGTAGAACTCGGCGCGCGAGATCAGCGCGTCCACCGCGCTCGGGATGAAGTGATGATGTACGCCCGCGCCGAGGAACCACTCGCGCGTCGCGGCGTTCTCGTTCTGCGCCGCGAGCGCGTCCATCTCCGCGAGGATCTCGTACTCGCTCGCGGCGGCGGGCACGTCGAGGGCGCGCGTCATGCGGAACTGCGCGGGGATGCTCTCGAACAGCGCGCCGAGGCTCGGCTGCCCGATCACCGCGAGCATCTCGCGAACGTCGCTCTCGGTGTGCGGCAGGTAACGCAAGGAACTCCCGGTTTACTTCGCTCGGCTCCGAAGACTGCGCCTCGCTGCGCGCTTCGCTTGCGTTGACCTCGCTCGGCTGCGCCTCGCTGCGCGCTTCGCTCGCGGCGTCGCGCAGGGCAGGGCGGCTACTCGCGGTCCTTCACGTGCTGCGCATAATCCGCTGGCCCGAGCATCTGCTCGAGTTCGGTCGCGTCGGTCACCTCGACGACCAGCAGCCAGCCGTCGCCATAACAGTCGGCGTTCACGCCGTCCGGCGCGTCGGCGAGGCCGGTGTTCACTTCGACGACTTCCCCGGTGACCGGCGCGAACAGATCCGAGACGGCCTTCACGGATTCGATCACGCCGAAGGGCTCGCCGCGGTCGAGGGCGCGTCCCACTTCGGGCAAATCCACGAACACGATGTCGCCGAGCTGCTGCTGCGCGTAATCGGTGATGCCGATCGTCACGCGGTTGTGATCGAGGCGCGCCCACTCGTCTTCGCGCGAGTAGAACAGGTCATCGGGGATCTCGTACTTCGCCACAGCTACCTCGCCTGTTATTGGGGACCGCGCACGAAAGGCGTCTCGACCACGCGCGCTGGCAGCGCTTGCCCGCGCACCATCACGTCGATTCGCGCTCCAACACCCATGTGGACGGGCGGAACGTACCCAAGGCCGATCGCCTTTCCGAGCGTTGGCGAGGGCGCACCGGAGGTGACGCGGCCGATTTCTGCGCCAGCCGAGGCCAGCGCGTGATCGGCGCGCGCGAAACCGCGGCCTTCGATTATGAAGCCGACCAGCGCGCGTGGCACACCGGCCGCGCGTTGCGCGCGCAGCGCCTCGGCGCCGATGAAACGGCCGCGTTCGAGCTTCACGAAGCGATCCAGGCGCGCTTCGAGCGGGGTTGTCACGTCGTCGAGTTCGTGGCCGTAGAGAGGGAGCGCGGCTTCCAGGCGCAGCGTGTCGCGCGCGCCGAGGCCGGCGGGCGTGAGGCCGTGCGCAATTCCGGCGTCGCTGATCGCGCGCCAGATTTTCTCGGCGTGATCCGCCGGGCCGTAGATCTCGAAACCGCCCGCGTGCGTGTAGCCGGTGCGCGAGACGAGCACGATTGCGCCGGCGAGCGTGGTCTCGGTGAACGCGAAGAAGCGCAACCGCGCGAGTTCCGCGGGCACTAGCCTCGCGAGAATCGCGTCGCTCGCGGGGCCCTGCAGCGCGAGCAAGCAGGTCTCGTCGCTCGCGTTGCGCAGCTCGGTGCTGGGCGAGCAATGCGCCGCTATCCACGCGAAATCCTTCGCGATATTCGAGGCGTTCACGCACACGAGCAGGTGGTCGACCGCGACGCGGTAGAGCGTGACGTCATCCACCACGCCGCCGCGCTCGTTGCAGAGCAGGCCGTAGCGCACGCGCCCGAGCTTCAGCGAGGCGACCTCGCACGTGAGCAGCTGCTCCGCGTCCGCGATCGCGCTCGGGCCGGTCAGATGGAGCTGGCCCATGTGCGAGACATCGAACAGCCCCGCGCGCTCGCGAACCGCCGCGTGCTCCTCGAGGATGGAGCGGTACTGCACCGGCATCTCGAAGCCCGCGAACGGCACGAGACGCGCGCCGAGCGCCTGGTGCACCGCGTACAGGGGCGTCCGGAGCAGCTCGCTCAAGCGCCCGTCCGCGTGCGGTAGGCGCGCAACGTGTTGGCGAGCAGCATCGTGATCGTCATCGGGCCGACCCCGCGCCGGTGCGGTGTGATTAGGCCCGCGACGCCCTGCGCCGCCGCGAAGTCCACGTCGCCCACCAGCTCGCCATCGACCTCGGTGACGCCTACATCGATTATGGCCGCGCCCGGCTTGATCCAGTCGCGCTTGACCATGCGCGGCGACCCGACCGCCGCGACCAGCACGTCTGCGTTGCGGCACACCGCTGCCAGATCGCGCGTCTTCGAGTGGCACATCGTCACGGTGGCGTTGCGCTGTTGGAGCAACAGGGAGATCGGCTTGCCCACGATCATGCTGCGCCCGATCACCACCGCGTTCGCGCCCGCGAGCGCGATCTTGTGCAGATCGAGGATCTCGAGGATCCCGAGCGGGGTACACGAGAAGAGGCCAGGTACGCCGAGCACCAGCCGCCCCGCGTTCAGCGGCCCGACGCCGTCGACGTCCTTGTCAGGGTCGACCGCGCTGGCGATCGCATTGGGGTCGATCTGCTTCGGAAGCGGGAGCTGAACCAGGATGCCGTCGATGCCGTCGTCGCGGTTCAGCTTGTCGATCAGCGCGAGCAGATCGGCCTGGCTCGAGTCGCCTGATAACCCGTGCTCGACCGAGCCCATGCCGATGCGCTGACACGCGCGCCGCTTGCCCTTGATGTACGAAGCGCTCGCCGCGTTGTCGCCGACGAGCACCACCGCGAGGCAAGGCGCGCGCTTGCCCGTCGCCGTGATCGCTGCGATCTCGCTCGTCATGCGATCGCGCAGATCGTTCGCGAGCGCGAGCCCGTCGACGACGATCGTGTTCACCGCTTCAACCACGCGCCCCTCCGTCGAAAAAGCGCGCGCAGTATACGAACAGAACTGCGCGGCGCAGCGCAAGAACTGGCGCGCGTTGCTCGGCTGCTGCGCTGTACGCAGTGCATCGAAGCGGCAAACGCTGCTCACGCGCGAGCGCCGGCGTGGGCTTGCGGGATCGCTTGCCGCGAAGTCGCGGTGACAGTCGCCACAACCGCGGCTGCTCAACGACCCGATCAGAAGTGGTCAAGCGGAGGTCCACCGTGGTCGCGTCGCAAGCCTCGGTCCATTCGTTGGCGTTCAGTGTGATCCTGATCAGCGTGTCGGCTGGCGCGGAAGCGCCTGGCCTGCGCGGGCTCGGCGATCTGCCCGGAGGCATCTTCTTCAGCCAAGCCAACGGGATTTCGCGCGACGGCGGGGTCGCGTACGGGCTGAGCCGCGCTGCGCTCAGCAATGAAGGCTTCCGTTGGGACGCCGTGAACGGAATCGCGAGCGTCGGCGACCTGCCAGGCGGCACCTCCCTGAGCGAAGTGCTGGGCGCTTCCCGCGACGGTCTTATTACGGTCGGGCGCGGCAACTCGAGCCTCGGCGAGGAAGCCTTCCGCAGAGAGGGCGCAGTCATGCTGGGGCTCGGCGACCTGCCGGGCGGCACGTTCGGTAGCCGCGCCCTCGCGGTGTCCGCGGACGGCGCTGTCGTGGTGGGCCTCGGACGTTCAGCCGCGGGTCAGGAAGCCTTCGTGTGGCGCGCGGGCGCCGGCATGAGCGGCCTCGGGGATCTCCCGCTCGGCGCCTTCCAGAGCGATGCGCGAGCGATCTCCGCGGACGGACAAGTGATTGCCGGCCGCGCGAGTTCCGCTTCCGGTAACGAGGCGTTCCGCTGGACCGCAACAACAGGGATGGCCGGGCTCGGCGAGCTCGCGGGCGGCACCTTCATGAGCGAAGCGAGCGCCGTCTCCGCAGACGGCGCGGTGGTCGTGGGGCGCAGCTTCTCCGGCTCGGGCGAGGAGGCGTTTCGCTGGGATCCCGCGACGGGCATGGTCGGACTCGGAGATCTCGCTGGCGGGCTCTTCGGCAGCACCGCGCAGAGTGTTTCCGCGGATGGCGGCACGATCGTCGGGCGCGCCACCACGGCCCTCGGTCCCGAAGCGTTCGTGTGGGACCGCGCGAACGGAATGCGGCGCGTGCACAGCGTGCTCGAGGGCCTCGGCGTGAATCTCACGGGCTGGAAGCTCGAGGGCGCGACCGGCGTCTCCGCCGACGGCCAAATGATTACGGGCTACGGCGTCAATCCAGCGGGGCAGCCCGAAGCGTGGATCGCGTCGTTGGGCACGGCGGCGGTCATCGATGGCGACGCGGACGGCATCGCCGATATCGATGACAACTGCCCGCTGGTGGCGAACCTCGTTCAAGCCGATCTCGACGCGGATGGACTGGGTGACGCCTGCGATCTCGACGCCGACGGCGACGGCTTCGAAGTGCCGGCCGACAACTGCCCCGTGCTCGCGAACCCGGATCAACTCGACGCAGACGTCGATGGGTCCGGCGATGCGTGCGACTCGGACGACGACGGCGACGGCGTCGCGGACGGCGCCGATGCGTGCCCGCTGATCTTCGACCCTGCGCAGAGCGACATCGACGCTGATGGCCTCGGCGATGCGTGCGATGCGGACGACGACGGCGATGGCGCTGCGGATCCCGTGGACAACTGCCCGGCGGTCGCGAACCCGAATCAGGCGGACTTCGATGCGGACGGCCGCGGTGACGCCTGCGACGACGACTTCGACGGCGACGGCGTGCCGAACGTGAGTGACAACTGCGCATTTGCTGCGAACCCCGGACAAGCGGATCTCGATCTCGATGGTGTGGGCGACGCGTGCGATCCGGATCTCGACGGGGACGGCGTCGCGGACACTGCGGACAACTGCGCGCAGGTGGCGAATAAGGACCAGCTCGACGGCGACGCGGACGGGCTCGGCGACGCGTGCGATCCCGACCTCGATGGCGATGGCGTCAACGACGCGATCGACAACTGCCTGTTCGCGACGAACCCCGAGCAGACCGATTTCGACGCGGATGGCGCGGGCGATGCGTGCGACGCCGACGCCGATGGCGACGGAGTTCTCAACGCCGCCGACGCATGCCATCCGACGGCTCTCGGCGTCGCGGTCGATGCGACCGGCTGCGCGCTGGCGGAGCTGTGCCCGTGCGACGGGCCGCGCGGGAGCCACTCGCGCTGGCGGCACCACAAACATCGCGTGAGCTGCGTGGCGCGGGAATCTCGCGGCCTCGTGCGCGCGGGTCACGCGACCAAGCGCGAGCGAGCGGAGTGGATCGCGGAGGCTGCGCGGTCGTGTCGAGACGAGCCGCGCGACCACGACCGCCGCGGGCGCAGACCCCGGGGCGAGGACGATTAATTAGGGGCGAAGAGGCGTGCGGGCGCGCAGGCTGCGGTTCGCCGGCCGCGCTCGCGGCACCTCAACGCGTATCGCTCATCGTGGACCGCGCAGGTTTGGCGCCGCAGAGCGAGTTCCTCCGCCCGCCGCCGCGCGATTCCGGACACCGCTGAGAGGCAGCGGGGTCTGACCCCGCTGCCTCTCAGCGGTGTCCGATTGCGCTCGCGAGCGTGTCGCCGATGAACGCGTCGTCCGGCAGCCGCCCGCGCCTCAGGCCGCCGCTTTGCCCTTGCTCGACTTCCTCTTCTCGGCCTTCTTCTCAGTCTTCGCTTCGGGCTTCGCCGCTCCGTCGCTCTTCGCCTCGGTCTTGCTCGCGCTCGCCTCGCTGCCCGCGGTCGCGCTCGCACCCGCATCCTTGCTCGCACCCGCATCCTTGCTCGCGCCCGCATCCTTGCTTGTCTCGCTCTTGCTCTCGCTCGGCGGCTTGACGCTCCCGTAGAGGTCGCCGTACCAACCGCCGCCCTTCAGCACGAACGAGGTGCGGGAGATCAGGCGCTTCGCCTTCTGCTTCCCGCACTTCGGGCACTTCTTGACCGGCGCCTCGCTGATGCGCTGATCGCGCTCGAACTCGTGTTCGCAGGCGCTGCACTGGTACTCGTAGGTCGGCATCGAGGGACTCCGCGGTGGCGCGGTTGGGTACTGGAATCAGCTGTGCGTTGCCAGCACTGCGAGCCGCGCGGCGAGGGCCGCCGCGTCGCCCGCGATCTCGACGCGTTTGCGCCGCCCGCGCGCGCCGGGATCGCGCGCGACCGCAGCGCGTCGCACCGCGAACGCGGCGGCGAGCGCCTCCACACAAGCCGCGCTCGCGCTTCGCGCCGGGCGAGACGTGAATCCAGAACGCGAGCCCGCGCTCGGCGTGGGAAGCGGCAACCGACATCGCGCGAAGCTGCACGCCTCCGCGCGCGCGGTCAAAGCCGCAGCCGCGGCTCCGTGTGCTCGCCTCGATCGCCGCGCTCCCCGCGCTCGCCCGCGTCACTGTCCGCGGCTTCCTGAATCGTGTCGATCAGCGAGAGGTGCGTCTCGACCGTCTGCCGCAGCGCGTGCGCGAGCCGACTGCGTAGCGCGCGAAGCTCGCGAATGTCCTCGGAGAGCTTCGACGCGCGCCGATGCGCCGCGTCGAGCACCTTCTCCGCCTTCACCTCCGCCTCCGAGACACGCACCTCGGATTCGCGAATCGCGGTGTCGCGCAGATCCGCCGAGAGCTGCTGCGCCGTGACGAGCGTGTCGCGCATTAGCTTCTCGTTGCTCGAGAGGTCCACGACTCTCGCCTCGAGCTCGCGCACTTTCTCGGCGAGCTGCACGTTTTCGCGCGAGAGGGCCGCGTAATCCTCGCTCACGAGATGCAGGAAGTTCTCGACCTCACCCGCGTCGATGCCGCGCAGCCGCGAAGCAAAGCGCTGACTGCGAATGTCGAGCGGGGTGAGACGCAACGATGCCTCCGACATGCGGGCGAACTGCCGCCGCAGGAATGGGCAACTTGTCGGCGGGGGAGAGGGGAGGCTTGAGGGATGGGTGCGGCACTTCAGTTGTCGCCTGGCCCTCGACTCTCGTCGCCGGAGACCTGCGCAGGGGCAGCAGGTCGGAACAGAGCGAATTTCGAGTACCGCGCAAGCGCGACCGCCAAAAGAAACGGAAGAAGGAGCACTCCCCAAAGTCCGCTGTCCGCTGCGCGAGCAAACTCCGCCATCGGCCCGTAGACCGCGGTCGGCATGAGAAGACGTCCGCTGCCCCCCGCAACGCTCAGGCTGAGATCATCGGGCAGGTACGGTGCTCCAAACGAGAACCAAGCATCGACCGCCACCCGTTGTCCAGCGTGAACCTCACCGAGCGAAAGTGTGCTCGAGGCCGCGACGGTCTTGTCGTCGACGACGACCAGAGCGGGTTCGTGTTGCATCACGAGCGCGACGTTCGTGACGGGATTGGCTCCCTCGTTGAGCACGTCGCAGTGGAGGAGATCGAACCTCCGGCTCCCAACTACTCCAAGCTCCCAGTCGAGAGATGTTTTGGGGGTCATCCTGGTCGTGTAGTCGGGAGTGCTTGGTATCAACGCGATCGCCTTCCGTGCGATCGCTTCGAGTTCTGAACGCTGCGGAGACATTGCTGGCTGACGACTCGTTGCGCATTTCGCGGTCACGAGTTGGTCGCTGGGACGAACGCGATCGTAGATTGTGAGGAGCGTGAGGACGACGCCGAGTGCGAGCGCGATCTTCCCAAAAGGGCCCATGCTCTTTCCGATGTCATGACTGCTTGAGTTCTCCCGCGGCGGTTGCCCCTAACTCCTTGCTCCGCTTCGTCGCCGCCGCGACCGCGTCGTGCAGCGCAGCGCGGAATCCTCCCGCTTCGAGGCGCTCCAGCCCGGCGATCGTGGTGCCGCCCGGCGACGTGACTTGATCCTTCAGCGCAGCCGGGTGGCGCCCCGTTTGTTGCGCGAGCTTGGCGCTGCCTAACACCGTCTGCGTTGCGAGCGCGCTGGCGGCTTCGCGCGGGAGGCCCATGCGCACGCCGGCGTCACTCAGGGCTTCGAGCAGGACGAACACGTAGGCGGGGCCGCTGCCGGAGAGGCCGGTCACTGCGTCGAGCAGCGATTCGCTCGGGCACTCCCAGGCGAGGCCGACGCCTTCGAAGAGTTCTTTTGCGAGCGCGCGGTCTGCGGGCGAGCAAGCGGCGTTGGGCGTGTACGCGGTGGCGCCGGCGCGCACGAGGGCGGGCGTGTTAGGCATGGCGCGCACCACGCGCGCGCCGCGCGGCAGCGCGCTCTCGATCGCGGCGATCGAGACGCCCGCGGCGATCGAGATCCAGAGCGGCTTCGCGAGCGTTGTGTTGTCAGGGCCGCCGAGCGCGCCGAGCACGCTCTTCACGAGCCCGGGCTTCACGGCGATGACGACGATGTCGCTCGCGACTGCGTCTGCGTTGCTCGCGCTCGCGCGGATGCCGAGCCCGCTCGTTAGGTGTTCGCGGCGCGCGGGCTCGGGGTCGCTCGCGCAGACGCGGTTGTTGGGGACGCCGGCCGCGAGCACGCCCGCGGCGAGCGCTTCGCCCATCGCGCCGCCGCCGAGCAGGCCGATCGAGCTCGCGGCGAGCGTTGAAGTGGTCACTGAGCAGCTCCTCTCAGGCCGAACAGCGCGGTTCCGATGCGCACGTGCGTCGCGCCTTCTTCGATCGCGGCCTCGAAATCGTCGGACATGCCCATCGATAGGACGGGCAATGCCTCGCCGCTCGCGCGCGCGAGATCATCTCTCAGGGAACGCAGTCGCGCGAAGGCGGGGCGCATGTCAGGGCGCGGCTCGGGGATCGCCATCAGGCCGCGCAGCGTGAGCGCGGGCAGGGCGCGCACCGCATCGAGCAGCCCCGGCAGATCGCTCGGCTCGGCGCCGCCCTTTTGTGGCTCGGCATCGACGTTCACTTGCAGCAGCACTTCGAGCGAGCGGCCCTCGGCCTGCGCGCGGCGCGAGAGTTCCTGCGCGAGTTCGAGGCGATCTACGGTTTGCACGCAGTGGAAGAGCGGCGTCACGAGCCGCGCCTTATTGCGCTGGAGCTGGCCGAGGAAGTGCCAGCGCGGCTCAGGCTGCCCGCGCTTGGCGAGCAGTTCGTGCACCGCGGGAATCTTCTCGCGCGCTTCCTGCGCAAAGTTCTCGCCGATCTCGCGCACGCCTGCCGCGACCGCTTCCACCACTGCCTCGGCCGATTGCTTCTTCGCGACACCGATCAGCGTCACGTCCGCTCCGCTTCGCCCCGCGCGCGCAGCCGCTGCCGCAATGCGCGCGCGCAGCGTCGCGAGCCGCGCGGCGATCTCGCTCACGCGGGCACCGCGAAACCCGCGTTGCGCAGCAGCGCGAGCGTCTCCTCGAGCGGCAAGCCGATCACGTTGCTCTCGCTCCCGATCACGCGCTCGACGAACTTGCGCCCGATGCCTTGCAGCGCGTAAGCGCCAGCTTTGTCGAGCGGCTCCCCCGTTGCGACGTAACAGCGCACCTCGGCGTCGCTCGCGGCGCGCATTACGACATCGCTCGCGACGCACTGCGTTTGCAATGCGCCGCTCGCGGAATCGAGCAATGCGACGCCCGTGAAAACCGTGTGGCGGCGCCCCAGGATCTGCCCGAGCAACGCGACGGCGTGCTCCGCGTCACTTGGCTTGCCGAGCACGTCTTCGCCGATCACGACGATCGTGTCCGAGCCGAGCACGAGCCGCCGCGGATCGGTGCCGAGGCGCTCGGCCACGGCGCGCGCCTTCTCCGAGGCGAGGCGCACCACCAACTCGCGCGGCGTCTCGCCGGGCCGCGCGCTCTCGTCGATGTCCGCAGGTATTACGGTGAAGCGCACGCCCGCTTCGCCCAGCAGCTTGCTCCGGCGCGGGGACGCGCTCGCGAGGATCAACTCCGGCGGCGGGCGGGGCATGCCGCGCGAGTTAGCAACCGGCTCTCGCGGTCGCTCGCGGCGCCCGGCCTCAGGGACGCGGTTCAACAGTGCGCAGTGGGGCGAATCACGAGCTCGCCGACATCGACATCCGCCGGCTGTTCGATCGCGAACGCAATCGCGCGGGCGATCGCATCCGGCGCGATGGCCATCTTGTTCCGCGTCTCGATGATCTGCGCCTTCACGCGCGGGTCCGTCATGGATTCCGCGAAGTCCGTGTGGACGAAGCCCGGCGAGATGATCGTCACGCGCAGCTTCTCACCGGCTTCCTGACGCAGTCCTTCGGAGATGGTGCGGACGGCGTTCTTCGTGCCGGCGTACACCGCTTGGAGCGGGACGATCTTGAGCCCCGCGGTGGAGATGACGTTGATGAAGCGCCCGAAACCCTGCCTGCGAAAGACCGGCAACGCTTCGGCGATGCCGTACAGAACGCCTTTGAGATTGGTGTCGATCATCGCTTCCCAATCTTCGACGCGCAGATCGTCGAGGAGAGAGATCGGCCCAATGCCGGCGTTATTGATGAGCACGTCGAGCCGAATCGCTCGCACGCCAAGGCGACGAGGCCGGCGAGATCGCCGCGCAGTCTCACGTCCGTGCGGACGTAAGAGGCCTCGCCGCCCGCAGTTGCGATGCGCCCGGCCAGAGCCGCAAGGCGATCCGCCCGGCGCGCTCCGAGCACGACCTTCGCGCCGCGCTCAGCCAGCAGCAGCGCAGTCGCCTCGCCGATGCCGCTGCTCGCGCCTGTGATTACGACGACCTTGCCTTTGACTCCCGACATGAAGCCCTGATTAGCACCGCGCAATTGCAAGCGATCAAGGGTGCTCTGCACGGCGGTGCGGCGCTCGATTCGCGCTGGCAGTAGCTTGCCCCGTCATGGCGAACCGCGGGGGACTCGGGCGGCGTGCGCGCTGCGCTTATGTGGCGCTCACGCTCGCTGCCCTTGTCGCGTGCACAACGCGCTCGGAATGGCGCGAAGGGCGCTTCACGCACGCGAAGCTCGGCAGCTCGCTCG
>JANNRF010000226.1:0-12516 GCA_031401135.1 Deltaproteobacteria bacterium | reverse complement strand
CCTCCGCGAGCGAGACACACTGCGCGGCGATCGCAGCAGCGGCGTCGGGGCGCGACAACGCGGCCGCCCGCGCGCCCATCGCGCGCAGGCGCTCGGGATCGTCGAGCAGGGCGACCAGCTCGCGTGTGAAGTCGGCCTGCGCCAGCTTGCGCGAGTCGAGCACGCGCGCGGCGCCGGCCTGCTCGAGCTCGCGCGCGTTCGCGAACTGCTCGCCGCCGCCCACGTGCGCGAGCGGGACGAGCAGCGCGGCGCGGCCCGCGAGTGCGAGCTCCGCGACCGAGATCGCGCCCGCGCGACACACCACCAGATCCGCCCAGGCGTAGCGGCGCGGCATGTCCCGCTCAAACGCGACGGTTTCGGCGTGAGCTCCGGCAGCCTGATAAGCCGCGGCGACGCGCGCGCGATCCGCGTCGCCGGTCTGGTGGAAGACCTCGACACGCGCGTCTGCGAGCGCTTTCGCGCTCGCGATCATCAGCTCGTTGATCTGGCGTGCGCCGAGGCTGCCGCCGAACACGAAAAGGTGGGCTGGCCGCGATGCATCCGCACGCGCGGCGCTGGCAGCGTCCGCGAACTTGTCGCGCAGCGCGCGCCGCAGCGGCACGCCTGTTACGGAGGCGCGACTCGCGGCCGCGGCCGGCAGCGCTTCCACGGTGCCGGCGAAGCCCGCGAAGATGCGCGCCGCGAAGCGCGCCAGCAGGCGATTCGCGGCGCCGGGCACCGCGTCGGTGTTCACGAGTACGAGCGGCACGCCCGCGAGCGCGGCGGCCAGCGCGGCCGGCACCGAGGCATAACCGCCAACGGAGATCACCAGCGCGATCTTGCGCGCGCGCAAAAGGCTGCGCGCTGAAAGCGTCGCGCGCACGAGCGCTACGAGCGCGCCGATGCGCTCTGCGAGGCCGCGACCAATTACGGGCCGCGCGTCGAGCAGCACCAGCTCGAAGCCCGCGTCGGGCACGAGCCGCTTCTCGATGCCGCGCTCCGCGCCCACGAACACCAGCTCGGCGCCGCGCTCGCGCAGCACTTCGCCAAGCGCGAGCGCGGGGGTCACATGCCCGCCGGTGCCTCCGCCCGCGATGACGATGCGCGCGCTCATGCGGAGCGGCTCCCGCGCCGCGTGGGCTCGCTCGCGCGCGCGATCGAGAGGATCACGCCAACAGCGATGCACGCGACCAGCAGCGAGCTGCGGCCGTACGAGAGGAACGGCAGCGTGAGACCCTTCGGCGGCAACAGACCCATTACGACGGCGCCGTTCAGGAACGCGGGCAGGCCCAGCAGCAGCGTGGCGCCAAATCCCAGTAACAAGCCGAAGCGCTGCGTCGAGCGCTGTGCGATGCGCAGGCCCGTGAGCACGAGCGCCACGAAGAAGCCGAGAACGAAGGCGACGCCGATGAAGCCGGTTTCTTCAGCGATTACCGAAAGAATGAAATCCGTGTGGGCCTCGGGCAGGTAGTGGAGCTTCTGGAGTCCATTGCCGGGCCCGGTGCCGAATAGCCCGCCGCGGCCGAAGGCGACGAACGACTGCACGAGTTGGAAGCCGATGCCGGTTGGGTCTTGCCAGGGATTCAGGAACGCGAGCACGCGCCGCATCGCGTACGGGTTGAGAGCGCAGTAGAGGGCGACGCCGCCGGCGCCGAGCAGGCTCGGCACGGCGAGTAGGCCCACTGGCGCGCCCGCCACGAAAACGATTCCGCCGACCAGCGCCGCGATCACGACGGCGCTGCCCAAGTCGGGCTGGCCGAGGCAGAGCGCCATGGGTGCGAGCGCGAAGGCGAACGCGCGCAGACACATTTGCGGCGTGAGGGTGTCGCGGGAGTCATTACGGGAGAGGTAGGCGCAGACGGCGAGCACGGTCGCGAGCTTCGCGAGTTCGACCGGTTGGAACACGATGTCACCGGGCAGCATCAGCCAGCGGCGCGCGCCGCCTGCGACGAAGCCGAGCGCGAGCGTCGCGGCGAGCGCGACCAGCGAGAGCGCGTAGAGCGGGTAGGCGGCGCGGTGCCAAGCAACCAGCGGGAGCCGTGCGCAGCCGACGAGCAGCACAGCGCCCACGGCGAGCCCCGCGGCGTGGCGCAGGAAATGCGGCGAGAGCGTTTCGTCGCTGAAGGTCGCGGTCGCGCTGAACACCGCGACGGCGCCGATCAGCGAGAGCACCGACACCGCCGAAACGATCGTGCCGATGTTCGAATCGTTCTCGGCCGCGATTGCGAGCTCCGATCTCATTCCTGCTCCTGTGCCTTTGCCGTTGCGAGCGCACGAAACTGCCGCCCGCGGTCTTCGTAATCACTGAACTGGTCGAAGCTCGCGCAGGCGGGCGAGAGCAGAACGCAGTCGCCGGGCGCGGCCAGTGCGTGCGCGCGCTCGACGGCCCGTGCGAGCGTCTCGACTTTCTCGAAAGCGAGCTTGCCAGAGAGGCTCGCGGCGATCGCATCGGTGGAGGCGCCGATCAGCAGCGCGCACTTCACGCGCCCGAGCGGCGCTTCCAATAACTCGGCGAAGTCGAGGCCCTTGTCCTTGCCGCCGAGAATCCAGAGCAGCGGGCCGGGCAGGTTCGCGACCGCGGCGACGGCGGCGCTCGGGTTGGTGGCCTTCGAATCGTCGAGCCAGCGCACGCCGCGCGACTCGAGGACGAGTTCGCAGCGGTGCGGAAGCGCTTGAAAGTTCGCGAGCGCGCCGAGTGCGCGCTGCGCATCCGCGCCGAGTGCGACCGCAGCCAAGAGCGCGGCGAGCGCGTTGCTGCGCAGCGGGCCGTAAAGCGGCGGCAGCGCGTCGAGTGAGAGGCGGCGCTCGCCCGTTTCGAGGCGCAGCACGATCGCGTTCGCGTCGTAACAAGCGCCGCGCGCGACCGGACCGCGCGTCGAGAAGCGCCAGATGCGAGCCGCGAAGTCGCGCTCTGCGAGTTTGCCGACCACCGGGCAATCCGCGGAGAGGATCGCCACGTCGCTCGCGGCCTGCTTCGCGAACAGCCGCAGCTTCGCGGCGAGATAGCCGGCCATGTCGCCGTGACGATCGAGGTGATCTGGCGTGAGATTGAGCAGCACCGCGGCGCGCGGGCGGAAGGCGTCCACGGCTTCGAGCTGGAACGACGAAACTTCCAGCACTGCCACGTCGAGCGGCTCGCCGACCAGTCCGAGCGCGGCGTCTCCCACGTTGCCCGCGGCGCGTGCGCGCAGGCCGGCGGCGCGCAGCATCGCCTCGAGCAAGCGCACCGTGGTCGACTTGCCGTTGGTGCCTGTTACAGCCGCGAGCGGAATCGAGAGCGCGCGGTACGCGAGTTCGAGATCGCCCCAGGCGCACTTGGCGCGGGCGCCGTAGCGCGCGAGAGGAACGCCCGGGCTCGGGACCACGAGATCGAAATGCGCGATGTCCGGGCCGGGCGCGCCGAGCACGACTTCGACGCCTGCAGGCAGGCCGCTCGCGTCCGCGTCCGCGCGGTCGTCCGCGGCGACGACGTGCGCGCCGCGCGCTGCGCAGAAATGCGCCGCGCTCCGCCCGGAGATCCCAAGGCCGAGCACCAGCACGTTCTTTCCTGCGAGGTCGAGCATTAGGAAACCGAGCCCCTCAGCGCAGCTTCAAGGATGAGAGCGCGACCAGCGCGAGCACGATCGAAACGATCCAAAAGCGGACCACGATCTTTTGCTCTTCCCAGCCGGCTTTCTCGAAGTGGTGGTGCAGCGGCGCCATCAGGAAGATGCGCTTGCCGCCGGTCGCCTTGAAGTAGACGACTTGAATCATTACGGAGAGCGTCTCGACCACGAAGATGCCGCCCACCACCGCGAGCAGGATCTCTTGGCGAATCACGACCGCGATCGTGCCGAGCGCGCCGCCGAGGGCGAGTGCGCCGACGTCGCCCATGAACACCTGTGCGGGCGAGGCGTTGAACCAGAGGAAGCCGAGGCCACCTCCTACCAGCGCGCCGCAGAAAATCGCGAGCTGGCCTGCGTCGGGGATTGCTTTGATCTGGAGGTAGTCGGCGATCTGCGCGTGGCCCGCGGCGTAAGCGAGGATCAGGAACGTCGCAGAGCAAATCATTACGGGGCCGATCGCGAGGCCGTCGAGTCCGTCCGTGAGATTCACGCCGTTGCTCGCGGCCACGATCACGAAGGCGGCGAGCGGCACGTAGAACGCGCCGATCTGCGGCGCGAAGTTCTTGAAGAAGGGAACTTGCAGCGTGCTGTCGAAGGTCGGCGCGGAGTAGATCAACCAGGCCACGCCGAGCGCGAGCGCCCACTGCCAGATGAACTTGGTGCGCGCGCTGATGCCGTCAGAACTCTTGCGCGTGACTTTTTTATAGTCGTCGACGAAGCCGAGCGCGCCGTAGCCGAGCGTCAGGCCGAGCACGATCCAGGTCGCGCGGCTCGACAGGTCGGCCCATAACAACACCGAGACCGACAGCACGAGCAGGATCAAGAGGCCTCCCATGGTGGGCGTGCCGCGCTTTTGCTGGTGGTCGGGGCCGATCTCGCGGATCGGCTGGCCGACGCGCAGTTCCTGAAGCCGCCGGATCACGGCGGGCCCCAACAAGAACGAGAGGAAGAGTGCGGTGAGCGTCGCCGCCGCGGTCCGAAACGTGATGTAACGGAACACGTTCAGGAAGCCGTAAGTGTCCGCGAGCGGGACGAGCAGGTGGTAAAGCATCAGTGTTCGTCCTTCGTGCCAGTGAGCGCTTCGATCACGCGCTCCATTCGCATGGAGCGCGAGCCCTTCACGAGAGCGACATCGCCGGAGCGCAATGCGCCGCGGAGCGCGTCCGCAATTTCGCTGTGGCTCGTTGAGACGTGTGCGCGCGCGGGGTCGAGGCCGGCTGCGAGTGCGGCCTCGCGCACCAGCGGCGCGAACCTGCCGAGCGCGTAGAGGCCGTCGAGGTGCAGTTCGCCTGCGCGCGCGCCGATGCCGCGATGGGCGGCCTCGGCGTGCGCGCCGAGTTCGCCCATGTCGCCTAACACCGCGAACGCGCGGCCCGCGCCGCGCAGCCGCGCGAGGCTCGCGAGCGCCGCTTCCATCGATTGCGGGTTTGCGTTGTAGCTGTCGTCGATCAAGAGTGCGCCGCTCGCGAGCGCAACGCGCTGCATGCGGCCTTTGGCAGGCGCGTAGTTCGCGAGGCCCACCGCTAGCTGCGCGAGCGAAGCGCCCGCGGCGAGGCAGGCGGCGCTCGCGGCCAGCGCGTTCGTCACCGTGGGCTCGCCTAGCCCGGCGACGCGCAGCTGCACCTCGCCCGACGCGGCGATTAGGCGGAACGCGAAGCCGTCGCCTTCGGCGCGCACGTCTTCGGCGCGCACGTCGCAGCCCGCGCCGCGCCCGAAGAACACGACGCGCGCGCGGCAGCGCTTCGCCTGCGCGCGCGCGAGCGTCTCGTCGCCCGGCAGCACGGCGACGCCGTCCGCCGCGAGCACTGCTGTGAGGTCGCCTTTCTCCTCGGCGATCGCCTCGCGTGAGCCTAAGAACTCGATGTGAGCAGTGCCGATCGTCGTGATGACGCCGATCGTGGGCTTCGCGATGGCCGCGAGCGGCGCGATCTCGCCGCGGTGATTCATGCCGAGTTCGACGACGAGCGTGCGGTGCTGCGCCTCGCGGCGGAGCAGCGTGAGCGGCAACCCGAAATTGTTGTTGAGGTTGCCCTGGGTTGCGAGACACGGGCCGAGCTGCCCCAAAATCGCCGCGCACATTTCCTTGGTCGTCGTCTTGCCGTTGCTGCCCGTGATCGCGACGACTGGGCCCGCGAAGCTTGCGCGGTGGCCGGCGGCGAGGGCGCCGAGCGCGAGCGTCGAATCGTGCGCGACGAGCACGGGCACGTTCGCGCTCTCGGGCACCGAGTCTGCGCGCTCGACTAACAAGCCCGCAGCGCCGGCCGCGAGCGCGTCCGCGAGGAATCGATGCGCGTCGTGGTGCTCGCCGCGGATCGCGACGAACAAGCTGCCGGCGGCGAGCGTGCGCGTGTCGATCGAGACGCTCGAAAAGGCGAACTCCACGTCGCCTCGAACGAGCGCAGCGCTCGCCCAAGCGGCGGCTTCGCGCGCGCGGAAGGGAACGCTCATTGCGCGCGCTTTGCGAGCGCGCGCTCGGCTTCGTCGCGGTCGTCGAAGGGGAATTTCTCGCGGCCGATGATCTGGTAGTCCTCGTGGCCCTTGCCCGCGATCACGATCGTGTCCTCGGGCCGCGCCCCGGCGATCGCCAACTCGATCGCTTCACGTCGATCGATTAGGGAGACGTAGGCATGGTCGGCGCTCGCAAAGGCGCTGGCATCGACGCGCGCCATCTCGCCGAGGCCTGCCTCGACGTCGGCGAGTATGCGCTGCGGGTCCTCCGTGCGCGGGTTGTCGCTGGTCAGCACGGCGCGATCGGCGAGCCTCGCAACCGCCTCCGCCATCTTCGGGCGTTTCGTGCGATCGCGATCTCCGCCACAGCCGAACACCGCGATCAGTTTGCCCTTCGCGAGAGGCCGCACAGCCTCTAACACCTTCTCGACCGCGTCGGGCGTGTGCGCGTAATCGACCAGCACGGTGGGCGCGTTCGCGAACTCGGCGCCCACGCGCTGCATGCGCCCCGGCACCTGCGGGCAACTGGCGACGCCGCGCGCGATCGCCTCGGGCGCGATGCCGAGGCCCAGCGCGATGCCCACCGCCACGGTCAAGTTCTCGAGGTTGAAGTCTCCCACCAACGGCACATCGAGGGCGAGTTCGCCGCTCGGCAGCGCGAGCCGCGCGCGCGTTCCGCCGAGCGCGATCGAAGCAGTGATCACGCGCACGTCGGCGCTGGTTTTGCCGCGGCGGCTCACCGTCAAGCAGCGCGCGCCGCGACGTTTCGCTGCGGCGAGAAAGCCGCCGGCGCGCGGATCGTCGATGTTCACGACCGCCACGCCGTCCGCCGCCAGGTAGGTGTGGAACAGGCGTTCCTTGGCGGCCTGATAAGCGTCCATCGTGCCGTGAAAATCGAGGTGGTCCTGGGTGACGTTGGTGACCGCCGCGACGCGAAACGAACAGCCCTCGACGCGGCCGAGCTCGAGCCCGTGCGAGGAAACCTCCATCGCCACGGCCGTGACGTTGCGGGTGCGCATGTCACGCAGCAGGCGCTGCAAGTCGAGGCTCTCGGGCGTCGTGTTCACGGCGCGGATGCGCTCGCCGGCGTAGCGGACCTCGACCGTGCCTATTAGGCCGGTGCGTTCCCCTGCCGCGCGCAGGATCGATTCCACGAGGAACGTGGTGCTGGTCTTGCCGTTCGTGCCCGTGATCCCAATCAGTGACAACTCGGTGGAGGGCGCGCCGAAGAACGCGTTCGCGATCGGCGCCAGCGCGCGCCGGGGGTCGCGCAGTACCACCACCGCAGCATTGCCCGCCTGCGGCGGCGTCTCTTCGACGAGCAGCGCGACTGCGCCGAGGGCGAGCGCCTGCGCGAGATACGCGTGCCCGTCGGCCGTCGCGCCGCGCAGCGCGACGAACAGATCGCCGGGCGCCACGGCGCGCGAGTCGTAACGGATGCCGTGTATTACGGGATCCAGAGCCGGGCGCTGTGCCGGCGCGAGCGTCGGCGGCAGTGCGTTGAGCAAGTCAGAGAGCTTCACGGGCGATCTTCCAAGCGGGCCGAGGATTCTGCGAGCCCGAGCGCGCTCTCGCCGCCGAGAGCGCGACGGTTGTCAGGGTCCGCCTGCGCGACAGTTGGAAACCGCGCATCGGAAACCAGCGCACTCGCCGCTGCGGGTGGCTCCACCGGTGGAGGCGGCGCGGAGACCGCAGGCAACACGACAGGCTCGGGGTGCGCGAACGCCGGCGCTGCGACGTGCGGCTTCTCAGGTTTCTGGGCGGCGAGCAGCGCGCGCGCAACATCTGGCGAGCTGGTCGGCCAGCGCGCCAGGATCGCCTCACCCCAGGCCGGAACGCCGCCCTCTGGCGTCCAACCCGGAAACGCGGGCGTGGGCAGCCCGAACACCGGCTGGGTGCGAATGCCTTGGCGCGCAAGCGCCGCAGCCGCGGTGCGTGCGAACAGCGGCGCTGCGGTAGAGCCGCCGGTGTGCGCGATGCCGCGCGGCTCTTCCACCATCGCGATGATTACGACGCGCGGCGCCTCGATCGGTGCGACGCCGATGAACCAACCGATGTAGCGGTCGCTGCGATAGCGATGCGTGATGGGGTCGAGCGGCTGCGCGGTGCCTGTCTTGCCGCCGACGCGTACACCTTCGAGGCTCGCGCGCACGCCCGTGCCCTGGCTGTGCACGACGCCTTCCAGCATCGCGCGAAGTTGCGCGGCGACTTCCTCCCTGAGAACTCGGCGGCCCTCGCTCGGCGGCGTGGGTTGCCAGACGCCGCCCGGCTCGCGGCGCGCGGCCACCAGGCGCGGGGGTCGCAGAATGCCGCCGTTCGCGAGCGCGGCAGTCGCGGCTGCGAGCTGCATCGGCGTAACACTCACGCCTTGCCCGAAGGAGACGGTCGCGTGGTCGACCGGGCGCCAGCGCTTCCAGTTGCGGAGCAGGCCGGCGGACTCATCCGGGAAGCCGGTGCCCGTACCGCTGCCGAAGCCGAGCGCGCTGAGCATTTCATAATGGTTCTCGGCGCCGAGCTGGTAGCCGATCTTGGCCGCGCAGATGTTGCTCGAGACGCGCAGGATGCCGGCGACGTCGAGCACCCCGTACGGGTGCGTGTCGCGCAGCGTCTTGCCCGGCACGCGCCAGTGGCCGTTCTCGCAATCGAAGTGGTCGCTCGCGCGCAGCGCGCCGCGTTCGAGCGCGGAGGCGATTAGGAAGGTCTTGAACGTCGAGCCGGGTTCGATCGCATCGGTGAAGATGCGCGAGCGCGTATCCGCGTACTTCGTGCGGCGGAACTGATTCGGGTCGAAGCCGGGCGCCTCGGCCAGCGCGAGCAGATCGCCGCTGTTCGGCTCGATCGCGATCACGAAGCCGCCCTTGGCGCCGGTGGCCTGCACCGTGTCCGCGAGCGCCGCCTCGGCTTCGGCCTGCAGCGCGGCATCGAGTGTTAGGGCGATGTCGCCGCCGGCGGCGCTGCGCGGGTCGTGGCCGGCGTAAGCGAGGATGCGGCCGCGCGCGTCGCGCTGCACCGCGATGCGCTCGGCGTGGCCTGCGAGCCACTCGTGTTCGGCTTGCTCGATGCCGCGCACGCCGGCGCCGTCCACGTTCGAGAAGCCGATCAGGCGGCCGGCGAGGGCGCCCTGCGGATAGGCGCGGCGCGGTTCGGAGAGCAGGCCGATGCCGGGCAGCGCGAGCGTCTCGATCGCCTTCGCCGAGGGCGCGTCGATCCAGCGCGCGACGTAGACGAAACCGCCGCCGAGCGTGAGGCGCTTTTCGATGAACGCCGGCGAGAGCCCGAGCAGCGGCGCCAGTGCGCGCGCGGTGGCGCGAGCGTTCACCACCTGCTTTGGCACTGCGTAGACCGACGGCGCGGGCACCGTCAGCGCGAGCTCGGCGCCGCTGCGGTCCATAATGGTTCCGCGCGCGGGGGCGAGGTGCAGCACGGTCTGCGCTTGGCGCGGCGCGAGTGCGAGGCCGCGCTCGGCGACGAGCGTGAGATGCGCGGCGCGGGCACCGAGCAAGAGGAAGCCGATGAACAGAGCGGCACCGACGATGCGGACGCGCCGGACCGCGCGACGCAGGTCGGCGCTTCTCATGGCTTGACCACGATCGGCGCGAGTTCGATCACGCGTTCCGGCACGACGAAGCCTTGCTGCATCGCGAGTTCGCGCAGCCGGCGCGGATCGCGCAGCTCGCGCACTGCAACGGCGGCAGCGCGCTCGCGCTCCAGCAGCCGCGTCTCGGTCTGCACCGCCGCGCCCAACTCGTAGGAGCGGCGCCGGATCTGACCGCGCAGGGCGACCAGGCCGACGTAAGCGCTGAACACGCCCAGCGCGATCGGCAGCAGCGGCAGCGCGCGCTTCGTTCGCACGCGCGGCTTCGCCAGATCCTTCCGCAGCCAGTCTTCTTGGGTCGTCGCGCTCATGCAGCCTCCGGCAGTTTTTCCGCGGCGCGCAATTTGGCGGAGCGCGCGCGAGGGTTGTTAGAAATCTCGGCTTCGTTCGGGCGCACCGCTTTGCGCGTCTGGCGCGAGAGGCGCGGCTTGCGCCCGCACACGCACATCGGGGCTGCAGGCGCGCATACGCACGGGCGCTCTTCGCGCGCGATGCGCTGCTTCGCGAGGCGGTCTTCGAGCGAGTGGTAGGCGATCACGCACAGGCGCCCGCCGCTCGCGAGCGCGTCGATCGCCGCGTCGAGGCCGGCATCGAGCGCGCCGAGTTCGTCGTTCACGGCGATGCGAAGCGCTTGGAAGACGAGCGTCGCGGGATTGTGCTTGCGCCCGCCGCCGATGCGGGCGCCCTGAATCGTCTCGAGCAAATCCGCGACGCTACGAAGCGGCTGCGCTTCGCGACGCAGCACGATCGCGCGCGCGAGCCGGCCCGCGCCCGGCAATTCTCCGTAGTTGCGGAAACAATCGGCGAGTTCGCTCTCAGAGGCGCGCGCGAGCAGGTCGGCGGCGCTCTCGCCCTGGGCCATGTCCATGCGCATGTCGAGCTGCGTGCTGCGCGCCGAATCGACGCCGAAGCGGAAGCCGCGCTCGGGTTGATCGAGTTGCCGCGAGGAGACGCCGAGATCGAGCAGCACGCCATCCACGCGCGGCGCGCCCGCGCGCGCCAGCAGAGCTGTTAGGTCGCGGAACGATCCGTGCGCGAGCGAGACGCGCGCGCCGAAGCGGGCCAGCCGCTCGCCCGCGATGCGCAGCGCATCGGGATCGCGGTCGATGCCCAGCAGCCGGCCGTCCGGCGCGCTCTGCTCGAGGATCGCTTCGGCGTGTCCGCCGTCGCCGAGCGTGCCGTCGACGACGAGCCCGCCGGGTTTCACCCCGAGCCAGTGCAGCGTTTCCTGAAGCAATACGGGTTGGTGGTGCACGGTGCTTCCGGGCCGGCGTCTCGCGCGATGCCCGTTCCGTCCGCCCGCAGGCGGCACTGGTTGCACGAATCGAGCGGCCCCCCACCGCTCGACCGCGAGAGCTGCATCCGCAGCCGTCGCGAGGAACCGAAACTCTTCTGCGAAGCGATCGATCGATGGCGCTACGCGATCAGGTCAGGGCAGGGTGTTCCGGAGCACCGTGCGGCAGCGTGGGTCGCGCCCCCATTCGCTTCCCACGTGTCGCACTGTGGCTCCGGAAACACCCGTCCCTCTCTCGACCGAGAGCACGTCCCTCGGTCCCCCCATCATTCGATTTCTTCACAGACCTAACTCCGCCGCGACCCGAGCCAGCTCGGTGCCGCGATCCTTCACCGTCGACAGTTCGCGCTCGAAGCGCGCCTTGTCCCAAAGCTCGATGCGCGGGCCGACGCCGGCGATCAACACGTCGCGGCCGAGCTCGGCGTATTCGCGCAGATGTGTCGGCACCAGCAGGCGGCCCTGGCTGTCGAACGGGCATTCCTGCGCGCCCGAGAGCAGCATGCGGCGCACCGACTGAATCTCGGGCTGGACCTGCGACATGCCGTCGAGGCGGCGCTCGACCTCGTCCCAGCGCTCGGCAGAAAAAACCCCAATCGCCGCGCAACCGACTAGGTTGGTCAGAACAGGAGCCCGATTGCCTTGAGCCAACAGTTCCATTCGCATCACCGGCGGGATCGCGAGGCGACCCTTTGCGTCCATCGTGTAGGTGAAGCGACCGCGGGCCATCTTGGGTTTTCCACCAGCTCCCGTGATCGATTTGGGCAGAATCCCAGCTGATCCCCACCAAACCCCACCAACAAGAGCTTTTTATCCCAGCTCAGTAGCCACGGGCAAGGATTTTCGTCGGCGAGGCGAAAGAATTCTCAGGCACAAGATCTGGCGGCGTGCTTCGCACGCACCGCTAGATCTGGTGGCGGGTGGCGGTGACAGGGGTCACAGGCTCGGCGCACTTCACTGCGCGAGCCCGGTTTGAGCCGCAGTCGCTGGCTCTAACCGATCCCCACCCCAGCGAAACGCGCGCCATGAACGGCGGCTGCGCGTTCGAGCAGGCGCTCGGAGCGGCTGCCGCGCTGAAGCGGAGTCGGAGCCGGTAAGAGCGCGGCCGGCGCGCTCAGCACGTCGATCAGCGCCGCGACGCCTTCATGAAGCCCGCTCGGCGAGTAGCCGCCCTCGAGCACGCAGGCCACGCGGCCATCACACAATTCGTCCGCGAGCGCGCGCACCTGCGCCGCCATTCCCTGATAACCCGCCGCGCTCACTTCCATCGCTGCCAGCGGATCGTCGCGATGCGCGTCGAAACCCGCCGACACGATGATTAGGTCCGGCGCGAAGCTGTGCGCGACCGGCGCCAGTACGCGCGCGAACACGGCGAGATACTCCTCGTCGCCGCAGCCCGCGGGCATCGGCACGTTCACGGTCGCGCCTTCGCCGCGTCCAGTGCCGATCTCGTGCCACGCGCCCGTTCCGGGGTAATACGGGAACTGATGCGTCGAGAAATAGAGCACCGACGGATCTTGCTCGAAGCTGTGCTGCGTGCCGTTGCCGTGATGCACGTCCCAGTCGATGATTAGGATTTTTCCGACGCCGAGCTGCGC
>JANNRF010000225.1:0-10907 GCA_031401135.1 Deltaproteobacteria bacterium | reverse complement strand
GACGGCGACTTCGCGCTCGAGCTCACGATCTTCGAGGACGGCGTTCCACCGGAATTCCGCGCGTACCTGTATCGCGGCAAGCAGCCCGTGGATCCCGCGGACGTGAGCCTCGCGGTCACGCTCCGCAGGCTCGGCAATCGCGTCGACGCGATCGGCTTCGCGCCGCGCGGCGAGTATCTGCTCGGAGATCGCACCGTGTACGAGCCTCACTCCGTCGACGTCGAGGTCGTCGCGAGCGAAGCCGGGCGGGAGCATCGCTTCGCGTACTCGTCGTTCGAGAATCGCGTGACGCTCGCGGCCGAGCAGTTGGAGGCGGCCGATGTCGAAGTGCGAACCGCGGAGTCCGCGACGATCCGGGAGCGCGTGGTTCTGAACGGTCGCATCGCCGCCAACGAGGACGCACTCGCCCACGTCATGCCGCGCTTTCCGGGCGTGGTGCGCTCGGTGCACAAGCGCCTCGGCGATGCGGTCGCGAAGAACGACCTGCTCGCGGTGATCGAGAGCAACGAGAGCCTGCACCCCTACGAACTGCGCGCGCGGATTGCGGGCACGGTGCTCGCGCGCGATGTCGCGCCCGGCGAGTTCGTCGGCACGGACCGCGAAATCTTCTCGATCGCGGATCTCAGCACGGTCTGGGCGGATCTCGACGTCTACCGCCGCGACTTCAGCCGCCTGAAGAAGGGCCAACGCGTCTTGATCGACGCCGACGACGGCTCGCTGCCAGTGGAGGCGACGCTTGCGTACCTCTCGCCCGTCGGCTCGGTGAACACGCAGACCCTGCTCGCGCGCGCGGTGCTCGCGAACGCCGACGGCTCCTGGCGCCCGGGCCTCTTCGTGAGCGCGCAGGTGCAGGTGGGCGAGGTCGCGGCGCCGGTCACGGTGCGCCAGGAAGCGCTTCAGCGCGTGCGCGATTGGGATGTCGTGTTCGTCGCGGACAAGAACGTGTTCGAGGCGCAGCCCGTCGAGCTCGGGCGCCGCGACGGAGATCGCGTCGAGATCGTCTCGGGGCTGTCGGCCGGCATGCCCTACGCGGCGACGGGCAGCTTCGTCCTCAAGGCTGAGGCCGGAAAATCCGGCGCCAGCCACGATCATTAGGGAGCCGCCATGCTCGAAGCCATCGTTCGCGTCGCGCTCGCGCGCCGCTTCCTCGTGATCGGCCTGACGCTGGTCGCGGCCGCCTACGGCGCGTTCGAGTTCTCGCGGCTGCCGATCGACGCGGTGCCCGACATCACGAACGTGCAGGTGCAGATCAACACCGAGGCGCCGGGCTACACGCCGCTCGAGGCGGAGCAGCGCATCACGTTCCCGATCGAGACCGCCCTCGCCGGCTTGCCGCGCCTCGAATACACGCGCTCGCTCTCGCGCTACGGCCTCTCGCAGGTGACGGTCGTGTTCGCGGACGGCACCGACATCTACTTCGCGCGCCAGCTCGTGAGCGAGCGCGTGCGCGAGGCGTCGTCGCGCCTGCCCGAAGGCCTCGAACCCGAGCTCGGTCCGATCGCGACCGGGCTCGGCGAGATCTTCATGTTCGGGGTGGAGGCAACGCCAGGCGCGACCGACGAGCACGGCGAGCCGTGGACGCCGACCGCGCTGCGCACGCTCCAGGACTGGGTGATCAAGCCGCAGCTCCGCACCGTGCCAGGTGTTACGGAGGTGAACACGATCGGCGGCTACGTGAAGGAGATTCACGTGACGCCGCGACCGGAGCGCTTGATCGCCCATGGATTCGCGTTCCGCGATCTTCTCGAAGCGATCTCCCGTAACAGCACGAGCACCGGCGCGGGCTACATCGAGCGCAACGGCGAGCAATACCTCGTGCGCGCGCCGGGCCAACTCGCCGGGCTCGACGACGTGCGCGCGATCGTGGTGGGGCACGCGGGTGGCGTGCCGGTTCGCGTCGGCGACGTCGCCGAGGTCGGGCTCGGCCGCGAGCTGCGCACGGGTGCGGCGACCGAGAACGGCCAAGAAATCGTGCTCGGCACGGTCTTCATGCTGATCGGCGAGAACAGCCGCGACGTCTCGCACAGGACTGCGGCAAAGCTGAAAGAGATCAACCAGAGCCTGCCGGCAGGCGTTACGGCGAAGACGCTCTACGACCGCACCAACCTGGTGGACCGCACGATCGCGACCGTTCAGCGCAACTTATTGGAGGGCGCGCTGCTCGTGATCGCGATCCTGTTCCTGCTGCTCGGCAACGCGCGCGCCGCGTTCCTCACGGCGCTGGTGATTCCGCTCGCGATGCTGATCACCTTCGTCGGCATGGCGCGCAGCAACATCAGCGGAAACCTGATGAGCCTCGGCGCGCTCGACTTCGGCCTGATCGTCGACGGCGCAGTCATCATTGTGGAGAACTGCATCCGCCGGCTCGCCGAGGCGAATCGCGGGCGCAGCGAACCGTTGCCGCTCGCCGAGCGGCTCGCGCTCGTCGCGGACGCCACGCGCCAGGTGATCCGCCCGAGCGTGTTCGGCGTGCTCATCATCCTGATCGTCTACATCCCGATCCTCGCGCTCACCGGCGTCGAAGGAAAAATGTTCCGCCCGATGGCGGTGACGGTGATCCTGGCGCTGCTCGCCGCGCTCGTGCTCTCGGTGACCTTCGTACCGGCCGCGATCGCGATCCTGCTCGGGGGCCGCATCGCGGAGAGCGAGAGCCGCGCGATGCGCTTTGCGCGCATCGGCTACGAGCGCGCGCTCGATTTCGCGCTGCGCCGCCGCGCGCTCGTGCTCGGCAGCGCGCTCGCGCTGCTCATCGTGTCCGCGTTCGCCGGCTCGCGCATGGGGAGCGAGTTCATCCCGAGCCTCGACGAGGGCGACGTCGCGCTGCACGCGCTGCGCATCCCAGGCACGAGCCTCACCCAGGCCGTCTCGATGCAGGCCGCGCTCGAGCGCGCGCTGCGCTCGGTGCCCGAGGTCGCGACGACCTTCGCGAAGATCGGCACCGCCGAAGTCGCGACGGATCCGATGCCGCCGAGCGTCGCCGACGGCTTCGTGATCATGAAGCCGCGCAAGGAGTGGCCCGATCCGCGCAAGCCGAAGGACGACGTGGTCGCCGCGCTGGAGAAGGCGGTCGGGCGCGTCGCCGGTAACAACTACGAGTTCACGCAGCCGATCGAGATGCGCTTCAACGAGCTGATCGCCGGCGTGCGCAGCGACATCGCAGTGAAAATTTTTGGTGACGATCTCGAAGCGCTGCTCGAAGCCGGCGAGGCGATCGCGGGAGTGCTCGAGGGCATCCCAGGCGCGGCCGACGTGAAGGCCGAGCAGGTGAGCGGGCTCCCGATGCTGGAGATCGCGATCGACCGCGCGGCGCTCGCGCGCTTCGGCCTTTCGCAGGAGGAAGTACAGGACGTGGTGCGCACCGCGATCGGCGGCACGACCGCGGGGCAGATCTTCGAAGGCGACCGGCGCTTCGACATCGTGGTGCGCCTGCCTGAGAACTTGCGCGCGGACTTCGAAGCACTCGAACGCCTTCCCATTCTGTTGCCGGAGCACGTCGGCGAAGCGCCTCCCGCGCGCTCGCCGCACCGCGCCGCCGGGCCGCTGCACGCGTTCGTTCCGCTGAGCGCAGTGGCGAAGCTCTCGATCGGCACTGGACCTAATCAGGTGAGCCGCGAGAACGGCAAGCGCCGGATCGTCGTCACCGCCAACGTGCGCGGGCGCGACATCGGCTCGTTCGTCGCGGAGGCCGAGCAGCGCATCCGCGCCGAGGTCGAGATCCCTGTGGGCTACTGGATGACCTGGGGTGGGCAGTTCGAGCAGCTCGAATCCGCGACGCGGCGCCTGCAGATCGTGGTGCCGCTCGCGCTCTTGCTCATCTTCGGAATTCTCACCGCGGTGTTCGGCTCGGCGCGTTACGCCGCGCTCGTCTTCAGCGGCGTCCCGCTCGCTTGGACGGGCGGCATCTTCGCGCTGCTCGCGCGCGACATCCCGCTCTCGATCAGCGCGGGCGTCGGCTTCATCGCGCTCTCGGGCGTCGCGGTGCTGAACGGCGTCGTGATGCTCTCGTTCGTGAACGAGCTGCGGCGCGAGGGGCGCGGCATCGAGGACGCGCTGCGCGAGGGCGCGCTCACGCGCCTGCGGCCGGTCCTCATGACGGCGCTGGTCGCGTCGCTCGGCTTCGTGCCGATGGCGATCTCCACCGGAGCCGGTGCCGAGGTGCAGCGCCCGCTCGCAACGGTCGTGATCGGCGGGATCATCTCCTCGACCGCGCTCACGCTGCTCGTGCTGCCGGTGCTGTATGCGCTGGTGGAGCTGTGGCTTTCGCGGGGGAGCTCCGGCGAAGTCGATTGATTCCCGGCCTGCGGATAAAGTGTTTCGCGGGGCGCGCGCCCGACTCGGATCCGAGCGCGGGCTCCCTCACGCCACCCGCCTCGGCACTCGCGCCGTCACCGTCACCCGCAGCCCTGCGCGTCCGAGCAGGCTCACGAGCGTGTCGAGACTGAAGCGCGAGATCTTGCCCCGCACGAGATCGCTGACGCGCGGCTGCGTGATACCGAGCATGCGCGCCGCATCGGCCTGCGTGAGGCCGCGGTCGTCGAAGATTCGCGTGAGTCGAAGCATCAGCTCGGAGCGCAGACGCAGGTTCTCCGAATCTTCGGCGCCGAAGCCGAGATCGCGAAAGACGTTCCCCGAGGAGCGGTGAAGCTTCGGTCTGGCCATGTCGTTAGGTCTCCCGTCGTCCGCGCAGGACTTCCGCGAGATTGCGTCGCGCAATGCCGAGGTCCGCATCACGCGTTTGCGCGGTCTTCTTTTGGAAGCTGTGAAGCACGTAGATCGCCTCGCTGAACTTCGCGACGTAGAGCACGCGGAACTCGCCGCCTTCGTGGACTCGAAGCTCGATGACCCCTGCTCCAACCGAGCGCATCGGCTTCCAGTCTTCGGGGTCGCCACCTGCCTGAACGCGATAGAGCTGGTGTCCGGCTGCCTGACGCGCGCCCTCCGGAAAGTCGCGGACGCGCGCCAGACTCGTTCCAACTCAGACCAGCGGCTTGACCGGCATCGGCGATTGATGTCAATTTTTCTATGCCCACACTCCCGCCCCTCCCCCACATCATCGGCGCCGGCCCCGCCGGCGCGGCGCTCGCGTACGTGCTCGCCGCGCGCGGTGTTGCAGTCACGTTGGCGGACGCGCTGCTGGCGGGCGTGTGCGCGCTGATGAGCCGGTGGATGCGATAGCGCGTGGCGATGCGTAGCCACCTGCCGCGAGCCCTCTCCCAACCCCCGCGTTTGATTCCGCCCCGCTGCGGCGCTAACGCCCCCCGTTGATCCCATGCCCAACACGCCTCACCTCGACGCGAGCTACGAGCTCGACCACCGCTACACGCGCACGACGGGCCGCGTGTTCCTCACGGGCGTGCAGGCACTCGTGCGGCTGCCGATGCTGCAGCGCGAGCGCGACCGCGCGGCGGGCCTCGCGACCGCGGGCTTCATCTCCGGCTATCGCGGCTCGCCGCTCGGCACCTACGACCTCGGCCTCTGGGAAGCGCGCGCGCACCTCGAGCGCTGCGACGTGCTGTTCCAGCCCGGCGTGAACGAGGACCTCGCGGCGACGGCGGTGTGGGGCACGCAGCAGGCGATGGTGCAGCCGGGGCCTACTAAGGATGGCGTGTTCGCGATCTGGTACGGCAAGGGGCCAGGGGTCGACCGCTCGCTCGACCCGATCAAGCACGGCAACTACATGGGCACCGCGAAGCACGGCGGCGTGCTCGCGCTGTGCGGCGACGACCCGGGCGCGAAATCGAGCTCGATCGCGCACCAGAGCGAGCAGGCGATGATTCACGCCGGCATCCCGGTGCTGAACCCGGCGAGCGTGCAGGAGTACCTCGATTTCGGCGTGCTCGGTTTTGCGATGTCGCGCTTCGCCGGTTGTTGGGTGGCGATGAAGTGCCTCACCGACACCGTGGATAGCGGCGCGTCCGTCGAGGTCGGACCCGAGCGCGTGCGCGTGGTGACCCCGGAGTTCGCGTTCCCAGCGCGCGACCACCACATCACCATGAACAACATCCCGCTCGAGATCGAGCGCGCGGTTTATCAGGTGAAGCTGCCGGCGGCGCAGGCTTTCGCGCGCGCGAACGGGATCGATCGCGTGGCGCTGGATGCGCCGCGGCGGCGCTTCGGGATTGTTACGGCGGGCAAGCCGTACCTGGACGTGCGCCAGGCGCTCGAAGAGCTCGGGCTCGACGAAGCGAAGTGCGCGGCGCTCGGCCTTTGCATCTACAAGGTGGGGATGACGTGGCCGCTCGAACCGAGCGGCGTGCGGGAGTTCTGTCGCGGACTCGAGGACGTGCTCGTGGTCGAGGAGAAGCGGCCGATCGTCGAGGAGCAGCTCGCGCGCGTGCTCTACAACGAAGCGCAGCGACCGCGCTTGCTCGGTAAGCGCGACGAGAACGGGCTCGCGTTCGTGCCGAACGAGGGCGAGCTCGCGCCGGGCGTGGTGGCGGCTGTGATTCGCGGCTGGCTCGAACGACGCGCGCCGGAACACGCGGGCCTCTTGCGCGCTGCCGCCGCGAGCGTGCCGGTGGCGCCGCCTTCGCAGCTGATGCGCCTGCCGAGCTTCTGCTCAGGCTGCCCGCATAACACTTCGACCGTGGTTCCCGAGGGCTCGATCGCGCTCGGCGGTATCGGCTGCCACGGCATGGCGGTTTGGTTGCCCGAGCGCCGCACGTTCGGGGCCACGCAAATGGGAGGCGAAGGCGCGAACTGGATCGGCACCGCGCCGTTCACCTCGCTGCCGCACGTCTTCCAGAACCTCGGCGACGGCACCTACTTCCACAGCGGCCTGCTCGCGGTGCGCGCCTGCGTCACCGCGAACGTGAACATCACGTACAAGGTGCTCGTGAACGGCGCCGTCGCGATGACGGGCGGGCAACCGATCGAGGGCGAGCCGCTCGAAGGCGAAGTGACCTGCCCCGAGATTGCGCGGCAGCTCGTGGCGGAAGGCGTGAAGACCGTCGTCGTTGTTACAGACGACGTGACGAAGTTCGACGAGGGCGTGTTCCCGGCTGGTGTCGCGCTGCACGATCGCAGCGAGCTGATGACGGTGCAGAAGCGGCTACGCGAGACGCCAGGTGTTACGGCGATCGTCTACGACCAGACCTGCGCCGCGGAAGCCCGCCGGCTGCGCCGGAAGGGCGAGTTCCACGACCCGGATCAGCGCATCGTGATCAACGAGCTCGTCTGCGAAGGCTGCGGCGATTGTTCGGTGCAGAGCAACTGCATCTCGATCGAGCCGCTCGAAACCGAGTTCGGGCGCAAGCGGAAGATCAACCAGTCGAGCTGCAATAAAGACTTCTCGTGCGTGAAGGGCTACTGCCCGAGCTTCGTGTCCGTAACAGGTGGCAAGCTGCGCAAGGCGGAGACGAAGCAGGCGGGCGTGGATGAAGCCGCGCTGTTCGCGGCGCTGCCGCTACCGGCGCTGCCCGCGCTCGATGCGCCCTACAACGTGCTGCTCACCGGAATCGGCGGCACCGGCGTCGTCACGGTGGGCGCGATCCTCGCGATGGCGGCGCACCTCGAAGGGCGCGGCGCGAGCGAGCTCGACGTGACCGGTCTCGCGCAGAAGAACGGTGCGGTTGCGAGCCATGTGCGCATCGCGCAATCGCCGGAGGCGATTCACGCGACGCGCATTGGCGTGGGCGGCGCGGATCTCGCGATCGGCTGCGACCTGGTGGTCGCGACGAGCTTCGAGAATCTGCCGAAGCTTTCCTCGCGCACCACCGCGGTGGTGAACTCGCACGTGCAGCCGACCTCGGAGTTCGCGACGAACGCGAACCTCGATCTCTCCGCGGACAAGATGCTGGGCGCCGTGCGGACGGCGTGCGGCGAGGCGAACGTGCTCGTGGTGAGCGCCAGCCAACTCGCGCTGGCGCTGCTCGGCGACGCGATCGCCACCAACATGTTATTGCTCGGCGCCGCGTGGCAACGCGGCAAGCTGCCCGTGAGCCTCGCCGCGCTCGATCGCGCGATGGTGCTGAACGGCCGCGGCCTCGAGCTGAACCGCCGCGCCTTCGCGTGGGGGCGCCTGCTCGCGCACGACCCTGGCGGTGTGCAACGCGCAGCAAAGCCGCTGCTGCGCGAACCCGCGGCGCCTGCGGACGCGACGCTCGAAGCTCTGGTGGAGAAGCGCGCGGAGTTTCTCAGCGCTTATCAGAACGCCGCGTACGCCGAGCGCTATCGCAAGCTCGTCGCGCGCGTCGTGGAGCGCGAGCAACAAGTGGTGTGCGGGCACGATGCGCTCGCGAAGACCGCCGCGCGTTATTACTTCAAGCTGCTCGCCTACAAGGACGAGTACGAGGTCGCTCGGCTCTACACGGACGGCTCGTTCGCCGCGCAAGTGGCGCGCGAGTTCGAGGGTGACTTCTCCTTGTCGCTCCACCTCTCGCCGCAGTTCCTGCCTGCGTTCCTCGCGCCGCGCGATCCCGAGACTGGCCGCATCAAGAAGTGGCTGATCCCCATGCGCCTAATGCTTCCTGCGTTCAAGGCGATGGCGGCGCTGAAGTTCCTGCGCGGTACCACCCTCGACCCGTTCGGCTGGACGAAGCACCGCCGCAACGAACGCGCCGAGATCGCGCGCTACGAGCGCACGCTCGAAGAAGTGCTGGATGCACTCACGCGCGAAAACCTGCCCGTCGCGATCGAGCTCGCGGGCCTGCCCGAGCAGGTGCGCGGCTTCGACACGGTGAAGGATCGCCACCTCGAGCAGGCGCGCGAGAAAGAGACCGAGCTGCTGGCGGCGTTTCGAAGAGCCTGAAGTGAGAGAAGTTCAGCAAGCGAAGCGCGCAGCGAGGCGCAGCCGAGCGGAGTCAACATGAGCCGAATCATTTTGAAGAACGCGAACCTGCTCGATGGCGACAGCGCCGCGAAGCCCGGCATGAACGTCGTGATCGATGGCGAGCGCATTGCAAGCGTCGGCAGCGCGCCGGTGGCGGCGAAGCCGGGTGACCGCGCAATCGAGCTCGCGGGCAAGACCGTGATGCCGGGCATTGTGTCGGGCCACTTCCACGCCTCGTACAACAACATCACGATCCAGCCCGAGCCGCTCGGCGTCGAGCGCCCTGAGAACTACCTCGCGCTCGTGGCGGCGAAGAACCTCGCGCTCGCGCTCGAGTGCGGCATCACCAGCGTGGTTTCGAGCGGCGCGAACGCGGGCACAGTCGATGCCGATGTCTGCCTCGCGATCCAAGAAGGCCTAATTCCTGGGCCGCGAGTGATGCCCGCCAGCCGCGGCTTCGACGCGATCGGCGGCTACACCGACACCGAGAAGTGGTGGTGGAACCTCGGCAACAAGGGCGCGCAGCTCTTGTGCTCGGGGCCGGATGAATTCGAGCGCGCGGTGCGCACCGAGATCAAACGTGGCGCGCGCATGATCAAGCTGTTCCTCTCGGGAGGTCACGCCGTGCCCGAGTACGAAGGCGCGACGAGTCTCTCGAAGGCGGAACTCGACACCGTCATCCGCACCGCGCACGCGCGGGGCGCCAAGGTGCGCGCGCACGTCGCCTGGAAGAACGTGCTGCTCGAAGCCGTTGCCGCCGGCATCGACGTGATCGATCACGGCGACCAGATGGACGACGAGTGCATGGACGCGATGACGGCGCGCGGCGTGTTCTGGGTGCCGAGCGCGTTCTTCACGGCGCAGATGATCGCGCCGGGCGCCGCGCTCTCGATGGCGACGCCCGAACAGATGGCGCCGCTGCGCAGCGAGTACGACAACGTGCTGCGGCGCGTGCAGCAAGCGCGCACGAACGGCATGCGCGTCGTGCTCGGTGATGATTATGGAATCATCGTGCTGCCCCACGGCCGCTACATGGAAGAGCTCGAGTTCTACGTCAAACAGGCCGGCATCCCCGCGCTCGACGTGATCCGCTGGAGCACCAAGAACGGCGGCGAGCTGTTCGGCGGCGCGGTCAAGACCGGGATGGTGCGAGAGGGCTACTACGCGGACCTGCTGGTCGTCGACGGCGACCCGTCCGCAGATATCGCGCTGCTCCAGAACAAAACCAAGGTGCGCGCCATCCTAAAGGGCGGCGCGTTCGTGCGAGATGCGCTCTAACGAGGAGAACCCCGTGCGTGTTCGCGAGTTGGTGCTCTTGATTGGCCTCGCCGCGCTGGCCTGCGCCTCTTCGCTCCCGATCGAGCGGCGCGACTACATCCTCGCCCACCCGCACGGCTGGGTGGAAGTGAAGATCGACGACCGCGCGGTACCGCTGGTGCCGGAGACGGAGACCCGAGACGGCAAGGAAGTCGTTACGGACTGGGTGAAGCCGACGTACTGCACGGTCTCGGTGGACATCGACGGCGAGGAGTACGTGGACTCGACCCAGGTGTTCCCGCAAGGCGATCGCGCACCCTTCCGGGCCGATTCGGGCGTCCGCTTCCCGGTGCTTCTGGGAACGCCGATCCTGAAGCTCAGCTGGCGGGGTTGCCGCGTGAAGGGCGAAAAGAGCGAGACGGTCGAGCAGGAGATCTTCATCGCGGTCGAGCGAGATCGCGTGACCGAGGTGCAGTTCGACGGCGCGACGCTCTCGACCTCTGCGCCGCGCGCGGACACCGTCGTCACGCTCGATGATTTGTACGAGGCGGTGACGGGGCGCAGGAAGGCGCAGTAGCGCGAGGCAGCCAGCGCCGGGCTTGCTCGAACGCGGGGCCCTCACTAAACACCGTTCATCCCGCTGAACGGTGTTCAATGCCGGCCCCCCGCCGACGCACACAGCCCCGCCCTCCCGCCCGCAGCGCGCGCCAGGAACGCGCCCGCAGCGCGCGCCAGGAACGCGCGCGCGACGCCACGCGCGCGCAGATCGAAGGCGCTGCGCTGCAGCTGTTCCTCGACGAGGGCTTCGAGCGCGTCTCGATGCGACGCATCGCGGACGCCGTCGGCTACACGTCCGGCGCGCTCTATGCCTACTTCCGCG
>JANNRF010000224.1:0-2287 GCA_031401135.1 Deltaproteobacteria bacterium | reverse complement strand
CGGCCCGGCGTGCACGATTTTCTCAGCGCACGCCAGCATGTAGGCGCGCGCGCGCTCGACATGCGCGGCGTCTCCGCCCACGAGGTACGTGAGCTGACCCTTCAGCGCGCGATCGGCGCCGCCCGTAACACATGCGTCGAGTACGCCGACGCCGCGCTCGGCTGCCTCCGCCGCAGCGCGCTCCGCCGTCGCGGGCAGGATCGTGCTGTGCACTGCGATCACGCTGCCGGGCTTCGCGCCGGCGAGCAGGCCCTCCGGCCCGCGCAGCACCGAGAGCACGTGCTCGTCTTCGGGAACGCAGACACCGATCACGTCGCAGCCATCGGCGAGCGCGCGAGGCGAGTCCGCGCTCGTGGCGCCTTTTGCGACGAGCGCCTTCACCGGATCCGGTGCGATGTCGTACACGCGCGTCGCGACGCCTTGCGCGAGCAGCCGCTCCACCATCGGCGCCCCCATGTTTCCGAGACCGACGTATCCGACTTGCATGTGCGCCCCCCTGTGAAGTGCCGCCACCCTACCACGGCGCGAAAGAAACATTGCACGCGAAATGTTTCGCGTGATACGGTGCCGCGATCCGAGGAGCCCGCGTGATGCGTTCGATCCCACAGCTCGTCGGCGGCGGCCAGCGCTTCGGCCACATGCAAGCGCTGCGTCACGATCCGATGGCGCTCTTCCGCCGCTTGCAGGGCGAGTGCGGTGAACTCGGCGCGTTCCGCCTGCTCGATCGCGAAGTGGTGTTCTTCAGCGGCGCCGAGGCGCAGGAGACGTTCTTCCGCCAAACCGACGAGGTGTTCGATCCGCAGCCCACTTCGAATGAGTTGATGCGGCCGATCTTCGGCGAGGGCGTCGTGTACGACGCGCCGCCGGAGAAGCGCCGCGAGATGATCCGCTCGCCCGCGCTGCGCGATGCGAACTTGCGGCAATCCGCCGAGATCATCGCCGCCGAGACTGAGCGCATGTGCGACACGCTCGGCGACGCGGGTGAGATCGATCTGCTCGATTTCACGGCGGAGCTCACGATCTACACCTCGAGCTCGTGCCTGATCGGCAAGCCGTTCCGCGAGGAGCTGACGCCCGAGTTCGGCCGCCGCTACTTCGAGCTGGAGTTAGGGACCGACGGCATCGGCTACCTGAACTCGAGCGTGGACATCGAGAACTTCCGCACGCGCGATCGCGCGAAGGCGCGGCTCGACGAGTTGATCGGTGGGATCATCGAGCACCGCCTGACGATGGCCGACCCGCCGCGGGATCTGCTCGGTGTGCTGCTCTCGCTCAAGCGGGAAGACGGCACGCTCAAGTATCCGCCGCGCATCATCAGCGGCATTCTGATCTCGACGCTCTTCGCCGGGCACCACACGAGCGCTGGCACCGCAGCTTGGACGCTGGTGGAAATGTTGCGCGCGCCCGCGTACCTGGCGCGAGTGCAGAGCGAGCTCACACAGCTTTACGCCGACGGCCGCGACGTCTCTTATCAGGCGCTACGCGAGATGCCGCAGCTCGAGAACGCGGTCAAAGAGGCCTTGCGGTTGCATCCGCCGCTGATCTGGCTGCCGCGCACCGCGCTCGTCGATTTCGCTTACAAAGACTGGCTGGTGCCGAAGGGCACGATCGTGGCGATGTCGATCGCGCTCTCGAACCTCGATGCGAAGTGTTTCGCCGAGCCTGAGCGCTTCGACCCGGATCGCTTCGCCGCGCCGCGCTCTGAGGATGCTGCGCACCCATTCGCGTACGTGCCGTTCGGCGGCGGCCGCCACCGCTGTCTCGGCGCGAACTTCGCGCTGATGCAGCAGAAGGCGATCTTCTCGGTGTTGCTGCGGCGCTTCGAGCTCGAGTTGGTGAGCGAGCCCGCGAGCTACGTGGACAACTACTCGGCGATGGTGGTGCGTCCCCAACAACCGTTCCTGGTGCGCTACCGCAGGCGTGCGCGCGCCGCGGTGGCGGCCTAACACGCCGGGCAGGCAAGGAGAGACCCATGGAGCTTCCCGGCATTCGAGGCAAAATCGCGATCGTCACGGGCGCAGGCGGCGGCATTGGCGAGGCGTACGCGCGCGGGCTCGCGGCTGCTGGCGCGCGCGTGGTCGTCGCCGAGATCCAGAAGGATGCGGGCGAACGCGTCGCGCGGGAAATCTCGGCGAGCGGCGCTGAGGCGCTCTTCGTCGAGGTCGACGTCGGCTCTCCGGAAAGCACCCGCGCGATGGCGGCGCGGGTTGCCGGTGATCTCGGAGGCATCGACTTCCTGGTCAACAACGCCGCGATCTTCGGCGGCATGAAGATGGCGCCGTACATC
>JANNRF010000223.1:0-2244 GCA_031401135.1 Deltaproteobacteria bacterium | reverse complement strand
CCCAACAACCGGCCCGAAGTGCCCGACGCACAGCAGCTCCGCGTCGAGGCCGAGCAGCAGCTCGAGCGTCGCCACGTACTCGAGCGCGTCGCGGTAGCGGTCGCCGCGGATTGTTACGAGGTTCGGGAAGTGCCCGAACAGTGCGCCGAAGACGTTGCCGGTGAACAAGATCCCGTGCTGCGGCAGCCATACCACGAGCGAATCGCGCGTTTCGGCGCCGTTGCAGGCGATCAGCTCGAACTGGGTTCCGCCCAGTTCGAAGTGAAAGCGCTCGCGGAAGAGGACGTCGGGTTTTGGCTGCGACTGCTTAGGCGGCGGCGCAGCGCCCGTGCCCTGCATGCTGCGGAACGCCTGCGCGAACGCGAAGGACGAGCGCCGCTGGCGAAACGGCGCGAGCCGCGCGTCGTAGGCCTGATGCTCGGGGTTGTTCGCCTGGGCGACCACGAGCGTGCCGGGCTGCTTGAACAGGTCGACGCCGCCCACGTGATCGACGTGGCCTTGGGTGAGCACGATGTACTTCACAGGGCCCGCGTCGATCGAATCGAAGTAGGCCTTGTGAACGGGCGCCTCGAAGCCCATGCCAGTGTTGATCACCACACGGCCCGCGGGCGTCACCACCAGAAACGAGTTCGAGTATCCCTCGGACAAGTAGATGAAGTCGTTGATGGCCTGGTGGCGAACGGTGGTGGCGGGGTGCATCACGAAGGCGTCGGGGCGCGAGCGCCAGAGCGGTTCGGACATCGGGGACCTCGAAGGAGAAGCGGAGGCGCAAGCTACTCCAACGCGAGAAACGCAAGAAAGAGTAAGACCTCATTTTGCGTTCCTCGCGGCGGCGCGGCGGAACTAAGATGCGTGCATGCCCTACTACCGCAGTGTTGGCCACGTCTCCCGCAAGCGTCACACGCAGTTCCGCGATGCGGCGGGCGCGCTGCTCTACGAGGAACTTGTTGGGGAGGAGGGCTTCTCCGCGGATTCGGCGCTGCTCTATCACCGCGCGTTGCCCGCGGCGATCGTGGATTCGCAGCCGTGGGCGCTGCGCGAGCCCGCGCTCGCGGCGAATCATCCGCTGCGCCCGCGGCACTTCCGGCTGCCCGAGTTGTTTCCGCCGCCGCTCTGGAGCGCGACCGACGTCGTAACAGGTCGCCGCACGATTCTGGGCAATCGCGACGTGCGCATCGCCTACGTCGTGGCCGGCGCGCCTTCGCCGCTGTATCGCAACGCCTGCGGCGATGAGTGCGTGTTCGTGGAGGCGGGCGAGGGCGTGGTCGAGACGAGCTTTGGCGCGCTCGAGATCGAGCCCGGCGATTACGTCGTCCTTCCGCGCGGCACGCTCCAGCGCTGGCTGCCGAGCGGCGACGCGCCGCTGCGCTGCTTCGCGATCGAGGCCGAGAGCCACATCGCGCCGCCGCGCCGCTACCGCAGCGCGAGCGGTCAACTGCTCGAGAGCGCTCCTTACTGCGAGCGCGATCTGCGCGCGCCGAGCGCACCGCTGCTCGCGGAGGGGCGCGACGTCCCCGTCTACGTAAAGCACCGCGGCGCGAACGGCGAGTTGTTGGGGAGCGTGCTCACGCTGGCCGAGCATCCGTTCGACGTAGTGGGCTGGGACGGCTGCCTCTACCCGTACGCCCTCAACCTCCACGATTTCGAGCCGCTCACGGGCCGCGTGCATCAGCCGCCACCGGTGCATCAGGTATTCGAGGGCCGCGGCTTCGTCGTCTGCAATTTCGTGCCGCGCAAACTCGACTACCACCCCGACGCGATTCCCGCGCCCTATTACCACGCCAACGTCGACAGCGATGAAGTGCTCTTCTACGTGGCGGGTGATTACGGTGCGCGGCGCGGCTCGGGCATCGCGGCGGGCTCGGTCTCGCTGCACCCGAGCGGGCACACCCACGGCCCGCAGCCCGGCGCGTACGAGGCGAGCATCGGCAAAGAGCGCGCCGATGAAGTCGCCGTAATGGTCGACACGTTCGCGCCGCTCGCGCTCGGCGAAGGCGCACGCGCGTGCGAGGACGCGCGGTATGCGTGGTCGTGGAGTGGTGCAAGCGGCGATTCGCCGCGCGCAGCGAGGCGAAGCCGAGCGGAGTCGAGCAGTGGCTGAGATGTCAGTGTTGACCGAGACGCGCGCGTGACCGCGACCTGGCTTTCCATCCCGCCGCGCTCGCCATTCCCGCTTGGGAATCTCCCGTTCGGCGTGTTCTCGACGGCTCGCGAAACGCGGCGCCGGATCGGCGTCGCGATCGG
>JANNRF010000222.1:0-2042 GCA_031401135.1 Deltaproteobacteria bacterium | reverse complement strand
TCGAAGAGCCGCTCCGCGCCCGCGTTTCGGGCGCGCGCTGCCGTGAACGGAAGACCGCGCTCGAGCTCAACGACTTCCGCGCCGCGCGCGCGCGCATTCGCGACGCTCGCGTCGCTGGAACCGGAGTCTACGTACACGAGGGTTCGGTCCGCGCCGCGGGCGGATTCGAGACAGCGCACGAGGCGCTCGCCTTCGTTCCGCCCGATCGCAACGACGCCAATCCGAGTCACGGTGCCGCGCGCCACTCGAGCGCACGCTGCGCCGCGACGCTCGCGAAGTTCGCACAGCAAATATCGACGCCGAGCCAAGCGCCGAGCGTTGCGAGATCGGCGTCGAACCTGCGCTCGGCTTCAGCGCGTGCCTTGTCTGAGAGGGCCGGTCGCTCGCGCATTTGCCAGCGCGCCTTGATGCGATCGCGCAGCGCGCGCGGTACGAGCTTGCGCCGCAGGGCGGTGAGCAGCGGGGAGGCGACAATCGCATCGCGCAGCGCGCTCTTCCGCAGGCGCTCGCGCGAAACGTTCTGCGCAGCCAGCTGCGCTGGCCACGAGACCGGCTGCGCGTGACCCAGGAAGCGGGTGATCCGTGCGAACTCGTTTTCGGGCGCGGCCGTCAGGCGCTCGAAGAACACTGGCAGTACCGCACCGGCACCGAAGCGCTCGAGCCATGGGGCGAGCTGACGGGCATAACAACCGTAGTCGACGAGTTCGGGGCGCACGGCGAACGCCTCATCGATCGACTCCCGGTAAACGCCCTGCGTCCACTCGTGGATGTAGTGCGACACGAGCCGTTCCACCGGGTGCCGCATCACGTACACGAAGCGGCGCGTGCGCACGCTCGCAGCGAGGCGATCGAGCGTGTGCGGGTGCGTCGGCAACTTCGTGTAGTGCGTGCTCGATTCGCCGCGCAGCGCCCCCGGCGGCGCAGCTGCGAACAGCCCCGAGTACCAATCGAGCCCGCGCGACCAGCAAGCGTCGTCACTAAAAAAATTCGGCTCCTTGGGACGGCTCATGAAGAAGCCTGGGGTCGCTGCCAGCTGTTCGTGAAGCGTGCTGGTCGCGCTCTTCATTGCGCCGATGATCATGAAATCGGGGCCGTCGATCACGTCGGCGGCCGCTCGGGCGCAGCGAGGGGACGCAGCCAGCCCGTCCACAGATCGCGCGCATGGCGTTCTGCGGTGTGGGGTTGCTTGTTGCCCACCAGTTCGCGCGCCAAGGAAACGGCGCGGCCAGCGAGCCACGCGCAGTTCGCGAGCAGCACGCCGAGCACGCCCCCATAATGCTTCGCGAAGTAGCGCGAGCGGGCCGCGAAGAAATAACGCGGCACGCGGCGACGCTCGGCGAAGGCCTGCTTCACCGGCGAGCTGCCTCCGCGCAGATGCACGACCCGCGCGGACGGCTCGTAACGAACGCGCCAGCCCTTCTGCCACGCGCGCCGGCAATAATCCATGTCCTCGAAGTACATGAAGAAGCCCTCGTCGAGCGGGCCGATCTCGGCAAGCGCTCGCGCGCGAATCAATACGCAGGCGAAGCTAATCCACTGCGCATCGTGCGGAGTGTCTGCGGCAGGCAACGCGACCTGGTAGCGCCGCAGAAACCGCGAGATCGGGCCCGTCGCAGCGGAAGCGACCAGTTCGCTCCAAGGTGTGGCGTAGCGGAAGCAACTCTCCTGCGCGGAGCCGTTCAGGTCCTCGAGGCGCGGACCCAGCAGCCCGACCTGCGGCTGAACGCGCATGGCTTCGAGCAGGCCCCTGACCGCCGCGGGGCGCACGATCGTGTCGCTGTTCAGCAGCAGGTAGTGCTCGGCGTTTACGCTCGCCACGCCCAGGTTGTTGCCGGCCGAGAAGCCCCCGTTGCTAGGCGACTCGACGAAGCGTGCCCAGTTTCCCCAGGAGCGTTCGGTGATCGCACGTGCGATGCGCTCCGCGGAGTCGTCGCCAGACGCGTTGTCGACGACCACGACGCACCATTCGGGTCGACCGCGCAGTTCGGGTTCGAGCGATTCGAGGCACTGCACCACGAGGTCGGGCCGACGGTAATTGAGCA
>JANNRF010000221.1:0-4650 GCA_031401135.1 Deltaproteobacteria bacterium | reverse complement strand
TCGTGTGGAGGACTCAGGGGATAGCGCGACGAATACCCCAGGGACGTTCCACGACGAAATTGCCGGGAGGCCACCGGAATTTTCGTCAAGGAACGTCCCGGGGTGTTTCGACGCGTTCGTCGAGGAACGTCCCCGCTCAGTTCGCGCAGGCGCCCTCGCCGGCGGCCCAGGCGATGGCGCCTTCGAGGAGCGCGGTGTGTTCGGGCGTCGCGTAGGCCTCGGCGGTGTGGCCGAGCGCGGAGTAGATGGAGCGGCCGCGACCTAAGCACTGCGACCACACGATCGGGTGGTCGCCCATCGCGATGTTCTTGATGAGTTCGCGCGGCGAGTAGCTCGCTTCGTCGAGCGTCGCGAGCACGCGCACGCGGCCGCGCGGGCTGGCGGCGAAGCTGTACCACTCGTCGCGCGCGAGCCAGCGCGCCGGCAGCGCGCGCGTCGCGGGATGCGCGGCGTCTTCCACCACGACCGCGGCTTCCTGGATTTGCGGGAACTGCGGGTGGCCGATGAAGCGCGCGCCCAGCAGCTTGTCCTTGTACCAATCCCAATACTCGTAACGCGTGCCGGCCGCGCCGTGCACGCCGACGAAGCCGCCGCCGCTCTCGGCGTAGCGCAGGAATGCGCCCTTCTGTTCGAGGTTCCAGTTGTCGCCGGTGGTGTTATTGCCGACCACCACATCGAAGTGCGCGAGCAGCGCGTCCTCGAACACGGCGCCGTTCTCGGTCGCGAACACGCGCCAGCCGCGGCGCGCGGCGATCTCGCGCACGGAGCGCTCGCAGGCGGGAATTGCCTCTGCGTGACGGAATCCGCTCGTCTTCGAGAACAGCAAGATCGCAACGTCGCCAGCTGCGCGCGGACCCAACAACTCCGCGGGCAGCTCGGGAGCGACCGTGTCGTACACCGGCGCGTTCCCGCCGCGTGCAGCGCGAATGCTCGGCCACAGCCACAGCCCCGCCACGACAAACAGGGCGGCGAGCACACCAGCGGCGATCAAACGCTTGCGCATCGCCTCAGCCCCTCAAAATGAAACCGGCGGCGGAGTCGCCTCCGCCGCCGGTCAACAGACCTACCTAGCGGCGACTAAAAATCGACGACTAGGTCGACTCCCCACGTCGCCGGCTCACCGAAGATGCCGCCTGCGAAGTCCAAGGCGCCGAAGTCGATGGCCGACAGCAGGTACTCCTCGTTGGTGATGTTCTTACCGAACACCGCCATGCGCACCTTGGCGCGCTCACCGATCGCCATCTCCGAGATCGTCACGCGCGCGTCGAGCAGCCAGTAGCCGCTGTCCGCGAGCACATCGCGGAACGGCGTCGCGTCGGGACGCGGCGCCTGATCGTCGAGCGGGCTCCACACGCGAGAGGCCGTGTAGCGCGCGTCGATGCGCGGGGTGATCACCCAGCCGAACGAGCCGATCGGCGGCGTTGCGTACTCAGCGCCAATCGTCGCCGTGACCTGTGGCTTGTATCCGAACTTCGCATCGCTCGCGACGTTCTGGACGAAGTCATCGACGAAGGGATTGGGGAGGCATCCCACTGGAACCCCAGGAGCAGTGCACACGACCGTCGTTCCATTGTTATTGACGACGTTGTATTCGTTGTACTTCGGCTGGATCCAGCCGACGTTCGCGTTGATCGTCAGCCCGTCGATCGGCACCGCGAGGAACTCCGCCTCGAGGCCCGGAATCTCCGCCTCACCCGCGTTGATCGTCAGCGATGTCGCCCCCGCGGTGCCCGCCGCGAACACGTCCGTCTGGAGATTCTTGTACGTGCTCCAGAAGCCGGTGAGGTTCACGCGCACGCGGTTGTCGAACCACTCGGACTTCACGCCCGCTTCGATCGACGTGAGCTCCTCTTCCTTGAAGGGGGCAATCGGCGCGACGGCGGACCGCAGGTTGAAGCCGCCGGCCTTGTAGGCCGACGCCGCGCGGAAGTACGTCGTGATGTTCTCCGTCGCGAGGAAGTTCAAGTTGAACTCCCAGTCGACGTGGCTCCAGTTCGCACTGTTCGCCGTTGCGGGGAAGCTCGTGCGGTCGAAGCTCTTCTCGTCCTTCGAGTACCGGACGCCCGCCGTCGCGGCGAGCCGCTCGTCGAGGAACGGAAGCGTGTAGGTGCCGTTGGCGAACAGCGCCCAAGAGCGCGCATCGCCGCTGTACGCGAACGGCGAGTCGAAAACGCCGGGGAGGAACGTGCCGGGGCCGATCTGAATCGGGAACAGGAAGCTCTGGACGTTCGCCTCGGTGTAGTCCTCCTTGAAGTAATAGAAGCCGGTGACGTAGCGGAACTGGTCGCCGAGCTCGCCGAGCACCTGGATCTCCTGAGTCCACTGATCCTGATGGCGCTCGTTGTTTGCGCTGAACAGGCTGCGGCCGCTGACGACGCCCGGCGCGAAGGTCGGTGAGATCAGGCCGAGGAACGTGGGAATGACGTTGCCGTCGAGTTCGGTGCCGGCTTCGCTGTTCTCCCACTCGCGGTAGGTCGTGATCGATTTGATCGTGGCGAACCCGAAATCGTATTCCGCACTGAGATTGTGCCCCGTGGTCGTGTGCTCGCTGACGCCATCGTTGTCCATCGAAAGGTCATCGAGGCGACTGCGGCTCTGCACCAGGCTGATGCCGGGGCCACCAATCGAGAACGAGCCGGTATTGAGCGCGTTGGTGATGGACGGGCCCATCGTAATCAGCTGGAACGCGTGATCCTTGCCCTCGAGGTTGGCGTAGTCGAACGCGTAGTCGAGGCGGAGTTCCTCGCTCACATCCCAGCCCAACGCGACCCGGAATGCGTCGCTGTTCCTCGCGCCAGGATCGCCGTGGTCGTTCCTGAGCCGGTTGTTCACGAAGCCGTCGGACTGCGAGTGCACGTACCCAATCGAAGCGGCTAGGCCCGGCAGAAGCTCGCCCGTGTTGACGCGCGCCCCGCCATCGAGGCGGCCGTACCCGCCAACCCCGATGCGCGAGGTGAAGCCGAACTCCTCGGTCGGCCGTCGCGAGATGAAGTTCACCGCACCACCGGTCGCGTTGCGGCCATAAAGCGTGCCCTGCGGACCGCGGAGCACCTCGACGCGCTCGATGTCGACGAGATCCATGATCCCGCCGGTGACGCGCGCGATGTAGGCGCCGTCCATGTAGATCGCGACGCCTTGCTCGCGCGTCAGCAGCGGCTCCGCCCCGCCGACGCCACGGATCGAGAGAGCGAGGTTCGCAACGGAGCCCGGCGTCTGCGTGAAATAGAGGTTCGGGGCGATCGCGCTGATGTCGCGCGTGTCCGAGACGCCCAGGCTGTCGAGCGTTTCCGCGTCGAAGGCGGAGACCGCGAGCGGCGCCTCCTGCAGGTTCTCCGAAACCTTGCGCGCAGTGATCTGGATCTCCTCGATCCCGGTGCTCTGCGCTCCTGCTTCGGCCTCAGGCGCCGCGGGAGCCGCCGTTGCCGGCGCCGCCGCATCCTGCGCGAAGGCCGGCAGCGCGAGTGCGCTCGCCAGCAGTGCGGACACAAACGTGTTTCGCTGGAACATGAAGTGGAGTCCCCCTGAGAGCCCGGTACCCCGCCCGCGGCCGCACTAGCGACTGCGAACACACCGAACGAGTTGGGCACCAACCAACGAGTTGGCCGCCAACTCCGTCCGGCTACCGGGCCAATTGCGGCGCACTGTGACTAACGCTTTTTCGAGTTTCAAGACTCGGCGTCTCGAAATCACCTTCGCCCGGAAGCGTCCGCCAGACTTCGGTTACTTGGGAGTCAGAGCGCGCTCGGGCCGGTACCAGCCCGCCCCGACGATCGCGAGGCTGCCGTTCGCCGGCTGGCGTTTCGGGTAGGCACTTGGGTCGCGCGGGTAGCGGGCCAGCACGCGCTCGGCTTCCTCTGGCGTCTCGGCTTCCACCTCGTAGATCGTGATCCAGCCGGGCGGCGTCGTGCCCGCGAACGGACGTACCGCTTCGTGGACGTGGGCCGCGATGAAGCCTGGGCAATTCACGGTGTGTGATTCTCGAGGTACCAGGCGCGGTAGTCCTCGAGCTTCGCGCCCTCGGCCGGCTGCACGAGCCCAATCAACTGCCAGCGCGGCATCGGCTCTCCTGAGCGTGGGTGGTGAGCTTTCGAGCCTCGCGAGTCGTTACGGCTGCCGCTCGAACAGCGCGTCGTCCGACACCAACAGCTCGACGCGCTTCTGCAGGATCTTCTTCCACGCCGGGTGCGTGAGAATCCAGAAGCGGTTCTCGCGGATCGCGCGCAGCACGAGGCTCGCGACCTCGGCGGGATCCATGCCGGCGGAGAGCAGCGGCCCGACGCCCGAGTAGAAGCGCCGCTCCTCCTCACTGGGGGCGTGCACGTTCTTGTCGCTCGGGCGGTTGCGTTCGGCCTCGCCGATGCGCGTATTGATCGGGCCAGGGCAGAGCACCGAGACGCCCACCTTTGTGCGCGCGAGTTCGCGCGCGAGCGTCTCCATCAGCGCGACCACGCCGAACTTCGAAACGTTGTAGGGCGCGATCGCGGGCCCCGCGACGAGCCCGGCCGTCGAGGCCGTGCTCAGGATGTGCGCTTCGTCTTGCTTCATCAGAATGGGCAGGAACGCGCGCACGCCATAGATCGGGCCCCACAGGTTCACGCCGAGCACCCACTCCCAGTCTTGTTGGGAGAGTTCGTGCGTGGGCCCCGCGGT
>JANNRF010000220.1:0-48421 GCA_031401135.1 Deltaproteobacteria bacterium | reverse complement strand
GCCTTACCTGCTGAGCCCGGGTAAAGTAGGCATCAAAAAAACCGGCACTTAACACAAAAGTGCCCAGCATAATGCGCCTTTTTACTTCCTTTCCAAAGCCTTCTGAACGGGTTTTCTTGTAAAAATCGTCCAGATCACGGGTTGGTTCAGCAGTTCGGTGGCCAAATTTAACACCATCGTAACGGGAGAGGTTAGAGCTGGCTTCTGCCGTAGACAATATATAATAAGCAGGTACGATATGATCGAGGAAATTTACATCTATCCCTTTTACAGTGTGGCCGTCTGCTGATAATTTGCTTAAAAAGCCTTTAATGCCTGATGCTATTTGTGGGTCAAGTGCGGGATGGTCAATTGCCTGATTGAAATAGGCAATCTTGTATTTTTTATCAGCTTCCAATGACCCGGAATAAGCAGGAACGGATGAATGGCTCACTGTACTGTCATAGTCATCCGGACCGGCCATCACTTCCAGCATCACGGCAATGTCTTCCACCCGGCTTCCAAAGATGCCGATTTGGTCAAAAGACGATGCATAAGCGATAAGACCATAACGTGATATCCGGCCATAACCGGGTTTTAAACCAATGATACCACAGAAATCGGCTGGCTGTCTAACTGATCCGCCTGTATCACTTCCAAGGCTAACCATACAAAGCCCAGCCTGAACCGCTACTGCTGAACCGCCGGATGAACCTCCCGGAACCCTGGTTTCATCAAGGGCGTTCAACACATTTCCATAAGATGAGTTTTCGTTGGAGGAGCCCATGGCAAATTCATCGCAGTTAAGGTTACCAATAATGATGGCGTCTTCCTGCAATAACCGCTCAATGGCAGTGGCATTATAAATGGAGTGGAATCCCTTCAGTATTTTGGAGCCGGCTGTAACTGAATGATCTTTGTAGCAGATAACATCTTTGATGCCCACAACAACGCCAAACAATTTGCCTGTTGGCATTCCTTCTTTCTTGCGGAGGTCTAAGGCACGGGCCCTTGTGCGGGCTTCGTCTGCGTAAACCTCGATGAAGGCATTCAGTCTTTTGTTTTCAGCTATACGTGAGAGATAGTGCTCCACTATGGCTTCGCAGGTAATAGACTGCCCTTCAATTTCTGCATGAAATTGTGCTATGGAATGATGCGCATACAAATTAAACAGGATTCTTTTCGGCTGTTTCTAATCGAACCAGGCCTGGGGAGTAGCCAGGTAATTATTTTTTAGAATCGGTTTCTTCCATGCCTTCTTCAATTTCTTTTTTGACATTGGTCTTGGCATCATTGAACTCGCGGATACCTCGACCCAGTCCGCGCATAAATTCAGGTATTTTGCGACCGCCAAAAAGAATCAGAACGGCAAGAACGATCAGGATCCATTCGGTTCCGCCAGGCATGGAAATCAGAAATACACAATTGGGTAACATGGTAATCGTTTTACGTTGAAATACAAATTTAATAAAATAGTTTCATCACAACCGGCATTATTATTTTGCCGGAAATAAAAAACGGGAACCAAGGGTTCCCGCCTGATATACAATACTTTAATTGCTTATTTAACTCTTTTCTCTTTAATCCTTGCGCTCTTGCCACTGCGGCTTCTCAGGAAGTACAGTTTGGCCTGTCGCACTTTACCCACTTTATTGAGGGTAACTGATTCAATATGAGGAGAAGATACAGGGAAAGTCCGCTCAACACCAATACCATCAGAAATCTTTCTTACGGTAAAAGTAGCGGTATGGCCATCGCCCTGACGCTTGATCACATCGCCTTTAAAGCTCTGGATCCGCTCTTTATTTCCTTCCTGGATCTTATAGTTAACGGTAACATTGTCGCCGGCTTTGAAGCGCGGGAATGCATTATTACCGGAAAGTTGCTCGTGTACAAAGGCTACAGCAGAATTCATAACATCAATTTTAAGGACGGCGAAGGTATAACTTTTACTTATTATCGCAAAGAAAATTCACAGGTTCGATGAAACCTTTTTTGGACAGGTGACCCCAGAAATCAAACTGAATCAGCCTTAACGAGCCACGTTTACGGCCCTTTTTTCGCGGATTACGGTTACTTTGATCTGGCCGGGATAGGTCATTTCTGTCTGAATTTTCTGAGCCATATCAAAACTCAGCTTTTCGCTGTCTGAGTCAGACATTTTATCTGCCTCAACAATCACCCTTAATTCACGTCCGGCCTGAATGGCATACGCTTTTTCAACGCCGCCATAAGTCATCGCCAGATTTTCAAGGTCTTTGATACGCTGGATATACTGCTGCATGATTTCTCTCCTGGCACCTGGCCTTGCACCGCTGATGGCGTCACATGCCTGAATGATGGGGGATATCACAAATTGCATTTCCGTTTCGTCGTGGTGAGCGGCAATAGCATTAACCACTGCGGGGTTCTCACCATATTTTTCAGCCAATTTTCCGCCTAATAAGGCATGGCTTAGTTCTGTTTCTTCATCAGGGACCTTGCCGATATCGTGCAATAATCCGGCTCTTTTTGCCAGTTTTGCATTCAGGCCAAGTTCCAGTGAGATGCGCGCGCATCGAGATGGGGCGCTGCGTCGGGCCCTCGCTCGAAGAGATCGCGCGCAGTGCCCCTCCACGCCGCGCGAAACAGCGGGCCGCATCGGCACTAGGCGGGTCTCCCCCTATCTTGCGCGCCCGAGGTGAATGCTCTTGGCGCCTGTCGCTCGCTCCGGTCTCCGCGAACTCGCATTCAGCCTGTTGTTATTCGGCTCGCTCGTTGCCGCGCGCGCGGAAGCTCAGGCGATCGCCGGCCGCTGCACGGTTCAGGTGTTCGCAACTTCGACGGTTCACGATTTCGAGGGCAGCGCGCCGTGCGCCCTGCTCGCGATCGACCCGCCCGACGCGAACGGGGCATACAGTGCGCGCGCCGAGGTCCTGGTGGCGCAGCTGGACACCGGCATCGCGGCGCGCGACAAGAAGATGCGCCAAATGTTCGAGGCGAAGCGCTTCCCGCGAATCAGCGCGTCGTTCGAGCGCATCGACCCGAACGCGCTGCGGCGCGGCTCTCGCGACGCAATCCCGTTCCGCATCTCGATCCACGGCGTCGAGCGCAGCGTTACGCCTGCCATCTCCGGTTGGTCCGAGCAGCCCGGCAAGAGCGCGCGTTTCCGCGCCACCTTCGCGCTCTCGCTGCGCGATTTCGGGATGGAGCCGCCCGTCGCGATGGGCTTCATCCGCGTCGACGAGACCGTGCAGGTCGAGGTCGCCGTCGAGTTGACGGCGAGAAGTGGCGCGCCGCAGGCCAGCGCACCAAGCGCGGAAGCGCCTCGGAACCCGGAGCGCTGATGCAGATCGTCTCCGTCGGCCGTGCGCTGCCTGATAACTACTACGCGCAGGACGAGTTGCTCGGCGCGCTCGCAAAGCTGTGGCAGGGCCGCTTCCACAACCCGCAGCGCCTCGAGCAGATTCACCGCAACACGCTCGTCGGCGGCCGCCACCTGGCGCTGCCGATCGAGCAGTACGAGCAGCTGCGAGGCTTCGGCGAGGCGAACGCCGCCTTCGTCCGCTGCGGCCTCGAGCTCGCCGAGCGCGCCATCCGCGAGGCGCTCGCGCGCGCTGAGATCACGCCGAGCCAGATCGACCACATCTTCTCGCTCTCGGTCACGGGCATCGCCGCGCCGTCGCTCGACGCGCGGCTGGTGAATCGCCTCGGCCTGCGCAGCGACGTGAAGCGCACGCCGATCTTCGGCCTCGGCTGCGTCGGCGGCGCTGCGGGCATCGCGCGCGCGGCCGACTACCTGCGCGCTTTTCCGCACCAGACCGCACTCGTGCTCTCCGTCGAGCTGTGCAGCCTGACGCTGCAGCGCGGCGATGCATCGATGGCCAACGTGATTGCGAGCGGCTTGTTCGGCGACGGCGCCGCCGCCGTCGTGCTGCGCGGCGCGGAGGTGGCAGCGCGCGGGCCGCGCGTGCTCGCGACGCGCTCGGTCTTCTATCCGAACACCGAGCACGTGATGGGCTGGGAAGTGGGCGACGGCGGCTTCCGCGTCGTGCTCTCCGCGGACGTGCCCGCGATGGCAGCCGGGCTACGGCCTGACGTCGAGAAGTTCCTCGCCGAGCACGGCCACGCGCTCAGCGCCATCGACACGTTCGTGTGTCACCCCGGCGGGCCGAAGGTGCTCGAAGCGATCGAGCACGCGCTCTCGTTGCCTGCGGGCGCGCTGCAACGGTCATGGGATCACCTCGCGCGCGTCGGTAATCTGTCGAGCGCGTCGGTGCTGTTCGTGCTCGGCGACGCGCTCTCGGAAGAGCACGCGCCGGGTGCGCTCGGCCTCCTGCTCGCGATGGGCCCAGGCTTCTGCAGCGAGCTCGTGCTGCTGCAATGGTGAGCGCCTACCTCGCGTTGCTCGCGCTCGTCGGCGCGGAGCGCCTCTACGAGCTGCGCCTGTCGCGCAGAAACGCGGCGATCGCGTTCGCGCAGGGCGGCTTCGAACTCGGGCAAGCGCACTTTGGCTGGATGCGCGCGCTGCACGGCGCGTTCCTCGCGAGCTGCGCGCTCGAGGTAGTGCTGCTGCAGCGCGCCTTCGACGCACGGCTGGCGCTGCCGATGCTCGCACTCGCGCTGGCGGCGCAGGCGCTGCGCTACTGGGCGATCGCCAGCCTCGGGCCGCGCTGGAACGTCCGGGTGATCGTCGTGCCCGGCCTGCCGGTTGTTACGGACGGCCCGTATCGGTGGCTGCGCCACCCTAACTATCTGGCGGTCGTGCTCGAGTTGGTCGCGCTGCCGCTGCTGCACGGCGCGTGGCTCACTGCATTCACGTTCAGCGCGCTGAACGCGTGGCTGCTGCGCGTGCGCATCCGCGCAGAAGAGCGCGCGCTCGCGCAGCACTGCGACTTCGACGCGCGCCTCGGCGATCGGCCCCGGCTCGTGCCACTGCGAGCTGCGCGATGACCGAGACAATCGCGCAGCTGGAGCGTCTGCTGCGCGAGCGTCTGCCCCGCACGGGCGAGTTGACGCGCGAGACGCGCCTCGTTGCCGACCTCGCGCTCGACTCGATCCAGCAGCTCGACCTGATCGTCGAACTCGAGAATCACTTCGAGATCGCGCTCGACCTCGAGGAAGACCAGGAGGTCCACACGATCGGCGAGTTGGTGGCGTGGATCGACCGCGCGCGCGGCGCTGGCGTGCGTCTTGGCTGACACGCTCGCAACGCGCTTCGAGCAGGCGGCGCGCGGCGCCGGGCACATCACTTTCGTCGATGCGCGCGAGAACGAGACGAAGCTCGCGCACGCGGAGATGTTCGAGCGTGCGCGGCGGGCCGCAGGCGGGCTCGCGGCACGCGGCGTGGTGTGCGGCGACCGCGTCGCGATCATCGCGGGCACCGGCCCGGAGTTCTTCGACGGCTTCTTCGGCGCGCTGCTCGCGGGCGCGGTGCCCGTGCCGCTCTATCCGCCGGTGCGCCTCGGGCGCCTTGCCGAATACCACGAGCGCACCGCCGCGATGTTAGGTGCGGCGCGCGTTCGCCTCGTGCTCACGGACACGCGCACGCGCCGCGTGCTCGGTCGCACGATCGAGCGCGCGCGCCCCGAACTCGGCTGCGAATCGCTCAGCGAGTTGCGCGCCGGCCCGATCGCGCCGCTCGCCCTCGATCCCGACGCGCTCGGCTTGATCCAGTTCTCGTCGGGCACGACCCACGCGCCGAAACCCGTCGGGCTCACGCACCGCCAGATCCTCGCGAACGTCGACGCAATCGGCGGCATGATCCTGGGCGCCTACCCCGAGAGCGAGCATTTTCAGCACGTCGCGGCGAGTTGGCTGCCGCTCTATCACGACATGGGCCTCGTGGGCGGCGTGTTCACTTCGCTCTTCCACGGCCGGGATCTCGTGTTGATTCCGCCGGAGAACTTCATCGCGCGACCGGCGCTCTGGCTGCGCGCGATCTCGCGACACCGCGCGACGATCAGCCCCGCTCCGAACTTCGCGTATGCGCTGTGCGCCGAACGCATTCGCGATGAGGAGCTCGCGGGCGTCGATCTCTCCTCGTGGCTCGTCGCGATGAACGGCGCGGAGCCCGTAACACCACTCGTGCTCGCGCGCTTCGTCGATCGCTTCGCGGCGAACGGGCTGCGCGAGGAGGCGCTCACGCCCGTCTACGGCCTCGCCGAGGCCACGCTCGCCGTCACCTTCAGCGCACTGCGCAGCCGCTTTCGCGTGCGGCACTTCGAAGCGCGTGCGCTCGCGGAGGAAGAGCGCGCAGTGCTCGCCGCCACGGGCACGCCGCTGGTTTCGTTGGGCCCGCCGCTGCCGGGCTTCGCGATCCGGATCGCCGACGGCGCGGGTGCGGCACTCGGCGCTGGCGCGCTCGGGCGCGTGCTCGTGCGCGGCCCCTCGTTGATGTCCGGCTACGACGGGCAGCCGGAAGAGACGGCTCGCGCCCTAACAGATGGCTGGCTCGACACAGGCGACATCGGCTTCCTGTGCGAGGGCGAACTCTTTCTGCATGGGCGCGCGAAGGATCTGATCATCGTGCGCGGACGCAACCACGCGCCGCAGGACGTGGAGCACGCGCTCGACGATCTGCCCGGCGTGCGCACGGGTTGCAGCGCAGCGGTCGGCGCACTCGGAGCCGACGGCGGCGGCGAGGAACTCTGGGTTTTCGTCGAGCGCGCGCAGCATGCCGAACAGAGCGACGCCGAGATCGCGGAGGCTGTGCGTGGCCGCGCGCTCGAGCGCAGCGGCCTGCGTGCGGCGCGCGTCGTCGTACTCGCGACGGGCACGCTGCCGCGCACTTCCAGCGGCAAGATTCGCCGCGCCGAGACGCTGCGGCTCTACCGAGATGGAGCGCTCAGTGCTCCGGCTGCGGTTTCGCTGCCTCGGCTCGCGCTCGAAATGTTTCGCTCGCTGCGGGCGTTTGCGCGTGCCGGACGTTGACGCGCTGATCGTCGGCGCGGGGCCGGCTGGCCTCGCGACGGCGATTGCGCTCGCGCGCCGCGGCGCCTCCGCGCTGCTGATCGAGCGGCGCATGCCACCCTTCGACAAGGCGTGTGGCGAGGGCATTATGCCCGCCGGTGTGCGCGCGCTCGCGGCGCTCGGCGTCGAGATCGCCGCACTGCGCGCGGCGCCGTTCCGCGGTGTGCGCTTCATCGAAGGCGCGCGTTCCTTCTCGGGAAGTTTCGGGGATGGCGTTGGCCTCGGCGTGCGCCGCACCGCGCTCTCCGAGGCGCTGCGCGCAGTAGCCGAAAAAGCGGGCGTCGAGCTGCGCTGCGGCTGCGCGCTCGAGAGTTGGGAGGCACGCGGCGACGGCGTGCGTGCACGCACTTCTCAGGGCGATTTGACTGCGCGCGTGCTCGTCGGCGCCGACGGGCTCGCGAGCCGCGTGCGCGCGCAGGCGGGGCTCGCACGCGCCCTGCGTCGGCGCCGCTTCGGCATGCGCCGTCATTTTCGCCGCGCGCCCTGGAGCGAGTTCGTGGAGGTGCATTGGGGCGACGGCGTGGAGGCGTACGTCACTCCCGTGGCCGCCGACGAGGTAGGGGTCGCGCTGCTCTGGCGGGGCGCTGGCGGGAGTTATCAGGAACACCTCGCGCGTTTTCCGGAACTCGCGCTGCGCCTTGCGGCTGCGGTGCCCAGCTCCGAGGTGCGCGGTGCCGGGCCGTTCTGGCAGCTCGCGCGCCGCCGCTACGCGGACGGCGTCGCGCTCGTCGGCGACGCGGCGGGCTACACCGACGCCGTTACAGGCGAAGGGATTACGCTCGCGCTGCTGAGTGCGGACGCGCTGGCGGAGACGATCGCCGAGCGCTGGCCGCTCGCGCGCTACGAGGCCGCCTGGCGGCGGCTCTCACGCGCGCATCGCGCTTTCGCTGCGTTGCTCGGACTCGGCGTCGCGCATTCCCAGCTGCGGCGCGTGGCGTTTCGCGCGCTCGCCGCGGCGCCTCGTTCGTTCGAGGTGCTGCTGCGTATGGCGGCAGGCGAGAGCGTCCGCGAGATCGCGCGGGGCGCCGCGCTCACAGCGCACGCGAGCCCCGAGGCAACGGCGTGACTCGAATCGCCCTCGCTTGCCTGCGTCGCCCCGTGCTTGCCCTCGCGCTTGCACTCCTCGTTAGCGCCGCCTTCGCGTTTGGCGCGCTGCGGGTCGGCACCGACACGGGCTACCGCGCCTTCCTCGGCGCAGGCCACCCTGTGGTCCGCGATCTCGAATCCGTAACAGCTCGCTTCGGCGGCGGCGTGCCGTTTGCGCTGGTGTATGCGTGCGGGGCGCCCGCGCCATGCGAGAGCGTGTTCGACGCGAGCGCGCTGGCGATGGCGCACGAACTTGGGCGTGAGGTCGCTGCGCTCGAAGGCGTGCAGCGCGTCGAGAGCGTCGCCAGCAGCCCGCTGCTCGCGCCGGAGTTCATGGACTTGCCGCGCGCGCGCCAACTCGCGCCGAACGGCTCGCCCGCGCCCGATCTCGCGGAGCTGATTCCGCGCGCACTGCGCGATCCCAGCTGGGTCGGGCAGATCGTCTCCGAGGACGGACGCACCGGCGCTCTCGTCGTGCTGCTTGCGGACAGCTCGGGCACGACGGCCGCGAACGCAGTCGATGGCGCGCGCACAGCGCTGCGCGCGTGGGAAGAACGCGGCTTCCGGTTCGCGCTGGTCGGCGGCCCGGTCGAGTTCGTGATCGCCGGCCGCGAGCTCGATCGCCAGGTGCAGCGGCTCGTGCCCGCGATCGTCGTGTTGGTCGGCGCAATCCTGCTGCTCGCGTTCCGCTCGCTCGCGCCGGCCGTGCTCGCGCTCGCGACCGCGGGCGTCGCGCTCGTCTGGGCGATCGGCCTGCAGGGTTGGCTCGGCTGGCCGCGCACGAGTTTCTTCCAGGTGTTGCCGCCGCTGATGCTCACGATTGGCGTTTGTTGCGGGATTCACTTGATCACGAGTTTTGCGGAGCACGTCGCGCTCGAATCGCTCCGCGGCGAACGCCTTCAGCGCGGCCGACGCAGGCGCGCAGTCGAAGCCGCGCTCGCGGAGGTGAGTCGCCCGGCGCTGTTCACAGCGCTCACGACCGCGGCCGGATTCGCCTCGTTCTATAACAGCGGCCTCGAGAGCCTCGTGCGTTTCGGCTGGATTGCGGCCTTCGGTGCGATCGCGGCTCTCGGCGCCGCGTTCGTGTTGTTGCCGATCGCGCTCGTGCGCCTGCCTTTGCGCTGGATCGTCGCGCCACCAGCGCATGCGGGCTGGAGCCGCTTCGTGAACTGGATCGCGGACCATGTCGGCCGGCAGCGCGCGGCGATTCTCGCGGGCGCGCTCGCCGCGGCCGTGCTCGCCGTCATCGGAATCACGCGGCTCTCGATCGACGCCAGTTTCGAAGAGGTGTACGGCGAGCAGAGCCAAGTTGTGCGCTGGTCGCGCGAGGCAGCGGCGCTGCGCGGCGCGGACACGCTCGAGGTGGCGATCTTTCTGCCGCCGCCGCTCGCGCCGGATTCGCTGGAGGCTCTCGCCGCAGTCGAGAAGATCGAGCAGCTGGCTGTGCTCGAAGGCATTGGCCGGCCGCTCTCGGTGCTCGCGCCGATGCGCGAACTCAACGCGCTCGTGCATGGCGACGCGCTGGCGCTGCACGGCGACGAGGCGCGTCCCGAGCGCCCGCAGCAGTTGTTGCGATTGATGAACGCCGAGCAGGGCGACCTCGTGCGCTTGTTCGCGGTCCCGAGCGAAGCCGGCGAGCCGGCCGCGCTCCGCATCTCGTTCCAGGGCGAGAAGCTTCCGCAGCGCGAGCTGCGCGCGCTCGTGGATCGCGTGCGGCGCGAGGCCGTCGCCGCGCTCCCGCCCGGCTCGCGCGTGGTTGTTACGGGGCCGCTCGCCGTGGTCAGCCAGATGATCGACGAGATCCGCGACACGCAGATCGGGAGCTTCGCCTCCGCGCTCGCGATGGTGTTCGTGCTCAGTGCGATCTGCCTGCGCTCACTGCGCCTGGCGCTGCTCGCGATGATCCCGACCACGGTTCCAGTGCTGCTGACGCTCGGCGCGATGGGCTTCCTGCGCATCCCGCTCGACATGGGCACCGCGATGGTGGCGTCGGTGCTGCTCGGCCTCGGCATCGACGAGGCGCTGCACTTGTTATCGGGCTACCAGCGCCATCGCGCTGGGGGCCTAGCCCGCGAGCCGGCGATGGACGCGTCGCTGCGCGAAGTCGGGCGCGCGCTCTTCACGAGCGCGGGCGCGCTCGCGGCGGGGTTCTTGGTGTTGTTCTTCGTGCCGTGGCAGAGCCTGTCGAGCTTCGGACTCGTGACGGGCGTCGCGATTGGGGCGTCTCTCCTGGCGGACTTATTACTGTTGCCAGCAGTGATGGGGAGCAGGCGCGCTTAGCCTCGCGCGCTCGATCGGGGCGCCGCTCAGGCGCGGGAGGGGTGCTGTCCGCCTCCGGGCCTTGGCCGCGGGGAGTGCGGGCAGCAGGTACATCTGGCATTTGGGCGAACACTGCATCGCACCGAGGCGATTGCGGAGATCCGTTGTGCGTTCGCTGCGCTCTGCCGTGCAGGCTTGTTGCCTGTAGCGGCCCTCCGCGGCCACACCCCGCTCCCGCCCCTGCGCTCCTCGGGTTTCTGCACTCGTACAGGCAGCCGAGTTCAAACGTATTTGGGAGTGTGCCGCCCCGGCGGCATCGAGCCGCCGTGGCGGCACTTGGCAACGAGGCGCGCGAACGCGCAGGAGAAACGAAGCGCCGAGGTGCGCGGCGAGATTCTTCGCGCAGGCAGCGAGGACGCGCTGAGTGCATCTCGCTGCGTTCGAGCACGAATGGGCAGCGCACGCCTCGGTGGGAAGTGACGGAGCCGCGGTTCGATACCGCGGCTCCGTCACTGTCCCTAACTAACTGTTGGGAACGGGGCTCTCCCGAGCACGGAGCTGAGGGGCGGGAGCGGGGTGTGGCCGCGGAGGGCCGCTACGAGCAACGCGGTTGCACGCCAAGACGCAGCGAACGCACAGCGGATGTCCCGCAATCGCCTCGGTGCGATGCAGTGTTCGCGCAACTTCCCCGGTACGCCCGCTGCGCGCACACCCCGACGAAAAGGCCCGCAGCCGGCCAGCACCCCTCCCGCCCCGAGCGGAACCACGCGATGAAGTCCGCCACGCCAAGCTGACTCGAACCCGCGCTTACTCTTTCGGCGGCCCCGCACCAACACTCGCCGCCCCCGGGTTCGCGCGCGCAAATTGCTCGGCGCCCGCGCGCAACTCGTCCAGCCCCCTCGCGATGTACTTCGGCGACTGGCTCTGAACGATGCGCGTTGGCAGGTTGCCGCCCGGCTCGTAGCGCATTACGAGCACCAAACGCGTGCCGAGCGGGTCCGCGGCGATTTCGTAGGAGCCTTCGTCGACCGCGACCTGCACCGCGCCCTCGCGCGGCGTCGCTTGCGTGTCAGCCAGCCGGTAGCGGCGCCGGAGGCCGCCGTCGGGCAGCGGCTCGTCGCGCACCTCGATCGTGCTTTGGCGATCTTCGAACGGCCAGCCGGTCTTCTGCACGTTCACGATCCGGCCGTCGGCGAGCCGCTCGCTCCCGATCAGCAGCTCGGAAGCCGCGTCGAGGCGCTGCGGATCCGTCAGCACCGCCGCCACCGAAGCCGGCGCGACGCTCCAGACGCATTCGCCGCGGAAGGTCGGCACGTTCTGCGCATCGACACTCGCGAGCTTCACGACGCAGCCGCCCAAGCTGGCGTCGTCCGCGCTCGCCGCCGACGCGCTCGCCAGCGCCAGCGCCGCCGCCACTCCGACTAGTCCCCAATTCCGCCGCATGTCCCCGCTCTCTCCCGGTTCGTGAATCGCGCTACCGCGATGTTTGTGGCGCCTCGCCGCCCGTAGGTGTCACGCGCGCCGCGAGCGCCTCCGCCGCGCGCCGCATTTCATCGAGCGAGGTGGCGATGCCCTTGGCCTGGAAGCGGCGCACGACCCAGGGCGCGAGGTTGCCGCCCGCGTCGTACCGCATCTCGTAACGCAGCGCGGTTCCGCCGCCCTCGCCCGGGCGAATCTCCCAAGTGCCCTCGTCGATCCGCACCTGGACACGCGCCGGCTCGAGCGGCGCCTGTCGCTCAGATTGCCAATAACGCGACCGGAACCCGCCGCCGGGCAACGGCTCGCGCTGGCTCTCGAGCGTGCTCTGGCGATCGGCGATCGGAAAACCCGGCGTGTGCACGTTGATCGAGCGCCCGTCGCCGAGATCGACGCCCTCGCCGAGGTTCGAGTTGGCGTCCTCGATCAGGTCGTCTTCCGTGAATACGCGCTCGACGAACTCGTACGGCACGGTCCAGCGGCACTCCGAGACGAAGGTGCCGACGCCTTCGGCGTCGGTCGCGGTGCGCACCACCGTGCAGCCCGGAGCGGTTGCCTCGGGCTCGCTCGCTCGCGCGGGCAGCGCGGCGGCGAGCGGCGCGGCGCAGAGCGCAGCGGTCGCGATAGCAGTTAGGAGGCGCACCGGCGGACCCTAACACGGCGGAGCGCGGGGCTGAGGCTCGGCTTTTACTCGCCTGTGTCCGCTTGCGTTCGCGTTCGAGCGCCCGCGTTCGCTCCTGTGTGCGGCGCCTCAGCCCCCGCGAGCAGTTCCGCGGCGGCGCGAATCTCCGCGAGCGATTCCGCGACGCTCGCGCGCACGGTGCGCTGCACGAGCGAGACAGGCAGGCTCCCGCCCGCGTCGTAAGTCGTCTCGTAAAGCACGCGCGTACCGCCGCGCGTACCGCCGCCCGTACCGCCGCCCGCCTCGCCGCGAATCTCCCAGCGCCCATCGTCGCGGCGCGCCTGTACGCGGCCTCCGCCAAGCGGCGCCTGCACGGGCGCATGCGTGTACGAGAGCAGCAGGCCGCCGTCGGCGAGCGCGGTCTTCTCGATCGCCAGCGTGCTCTGGCGATCGTCGATCGGCCAACCGGCCAGGTGCACGTTCAAGATGCGCCCGTCCGCGAGCCGCGTGCTCGAGACGAGCGACGTGGAAGCCGCCGCGATCTGCTGCGGGTCGCCGACGATCGCGGCGACGAAGCGCGGCGCCACGGGCCAATGGCACTCCGCCGCGTACGTGGCGATGCCCGCGACTTCGCGCGCGAGTTCGATCGTGCAGCCTGCTTCGTCCGGGCCGCCCGCGGCCAAACCAGGCGCCGCGAGTGTTAGGGCCCCGAGCGAAGCGAAAGTTGCGAGCGTGCGGCGCATGCGCGAGTTCTAGCTTTTCGGCACCGCGGCGAGAAGCTCCTCGAGCGAGGTCGCGATGCCGTCCTTCTGGAAGCGGCGCACCACCCACGGCTTCAGGTTCCCGCCCGCGTCGTAGCGCGAGGAGTACGCGAGCTTCGTGCCGCCCGCGCCGTCGCCGCGAATTTCCCAGAACCCCTCGTCTTCGAGAATCTCGACACGCCCATCGCCAAGCGGTTCCTGCTGCGCGGCGCGCGTGTAATCGAAGCGAACGCCGCCATCGGGCAGCGTGGTCTCGCGCCAATCGAGCGTGATCTGACGATCGTCGAGCGGCCAGCCGACCGTGTGCACTTGCAGCACGCGTCCACCCGGCAGCCGCTTGCATTCGCCGAGCGAAGAGAGCGCGGAGGCGAGCTCGGCGGGATCGCGCAGCACGCCGAGCACGGCTTCGGGCGCGCGCTGCCAGTGGCAATCGGCGGCGACGGTCGCCATGCCACGCGCGTCGACTTGCGTCGTGCGCACGCGGCAACCCGCGCGCATTAGGTCCTGGTCGTCGCGTGAGTCGGATTCGGCGTGTGCGGCGAAAGCGAAGAGTGCGCCCAGCGCGAACACGAGGAGTTTCTGCATGCGAGGCGTTTCGGCAGACGGGGCCGTGGGTTGAGCGCGAGGTTGCGCGCGCGGCGGTGTGCAACGGCGGCGGAACGGGTCAACGCCGCGCGCGAGACGGCCGAAGAGTGCTCGCTCCCGCCGCCGCACCCGAGGCCGCCCATGACCACTTCCGATTCGCAAGCAGACAGGCTGCATTCCCTCATCCCCCTCGAGTTCGCAGGCCTCGAAGACACCACCCGCCTCAGCACCGCGCTGGGCGTGTGCCTCGTAACCGGCGGCGCCGGTTACTTCGGGCGACACCTCGCAGCGGAGTTGTTACGACGCGGCCACGCGGTGCGCGTGTTCGATCTGCGCGCGCCCGAGCCGCCGCTGCGCGGCGCCGAGGTGATGATCGGCGACATCACGCGGCTGGAAGACGCGCGCAAAGCCTGCGCCGGCGTCGACACCGTGTTTCACGCAGCGGCGCTGCTCGACTGGGCGCGCTGGCCGACGCGCGAGCAACGCGAGCGCAGCTTCGCGGTGAACGTGCGGGGCGTCGAGAACATCGTGCGCGCGGCGCGCGAGGCTGGGGCTCTGCGCCTCGTACACACGAGCACGAACAACGTCACGCTCGACGCGCCCGTGATCGACGGCGATGAGTCGCGGCCCTACGCGGCGCGCACGCGCGATCTCTACACCGAGACAAAGATTCTCGGCGAGCAGATCGCGCTGGCGGGAAGCGGCGAGGGTCTGCTCACGTGTGTCATTAGGCCGGGCGGCATCTACGGGCCGGGGGATCCGACCATGCTGCGCAAGCTCGCGCAGCAACTCGCCGCGGGGCGCTACGTCGCGACGATCGGCGACGGCAGCGCGCTCTCGGACAACACGCATGTGCTCAACCTCGTGGACGGGCAGATCGAGGCCGCGCGCCACCTCGTGCCGGGCTCGCCGCTCACCGGGCAGGCGTACTTCATCACGGACGGTCAGCCCATTAACTACTTCGAGTTCTTCCGCCCGCTCGTTAGCGGCGTTGGCCTCGCGCACCCGAAGCGCCGCGTGCCCGCTGGCCTCGTGCATGCGTGCATGACGGCCTGGGAGTGGGCGCACGCAAAGCTCGGCGCGCCGGCGCCGCTGCTCCGCTCGCTCGAGGTTCGCAAGATCGCGACCTCCCACTACAACCGTATCGACAAGGCGCGCCGCGATTTCGGCTGGACGCCGAAACTCTCGCAGGCCGAGGTTTTCCCGGCGTGCCTCGCCTACGTTCGCCGCCTGATGAGTGAGCACGAAAGCATCGATCGCCCGCACTGGGCCTGGTGGCTCGCGATTCTCGGCGGCATGACGCTGACCGGTGGGCTCGCGATCTCGGACAATGCTCATGGCTGGTTTGCCGCTCACGTGACGCAGTTGCTTCCGCAGCCGCTGCTCGGCGTGGTGTTCGCGTGGGCCTGCTGGCTGCACGTGAGCAAGGGCCTGCGCGCGGTGCAGATCGCGGAGCGCGCTGGGCTGCGCGAGACGGCGCTCGGCTGGGGCTGGCAGACGTTCCTGCTCGGTTTCGCGTCGCTCGGCTTGCTCGAAGCGCGCGTCGCGAAGCGCGCGGCCGAAGCCCGCGAGCGCGCGAGTGCGGCGCCGCGTGCCTAACATCCGCTGGCTGCTCGCGCTGATCACGGGGCTTCACCGCTGGCTTTATCGTGCGAGCCGCGGCGCGATCGGCCATCGCGTCCCGTTCTTGAACTGGCGTTCGCTGTTGCTCACGCACATCGGCCGCAAGAGCGGGCGCGCGTACACGATCCCGCTGCTCTACCTCCCCGATGGCGAGCGCTTCGTGGTGGTGGGCTCGAACGCCGGCGACGCGAAGCCGCCCGCGTGGTGGCTGAATCTGCAGGCGCGGCCCGAGGCGCAAGTGCAGGTGGGCGCGCGGGAATACGCCGTGCGCGCTCGGCTGGCTGCGGGCGAGGAGCGCGCGCGGCTCTGGTCCGCGCTGGTCGCGAACTTCAGTGATTACGCCCGCTACGAGCGAAACCTGCGCGGCACGCGCGAACTGCCGGTGGTCGTGCTCGAACGCGTCCGCTGAGCGCAGCCGCCGCGGCTCGCGCTACTTCTCGCCCCACTTCGCGCGCTGCGCCATCAGCTGCGCGTACACGCCGCCCTTCATCGAGACGAAGATCGCCTCGCACTCGGCGCACAGGCGCGCGCCGGCGTGGAGCTTGCCCTTCACGAAGATCTTGCGGCCCTCGACGCGATCGATCTTGGCGGTGAACACAACCTCGTCGTGAAGCGGCGTCGGCGTGCGGTAGAGCACCGTCAGCGTGCCTGTCATGCCGGGCGCGCCCGAAAAGGTCTCCGCAAAGCCTAATACCTCGTCGAAAGCGGCGGCGATGTAGCCGCCGTGCACGCAGCCGGGCGGCCCCTCGTAGGCCGAGCCGAAACGCACGCGGCCGATCACGGCGCCGTCGGCGTCTGCGCTCATCTCGATCGGCGGTGAGAGCGGATTCGAGCGTCCGATCAGCGGACTGAAATCGAAGTGCCCGCCGGAGGCGCCTTCCGCGTCCTCGGTCTGCTCGTCCGCGAGCGCGCTCTCCGAGAAACCGATGTAGCGCTTGCGCACGGGATGCGTGGCGAGGTGATCGGCGTACGTCTCGAGCTGTGCCGCCGCGCGTTCGAGCTCGGCTTCGGGCGCGTCGCTCGTAATCAGTCGCTCGATCACGCTGCGCATCGCAGCCGCGAGCCGGCGCCGCGCCGCCCACACACCGGTTGCAATGTTCTGGCCAGCTTCCCAGCGGCGGCGAAAGAACTTCTGCTGCGGAGCGAGTTCGTCGCTCACGCCGCAACCGCGCCGAACGTTGCGAAGATCGCGTCGAGGTTCTCGGCTTGTTTCTCGGGCCGAACGCCGACGCTCGGCGGATACAGCAGCGCGTCGCTCGTTAGGTCCTTCCACTGCGCCAGCCGGTCCTGCGCTTCGTCCGGCGTGCAGGCAATCGCGATCTCGTCGACGAGCGCGTCGGGGATCGCCTCGGCCATCGCGCGCGTGTCAAATTTCCTGAGTGCTGCGCGGCAAGCGTCGCCGACGTGCTTCAAGCCGTGGTGTTCGAGGATCGAGTGATACAGATCGGTCGTGTAGTAGAAGCCGATCTGGCCCTTGGCATTGCGCACGGCTTCTTCGCGCGTCGCGGCGAGCGAAGTCAGCACGTAAGGCGCGAGCGCGCAGGAGCCCGCGGTGCGGCCCGCCTCGCGCTCGCCTTCGGCGATGCAGGCGAGCGTCACCTCGCGGTGCCAGCGCCGCGTCGCGATCGGATGCCCCACCAGCGCGTCGGCGACCGCGCCCGCCGCGCGCGACATGCCGCGATTCACGGCGGCCACCCAGATGGGGATTCGCTCGCGCGCTGCATGCGGGCGCGAGAACACCGGCACGTTCAGCTTCCAGAACTCGCCGTCGAAGCGGAAGCCGCCGCCCTTCTGCGCGGCGAAGGCGGCCCGTAACAACGTGACCAGCTCGCGCATGCGCGCGGCGGGGCGCGAGAACGGCACGCCGAACCAGTCTTCGTTCATGCGCCGCGTGGCGGAGCCGAGGCCGAGGATCATGCGGCCCCCTGATAGCTCGTCGATGTCCATCGCGGCGCTGGCGTGCAACAGCGGCGCACGCGTGAAGGCGTTCGCGATGCCGGTGCCGAGCCGCACGCGCGAGGTCTGCACCGCCGCTGCCGCGAGCGGAATGAAGCCGTGGCGGTTGAAGAACTCGATCGTGAACACCGAGTCGAACCCGGCGCGTTCGGCGCGCAGCGCGAGCGCGACGTCGCCGCGAACCGAGCCGCTCATCAGGACCAGACCGAGGCGCATCGCGTTTCTCCGTGAAGGCGCGCACGATACCGGCGCGGCGCGCCGCTTCGCACTCGCGCTACCAACGCATTTCCTCGAACGCGGAGGCTCGATGGCGACGGACGATCTCGTGCGCGAGCTGCGCGCCTTCATCGGCAAGCCCGGCGCGCCCGAAGTTGCGCGCGACGCGGTGAATCAGCCGATGATTCGCCACTGGTGCGACGCGATAGAGGACGCGAACCCCGCCTACACGGACGCCGCGTTCGCCGCGCGCAGCGTGCACGGCGCGATCGTGGCGCCGCCGGCGATGCTGAACGCGTGGACGATGCCGGGCCTCGCGGGCCGGCCCGCGGGCCGCAGCGATCCGGCAGGCGAGGTGTATCGCGCGCTCGACGCCGCGGGCTTCAGCTCGGTGGTTGCTACCGACAGCACCCACGAGTACCTGCGCTACCTGCGCCTCGGCGATCTCGTGCACGGCGCGGGTGAAGTTGTTGAGGTGAGCGACGAGAAGCAGACCGCGCTCGGCGTCGGCCATTTCGTGACGACGCAGACGATCTACACCACGCAAAGCGGCGAAGTCATTGGGCGGATGCGCTTCCGCATTCTCAAGTTCACGCCCGGCACGGGGCGCGTGGCTGCGGGCAACGCTGCCCAGAGCGAGGCAGCGGCGCGCGAGCTTCCCGCTCGCACGGCGCTGCGGTTGAAAACTCTGCGCGCAGGCGAAGCGAAGTCCGGCGACGCGCTCGCGCCGTGCTTGGTGCCGATCACCGCGACGCGCATCGTCGCGGGCGCGATCGCATCGCGCGATTATCAGGACGTTCACCACGACCGCGATCTCGCGAAGCTGCGCGGCTCGCCGGACATCTTCATGAACATCCTCACCACGAGCGGGATCGTGGCGCGCTACGCGAGTGATTGGGCGGGGCCCGAGGCGCAGCTGCGCCGGCTCTCGATTCGCCTCGGCGCGCCTAATTACCCCGGCGACGCGATGCTGCTGAGCGGCAGCGTGATCAGCGCGAGCGGCCGGGAACTCGAGATCGCGCTGCGCGGCGATAACCGACTCGGGCCGCACGTCACCGGCAGCGTGACGCTCACGTTGGCGGAGTGATCTGAAGCGGCAAGTCTTCGCGCAGTGAGCCAAAGGCGAACGGAGCAAACAAGTCTGGACTTCGAGGACTCGCCGGCTGACGCCGCGTTCCGCGCCGAGGTGCGCGCGCTGCTCGCGCCGCACGCGCGCGCCAGCACGCTCGGCCTCGATGCGGGCGGGCTCCACGATCTCGCGGCAGCGGTGCAGGACGCGCGCGCGTGGCAGCGCACGCTCCACGGGCTCGGCTGGGCGGCGCCGAGCTGGCCGCGCGCAGCCGGCGGTCGCGACCTAACACCTGGGCAGTCCGTGATCTGGGGCCAGGAGTGCGCGCGCGCCGGACGCTCGCGCAGCATGCTGACGGCCGGGCTCGACATGCTTGGCCCCACGCTGATCGCGCACGCGAGCGACACGCAGAAGCTGCGTTTCCTCGAGCCCACCGCGCGCGGCGACGTGATGTGGTGCCAGCTCTTCAGCGAGCCCGGCGCAGGTTCCGATCTGGCTGCGCTTTCGACCCGCGCCGTGCTCGAAGGCGACACGTGGCTGGTGAACGGGCAGAAGCTCTGGTCGTCGTTCGCGAACTACGCCGACTGGGGCTTTCTGCTCGCGCGCACGGAGCCCAATCAGCCGAAGCACGCGGGCATTTCGTTCTTGCTCGTTGACATGCGCTCGCCCGGTGTGGAGGTGCGCCCGCTGGTCGAGATGACCGGCGGCAATCACTTCAACGAGGTGTTTTTCACAGACGTGCGTGTGCCCGATGCGCAGCGAGTTGGCGCGCGCGCCGCGGGCTGGACGATCGCGCGCACCACGCTCGCGAACGAGCGGCTCTCGATCGGGCAGATGGCGCCGCTCGAACCCGTGCGGCGCTTGTTCGCGCACCTTGCGGCGCGCGGCGTCTCGCGCGATTCCGCGCTCGCAGCTGAAGCCGCGCAGCTCTACGCCTGGGCGAAGGCGCTCGACCTGTTAGGCGCGCGCGTACTCACGAAGCTTGCGCGCGGCGAGAACCCGAGCGCGGAGGCGGCGCTGATGAAGAACGCCGCGGGCGAAGTGCTCGGCCGCGCCGCGCGTATCGGGCTCGAAGCGAGTGGCGAGGACGCATTAGGCGGCGGCGGCGAGTGGCAGCACCGCTACCTGTACGCGCCTTCGCTGCACATCGGCGGCGGCACTGACGACGTGATGAAGAACGTCGCGGCGGAACAGGTGCTCGGGCTTCCCCGCGAGCCGGATCCGTGGAAGGCGACACCGTTCGAGCAACTGCCGCGCGGCGCTGCGAAGCCATGAACTTCGCCTTCGATGAAGAACAGGAAGCGCTGCGTGCCACGCTGCGCGCGTTTGTTACCGAGCACTGGCCCGTAGCGGAAGCGCGGCGGCTCGCGGGCGGCTGCGAGCCTCTGGTGTGGCGGCGGCTCACGCAGGAACTCGGCGTGGCCGGGCTCGCGATCCCCGAGGAATTAGGCGGGCAGGGCGGCAGCTTCCTCGAGTTGGGCATCGCGTTCGCCGAACTCGGGCGCGAACTCGCGGGCGGGCCGCTGTTCGCGACCGCGCTCGCTGCGCGCGCGCTGCTGCACGGCGCGACGCGCGCGGAACAAGCGGAGCTGCTGCCCGCGCTCACGAGCGGGGCGCGCACTGCGACGCTCGCGTTCGCGGGCGGTGTCGCGCCGGCGGCGAGGCTCACGGCGAGCGGCTCGGGCAGCGAACTCGCGGTCAGCGGAGAGGTTCGCTTCGCGCTCAGCGGCGCAGACGCAGACTTGTTGCTGTTTCCCGCACGCCTCGGCTCGGGCGAACTGGCGCTTTGCGCGGTCGAGCGCGCTGCAGCGGGCCTCGACGCGCAGCCCGCCAACGCGCTCGATCTCACGCGCCGCTTCGCGCATCTCTCGTTGCGCGAGGTTCGCGCGCGACGGCTCGGCGCCGCGGGCTCGGCAGAAGCCGCGCTCACACGCGTCGCTCGCGAAGCCGCAATCGCCGCTTCCGCGGAGCAAATTGGAGGCGCCGAGCGCTGCCTCGAAGTGGCGGTGTCGCACGCGCGCGAGCGCTTCCAGTTCGGGCGCCCGATCGGTTCGTTCCAAGCGCTGAAGCACCGCCTTGCCGACGCCCTAATGCTTCTCGATCTCGCGCGCTCGGCCGCTCATTGGGCGTGGTGGGTGGCGGCGAGCGGGCGCAGTGAGGAACTCGCCGAGGCCGCGCACGTCGCGAAGCTGCTCGGCGCCGAGGCTTACGCGCGCTGCGCTGCGGACGAGATCCACGTACACGGCGGCATGGGCTTTACCTGGGAGCACGACGCCCATCTCTATTACCGGCGCGCGCGCTCCCTCGAAGCGCTGTTCGGCGACAGCGCCGCGCACCGGCGCGAACTCGCAGGTGAACTCGGTCTCGTGACCTGAGACACACACTCCTCGCGGCGCCCCGCCGAAACGGGCGCAATGAAGAATTATCGCGCGCTCGCTCTCGGCCTCGCTTGCTGCTCGCTGCTCAGCGCTGCCTCGGCGCTCGCAGGGGACGGAACTCTCGCGGCAGGTATTACGGCTGGAACGCTCGGCGTCGGCCCTGAGCTGAGCCTGCGTCCGACCGAGCATCTCGGTGTGCGCGCGAACCTCGGCTGGCTGTCGTTCTCGCGCGATCACGACGTGAACGACATCAACTACAACGGCGATCTCGGGCTGCTCTCGATCGGCGCGATGGCGGACTGGTACCCGTTCGACGGCGGCCTGCGCGTCTCGGGTGGCGCGCGCTGGAACGGCAACGACATCGATCTGTCGGCGACTCCCTCTAACAACGTGACGATCGGCGGCACCACCTACACGCCCGCCGACATCGGGCGGCTCACGGGTACGGCCGAAGCCAACGCGATCGCGCCGGTGCTGACCGTCGGTTACGCGGGCGATCTCTCGCGGGGCTTTACGCTCGGCGTCGAGCTCGGCGTGATGTACCAGGGCGCGCCTGAGATCAAGAACCTGCGCGCGCGCGGCGGCCTGCTCGAGAACGATCCCGGCCTGCTCGGCGATCTCCAAGACGAAGAAACGCGCATCGAGAACGAAGTCGACGCCTATCGCTTCTGGCCCGTCGTGCAGGTGATGTTGCTCTACCGCTTCTGAGCCACGCCGAGAATTAGGAATTCCAAGCCGCGTTCCTTGGCACCACGAACAGGCCCTCGGCCTCGCTGAACGTCACGCCCTCGGCTGCCAGTGCGCCGCGCGTTGTGACTTTGCGCAGCACGCCCTCGGAATCCGCGCTGAGTTCGTGCGTCACCTCGAACGTGAGTTCGCGCAGGATCGGCGTGCCGCGGCGGTAGCGAATCGTGAGCGCTGCGGTCATCGCGGGGATGCCCGCCCACAGCCGTGCTGGCCGAGGATCTGATCGAAGAAGTGCGCGACGAAACCGCCGTGCACGCAGCCGGGCGGGCCCTCGAAGGTGACGCCAAAGTTCACCGTGCTGCGCGTGACGCCGCTCGCGTGCGCGATCGCGAGTTCGGGGCGCAGCGGGTGTTCCGTCAGGCGGCGTTGACTCGCGGCGAGCCGCAGCGTGGCGGCGGGCGGCGTGAGCGCGTGGAAGGCCGAGGCGATGCGTTCGATCATGTGCGCGTCGTTAGCGCAGCGAACGGCGCAAGCGCGCGCGTTAGGATCGCGCGCCATGTCGAAGCAAAAAATCGGCGCGCTGCTCGCAGCCGCGCTGATCTCAGCGTGCAGCAGCTCTCCGATTTCGCGCGAGGGCTTCCGCGCTCCGGCGCCGCCCATCGCTGCACAGAAACCTCACATCGTCCGCTCACCGCACGGCGATCGCCCGGATCCTTACTACTGGTTGCGCGACGACACGCGCTCGAACCCGGAAGTGCTCGCGCATCTCGCCGCAGAGACGCGTTACGCGGAGGCGATGCTCGCGCACACGAAGCCGGCGCAAGAGCTGTTATACGCCGAGATGCTTGCGCGCACGCGCCAGGACGAAGCGACCGTGCCGCAGCGCGAACGCGGCTACTGGTACTACGCCCGCTACGTCGAGGGCAGCGAGTACGCGATCCACGCGCGCAAACGCGAGACGCTGGATGCGCCAGAGGAAGTTCTGCTTGATGGCAACGCGCTCGCGGCGGGGCACGCGTTCTTCGAGATCGGCGCCTACTCCGTGAGCCCGGACGACCTGCGCATCGCGTGGGTCGAAGACACAGTGGGGCGGCTGCAGTTCACGCTTCGAGTGAAGGATCTCGCGACGGGCGCGGTGCTCGCCGACCGCATCGAGAACATCGAGGCCGAGTTCGTGTGGGCCGACAGCGAAACGCTGCTCTACATCGAAAAGGATCCGGTGACGCTGCTCGGCCAGAGGGTGCGCAAGCACCGGCTCGGCACGGATCCCGCGAACGATCCGCTCGTGTACGAGGAGAAGGATCCGGCCTTCTACATGAGCCTCGAACGCGACCCGAGCGGGAGATTGTTATGGATCTCGCTCACGAGCACGCTCGCGACGGAGTTGCGTTACGCCGCTGCAAACGATCCTGCGCTCGCGTTTCGCACGCTGATCCCGCGCGAGCGCGATCATCTCTACGACGCCGTCGATTTCGGCGACGAGTTCGTGATTCGCACGAACTGGCAAGCGAAGAACTTCAGGATCGTGCGCGCGAGCGCGAGCAAGGCAGCGGACCGCAGCCAGTGGCGCGAAGTGGTGGCGCACCAGCCGAACGCGCTGATCGAGGACTTCTTCGTGTTCGAAGATGTACTCGCGATCGGCGAGCGCTCGCGCGGGCTGCGCAGCATTCGCGTGCGGCGTTGGGCCGACGGGCAGGAATCGCGCATTGCGGCGGACGAGCCCGCGTACGCGATGTCGCTCGACGACAACCGCGAGCCCGGCGCGAAAATGCTTCGCTACGCGTACACGTCCCTGACCTCACCCAGCGCGATCTACGACTACGACTTCGCAACGGGCGAGCGCGTGCTGCGGAAGCGCCAGCTCGTACTCGGCGGCTTCGACTCCGAGAACTACCGCAGCGAGCTGCTCTGGGTCGCTGCGCGCGATGGCGTGCGCGTGCCCGTCTCGCTCGTCTACCGCACGGGCTTCATGCGCGACGGCCGTGCGCCGCTGTTGTTATACGGTTACGGCGCCTACGGCCTCTCGGCCGACGCGGAGTTCGACGCGAACCGGCTCTCGCTGCTCGACCGCGGCTTCGTGTTTGCGATCGCTCATGTGCGCGGCGGCCAGGAGCTCGGCCGCGCCTGGTACGAAGACGGCCGTCTCCTGCGCAAGCAGAACAGCTTCAACGATTTCGTCGACGTGACGCGCGAACTCGTCGCGCGCGGCTACGCGGCGCAGGATCGCGTGTTTGCCATGGGCGGCAGCGCGGGCGGTCTCTTGATGGGCGCGGTGCTCAACCAGTGCCCCGAGTGTTATCGCGGCGCGCTCGTGCGCGTGCCGTTCGTCGATGCGGTGACGACAATGCTGGATGAGAGCATCCCGCTCACGACCAACGAGTTCGACGAGTGGGGCGATCCGAGGAAGAAGGCTTATTACGATTATATGCTCGCGTACTCGCCCTACGACAACATTCCCGGGAAGCCGTACCCGGCGCTGCTCGTTACGACGGGCCTTTGGGACGGCTTGGTGCAGTACTACGAGCCCGCGAAATGGGTGGCGAAGCTGCGCGCCCAGAAGACGGGCGACCAGCCGCTGCTCTTCCACGTGAACATGGAAGCCGGCCACAGCGGGAGGTCCGGGCGCTTCCAGCGTTTGCGCGAGACGGCGATGAACTATGCGTTCTTGCTCGATCAGGCTGGCGCGCTTGTTACGGCGCCCGAGGCCACGACGGCGCTACCTGCGAGCCCGCGCCAGTCGCGCCTGCTCGAAAAACTGCGGCACAGGCGCGAGCGCTACTCGTACGCGGAGTTTCCAAAGATCGCGTTGGCGAGGCTCGCGGGGCTCACTAAAGCCGAGGTCCAGGCGGTGCTCGGCGCTCCCTCGCTGTGTCTTCAGCCGTCCGAGTGCGATCGCGCCGCTCGCTGGTGGATCAGTTTCTACGACCAGCTGGAAGGAGCCGGCGGCGGACACGAGTTGGTCCTGTACTTCGACTCGCGCGGGGTCTGCACACAGGCCGAGTGGGCGATGTCGCAGTAGCGAGGTTCTTTTCTTTCTGCCCGCGAATCCTTGTGACCGTCCCTGTCACACGCGCGGTGTTTCATGCCACTCGCAGCGTGAGATCCCCTGGCGCGCTGTCGCGGCGAGGACGCCCCCCGCCCTCGCCGCGGATCTCCGATCTCGGCGATCAACCCAACCGGGTGGAGTGGAGAGACGACATGATCGCGACCACGAGCCATCGACGAGAGCGCGCCTCGGCGCGCGTTCACACGCTGACACGAGCGCTGCGCACGCTGACGCGCTGCCTCGTGTGCGGCTTCCGCGAAGTGCGCACAGACGAGGTCGTCGAGCGCGGCGTGCTGCTGCTGAACGAGTGCCCGCGCTGTGACCACCGCTGGACGGAGCGGCCACTCGCGCCGGCTGCGCTGGCGGTGAGCGAAGCGGAGGTGTTCGAGGCGGCTTGAGGCGCGCGCGGCCTGTTAGGCTGCGCGCGTGGAAGTCACTGCCTCGCGCGAACGTTGCCGGCCGAGCGCGCCCCCGCAGCGCATCGTGTCGCTCGTGCCGAGCCTCACGGAGGCGCTGTTCGCGCTCGGTCTTGGCGCGCGCGTGGTCGGCGTGACGGATTGGTGCGTGCATCCGGCGGCCGAGGTCGCGCGCCTGCCGAAGGTCGGCGGCACGAAGAACCCCGATCTCGAGGCGATCGGCGCGCTCGCGCCAGATCTCGTGATCGCGAACCAAGAGGAGAATCGAAAGCGCGACATCGAGCGGCTCGAAGCCGCGGGCGTGCGCGTGTGGCTGACGTACCCGCGCACGGTGCGCGAGGGCGCGCAACTGCTCGCCGAGCTGGCGGAGCTGGGCGCGAGCGCGGAGACGCGAGAGCGCGTCGTCGCGCCGGTGCTGAACGCGGTGGCGGCAGCGGAGTTCGTCGCCCGGGTGATGTCCAAACGCGAACCCGTGCGCGTGTTCTGCCCGATCTGGCGTGACCCGTGGATGGCGGTCGGAGCGCCCACTTATGCCAACGATCTGATCCGCCTGTGCGGCGGCACGAACGTCTTCGCAGCGCACGCCGAGCGTCGCTACCCGCGCGTCACGCGAGCAGAGATAGAAGCCGCCGCACCCGAAGTCGTGCTGCTTCCCGACGAGCCGTACGCGTTCGGTCCACGCGATGTCGCAGAGCTCGAACAGTTCGCGATCCCAGCCGCAGCTTCGGGTCGTATCTATTTGATCGACGGTACTTTTGTTTCTTGGTACGGTCCTCGAATCCTCCCTGCAATTGAACGGTTGCGCCGCCTCCTCGACGGCGCGAATTAGGGGGTTAGCGCGGTGCCGGTTTCGTTCCGAATGAGTCCGGCTGGGTCGGGCGCGGCTCTGTTGTGCGCGGCTTTGTTCAGCACGTTCGTCTTCGCGGCGCCCGGCGGGGCCTCGAATCTGAAGGACGTGCGCGTGGGCCCGAATGACGCCTACACGCGCGTGGTTCTCGAGACCGACGCGAAGACCTCGTACTCGCTGAATCAAAGCGGCGAGACCGTCACGATCGAGCTGCAAGCGACCGCGACGCCGAAAGCGATCGCGGCGAAGGGGAAGCAGCTCGCGTGGGTGCGTGTCGAGCCCGCCGGCGACAGCGCGCTCGTGAAGCTCGAACTGCGCGGGCCGGGACGCGTGAAGCAGATGGTGCTCACGGGCCCGCATCGCATCGTGCTCGATGTGTACGGCGGCGCGCCCGCCACGAAGCCGACCCCTCAGCCTGCGCCGCTCTCAGAGTCGAAGCCGACTCAGCTCGCGCCGGTGCCCGTCGTCGCGGAGGCGCCGAAGCCAGCGCTCTCCGTCGATGAAGACGCTGCCGTGATGGCCGAGTCCGTGGACCTGCTCGGGCCGGCGCCGAGCGCGGTGGCCGGCGACGAGATCGCCGCGAACGAGGGCGCCGAGGTTGGCACGGAAGTGGTGCCTCTCGACGGCGAAGCGAGCCTGCCCGAGGTGGCGCCGCTGACGGCCGAACCGATGAAGCCTGCGCCGATTCGCAACCTCACGCCGCAGCGAAGCCTCACGGATTGGCTGAGCGAACCGCTCGTGTTGCTCGGCCTCGCAATCGCGATGGCGGGGCTCGCCGTGATCCTGATCCTGCGCCGCCAGCGCCCGGCCGCGAAGGCAGTGCCGAAGGCCGACGACGAGCTGGCGGCCTCGCTGTTCAACGCGCCGTCAGATTCGGCGCAGGATGAATCGCAAGCCGCTGCATTCGCGGCGACCGATGGATCCGAGGCGAGCGCGGACCGAGCAGCCGGCGAAGAAGGCACTTCTGCGTTCGACTTCGAGGCGCCGCCGGACCTTCCCGAATCGGAGAAGCCCGATCTCGGTCCGGCGCATGGTGCCCGGCTCTCGACAATCGGCGCCGTGACATCCACCGCCAGCTTCGAATCACAAGCCCCGACCGCGACTGGAGGCCTCAACTTGGCCGAACTCGACCGCCGCATCGCACTCCTCGAAACCCGCCTCGAAGAAGTGATCGACGCGAAGGATCGCCTCGAACGCCAAGTCTCCGCGCAAACCGAGGAGCTGCGCGTGCAGCGCGCAGCGATCGCGCGCACGCAGCGCGTTCTGCGCACCGTGGTCCGCCCCGACGACGAACCGAGCGAGCCGGCGCTCAAGAGCTGACGCAAGCGGCGCAAGCCGCGCGCAGCGAGCCACCCGCCTAAGCCGCTGCAAGCTCCAGCGCGCCCACGGCGCCTGCGTACTCGCCGCGTTCGAGGAACACGGGGTCGCGCCCGAACGCGCTGGTGATTTCGTGCAGCACGCCGCGCAGCGCAGGGTTCTCGCGCAGCGTCGAACCGCCGAACACGACGTGGTGGACGCCATGCGGCGCGGCGAGCCCCGCGCAGATCAGCGCGACGTTCTCGCCCACCAGCCCCATGATCGCCGCCGCGATGTCCTCGGGCTTCGGCTTGGTGCCGTGGCTCAGGCCGGGCTTGCCGAAGTTTGCAGCTGTTAGGTCGCCCGTCAGCGCGATCTCGCCGGGCCGATAAATATCGGACACGAGCATGTCGACGTGGCGGCGATCGCCGCGCGCCGCCAGCGCGCAAATGTCGTCGAAGTTCGCGCGGCCGAGCAGCAGCGCGCCAAGGCCCATTACGGTGCCGCCGCCGAGTGCGGTGCCGCCGACCCGATTCACGGACAAGCGGTCGGCCAACATCACCGAGGTGCCAGTGCCGAGCGACACCAACAAGAACGGGTGCGGCGCCTCTCGCCCCTCGGCGCCCAGCAGCGCGGCGGCGCCAGCGCCCCAAGCCGCGAACTCGTTCACGCGCACGGCATCGCCGCCGAGCCGGCGCGCGAGTTCCGGCGCGCCCCCGCCCGTAATCCCGATCCGGCGCGGCGCGAGTTCGCCGACGAGCTTTTCTGTCGGGCCCGCATCACCGGCGGGCAACACGCGATGAAGCGTCTCGTTTCCGCTGCGGATCGCGACCTTCGTGAGGCTCGCGCCCGAATCGATTCCGACTGCGTCGACCATCGCGCTGCGCCTCTCCGGTGTCTCTTCTTTGTGTCGGCCCCGCACTCGGCTGATATACCCTGATCACTCGCAGCACGGGCGGCGCATGTATACCCAGTTCTTCGGGCTCCGTGAAAAACCTTTCACGCTCAGCCCCGATCCGAAATATCTGTTCCTCTCGGACTCGCACCGGGAGGCGCTCGCGCATCTGTTGTACGGCATCGAGCAGGGCGAAGGCTTCATCGCGGTCACCGGAGAAGTGGGAACAGGCAAGACGACGCTCTGCCGCACTTTGCTCGACCGGCTCGACTCCTCCACCGAAGTGGCGTTCGTGTTCAACCCGCCGCTCTCTGGCATGGAGTTGCTGCAGTCGGTCCACCACGAACTCGGCCTGCTCGGCGGCGAGGCTTCGCGCCAGGAACTGACGCAGGAGCTGAATCAGTTCCTGCTCGAGAAAAAGGTGCAGGGCCGGCGCGTGCTGCTGATCGTCGACGAGGCGCAGAACCTCGAGCGCGACGCACTCGAACAGCTGCGCCTGCTCGGCAACCTCGAAACGAACACGGCGAAGCTGCTGCAGATCGTCTTGCTCGGGCAGCCCGAGCTCGACACCAAGCTCGAATCGCCGGATCTGCGCCAACTGCGGCAGCGCATCACGGTGCGCTGGCGGCTCGCGCCGCTCAGCGCGAGCGAGACGCGCGAGTACGTCGTGCATCGCCTCAAAGTGGCCGGCGCCGCGCGCGAGTTGTTCACCGATCTCGCGCTGCGCGAAATCCACCGCCGCTCGCGCGGCATCCCGCGCGTGATCAACCTGTTATGCGATCGCTCGCTGCTCGCGGGTTACGCCGCGCGCGCGCAATCGATCGGGCTCGGGCTCGTGTCCGAAGTCGAGCGCGAGGTCGCTGGCCCCCCCCGCGGTGGCAGCGGCTTCAGCAGCTGGCGCGACCGCTTCTCGGTGCGGCCGGATTTGTTACTGGCCGGGCTCGTCGGCGCGACCGCCGTTGCCTTGCTCCTCGGCCTCGCACTCTCCACCGGGATGGGCGGGCGCTGGATGCGCGGCAGCGATGAAGGCGCGCCACCGCCTGGCGCAGCGAGCGCAGCCGGCGCGCGAGAATCACTTGCCGACACCCAGACAGCGACTTCACCCGCACAAGCACTGCCGGATGTCTCCGCCGCACCGCCTGCCGCCGCGCCGCCCATCGACCTCGCCACCGCGCTCGCGCGGCTCTCGCCCGCGGCAGCCGGCGCCGCGAGCTGCGACGCGCTGCTCGAAGCCTGGGGCGAGGCGCGCGGCGGCGCGGATCTGCTTTCGATCGGGCAAGTGCAGGATGCCCTGCGCGCGCGCGGTTTCTCGGTGCTCGCGCTGGTCGGCGCCGATCTCGAGAGCCTGCGCGCGATCGACCGCCCGGCGCTCTTGCAACTCAGCGCGCTCGATGGCGCGCCGCGCCCCGTGCTGCTCGCGCGCATCGAGAACGACGCGGCGTGGGTGCACGGCTTGGGCGCGCCAGTGGCCGTGCGCATCCCCCTCGTCGAACTCGCAAGCCACTGGGACGGCACGGCGTACGTGGCATGGAAGAACCCCGCTGCGCTGCCGGAGTTGTTAGTGCGCCGCGATCGTGGTGAGGCCGTGAGCTGGCTTCAAGGGGCGCTCAGCGAACTCGGCTATTTCCGCGGGCCTGCGACCGGCGCGTTCGACTGGGCGACCGTGCGCGCAGTGCGGGCGTTCCAGAGCGCCAACGCCCTCACGCCGGACGGCGCGGTCGGGCCCTACACGCAGCTTCTGCTGTATCGCTCGGTCGCGACGGGCGCCGCCTCGCCGCGACTGATTACGGCTTTGGAGCCGCCCGCGTGAGCACGATCCTGAAGGCGCTGAAGCGCCTCGATGAGCAGCGGCGCGCCGAGGCCTCGCCGCGCACGCTCGAAGAGCAAGTGCTGGCGGGCGGAGTGCCGCGGGAGCAGAGCGGCTCGCGGCCCAACAAGTGGTTGCTCGCGTCGGCCGGAGCGGGCGCGCTGCTGGTCGTGAGCGGAGCCGCGTGGTTCGCGGCGACGCGAACGGCGGAGACACCGCCCGTGGCTGCCGCCGCGCCCGAACCGCAAGCGGCGCCGAACGCGGGCCTGCCGCGCGCGATCGAGGACGCGCCGCGCGCCGCGCTGCCGGCCGCGGAGGCACCGATTGCGGGCACGCAGATCGACCCCGTCGTCCGCGAGCGGTTGCGCGCGCAGGCGTCGCGCGGCGAGTTCGCGCTGACAGAAGGCGCAGCGAGCCTCCGTCCAACGCGAGGCAACCAGCCGGAACCCGAGCCATTTGCCGAGGTGGAGCCCGCGAGTTCGGAGGCTGCGCCGCCCCATCTCGCAGTGAGCTCGCCACTTCGCACCGAGCTTCCTGCTCCCGCGCCAGAGGCCATAACACGCACGCCAGCGCCTGCGCCGGGAGCGACGCTGTCTGTGCGTGCCGAACCCTCGCCAGAGCCCGACGTCGCTGTGGTTGCGCATCGCCCGGACGTGTGGGTCGAGCGCACGCAGTGGCATCCCTCGCCTGATAAGCGCAGTGCGATCGTGCGCATCGGTGAGCACGGGGAGGCGCGCGAGCTCCGCGAGGGCGACGCGGTCGACGGCGTGGTTGTGAAAGAGATCCGCCCGTCGGGCGTGTTGTTCCTTCACGATGGCGCCGAGTTCAAGCGCGGCGTCGGCGCGAGCTAGGGCTTACTTCACCGAGACGCTGCCGTTGCTCGCGCGCAGCCTAATCGGTGCGCCGCCACGGCCGAGCGTGCAGCGCAGGCGCCCCTCTTTTTCGCGCGGCGCGCACGGCATCTCTCGCTGCGTGCGGATCGTGCCGTTGTCGACGCGAATGTCGACGTCGCCATCGACCTCGGCGGGAAGCTCGAGCGAGATGCGGCCGTTGCTCGTCGCGAGCACCACGCCCGCCGAATCGATGCTGTCGAGCTGGCAGTGGATGGTCCCGTTCGAGGTCGCTGCGTCCACCGAGCCCTTGTGTTCGCTGAGGTCGATCTTTCCGTTCGAGGAGCGCGCTACGAGCCGGCCGCAGATGCATTCCGCGTGGACGCGCGCGTTCGAGGTGTGCACTTCCACATCGCCGACGATGTCGGTCACACGAATCGGGCCGTTGCTCGAGTGGGCGCGCACCGCGGCGCGCAGGCCCGAGAGGCAGACGAGGCCGTTCGCCGAGGTGACGGCGACACGCGTGCCGCGCGGCACGCGCAGCTCGAGGTCGGCCTTTCCCCGTAACAAGAAGCGGCCCGGCACGTTCACGTCGATCACGAGCTCGCCGCCGCTCTCGCGCGTGCTCACCTTGATCTCGTCGGCGCGCGCTGCCGCGTCTTCCGCGGTTTCGCCGCGGGCCGCGCGCGTAATTTTCAGCGCGATGTCCGCGCGGTCTTCGCCGATCACCTGGGTGCGGCCGTTCTCGTTGTCCACCGAGAGGCCGTTCCTCGGCGCCGGCAGCATCATCGTCTCTTCGAGTTCGGCGCGTTCGCGCCACGGGATTCCTCGCAACAGCGAGCGCAGAAAACCGCCGAGGCGCGACGCGTGGTTTCCCGGGCCGTCGTGGTCGTCGCGTTCTGAGCTCACGCGGCGCCCCCTTTCGCGTGGTGCACGAGGCGCGAAAGGATCGCGCCCGCGGGCCCTTGCAGCAGCAGCGTCGCGTGCGGTGTGAGTTCGCTCGGATACGGGTTCACCTCGATCACGCGCCCGCGCCGCCGCAGCACGTCCATCGGAAACTCGGCCGCCGGGTAGACGGTGGCCGAGGTGCCCACCACCAGCATGCAGTCGGCGCGCTCGGTCGCGGCGTAACAACCGCGCAGCACGAGCGGCGGGATCGGCTCGCCGAAGCTCACCGTATCCGCCTTCACGATGCCGCCGCATTCGGGGCAGAGCGGCGGCAGCTTGGCCTCGTCGATCGCAATCGTCTTCGGATGGAAGCGCTGGTGGCACTCCATGCAGCGCAGCCAATAATGGTTCCCGTGAATCTCGAGCAGTGAGCGCTGCCCCGCTTGAACGTGCAGATCGTCGACGTTCTGAGTGATCAGCGCGTCGAGCAGATCGAGTTCCTCGAGCGCCGCGAGCGCGCGGTGGCCCGCGTTCGGCTTCGCGGCAGCGAGCGTCTCCATGAGGCCGATCGCCCACGACTCCTTGGGATGGAGCCGGTCGCGCCAGGCTTTGGCGGGGTCGCGCATGAAACGCTGATAGCCGTCGAGCGGCGGCTCGCCGTACTTCGTCCAGAGCCCGCCAGGCCCGCGAAAGGGCGGGATGCCGCTCTCGACCGAAAGACCCGCGCCGGTGAGCGCAACCACCGAGCGCGCTTCACGCAACCAGCCCGCAGCGCGCGCGATCGCAGCATTGAGCTCGGGCGTGAGCGTGAAATCGCCGGCGTCCATCAGTGCAGGTTCCGGCGATCGCGCTGGCGGCGCGCCTCGGCGTCGTCGAGCACGCGCAGCTTGTTACGCATTCGCCAACGGCGGAACTGGTGCAGCAGCATCTGCAGCGTGAGGCGCGTCTCGCCGCTCTGCCAACAAAAGGCGGCGCCAATCGCGACCGCGGCGAGATCGCCGATCCAGACGAGCAGCGGCGCGCCGACGATCAGCTGAATGAAGAGCAGCGCCGGGATGAAGTAGAGAGCGCGGACAGGCACGACGAAGAAGAGCAGAACCTGGCGGTCCGAGAACACCAGTGAGTACGCGAGTATTAGGGCCACGATCGTCGTGCCGAACATCGGGAAGGGCGCGCTCCAGCCGACGTCGAAGCCAGCCATCTGCATGGCGCCAGCGAACACGACCACCGCCGCCGCGGCGCCCGAACCGCACAGCGCGACGTAGCGGAGAAAGCGCTCGCGGCCCCACTGCACCGCGATTTCCGAGCCGAACATCCAGAGGGCGAGCAGGTTGAAGAGGAGTGCGAGGCCGAAAGACGACATCCACGGAGCGGTCGCGAGCTGCCAGATCGCAAACTCTTCCCAGACTGCGGAGGGCGTGAGCCAGAGCCAACCGACGAGCGATGGTGCGAGGTACTGCACTCCGAGGTGAACGCCGAGGCATGCGCCGATCATCCACTTGATCACGTCGGGCGTTAGGCGCGGCCCGAATTGCATCTGTGCGCCGCCTCGTCCGTACAAACGCTCTCCGATCGTTCTGCGCTTCCTGATCGCCCAGACTCGACGGGCGCACAAGCGGCCCGCGGCTCGGGAGTGCGCACATCGGCAGAAATTCTGCCGGATTGGGATCGACGCTGAGTTTGCGCGGGGGGCGCAGTGCCGCGCAACGAAGGCAGCCTAACGGCGCGGCTGTTGCAGCGTCAACGAGAATCCGGGCTTAGGAAGCGGTTGGCGCGAGGGATTCGAGGGCGGTGTGCGCCTCGGCAGCGGGCAGGCCGGTGAGGTCGACGACCGGGAGATCGAGTTCGAAATCGCGGCGCATGCGCGCGAGCTGCGCGCGACATGCCTTGGTGTCGCCGCAGAGCGACGCGCGGGCGATGTCCGCGTCCGCGACCTCGCGAAACCACGGGTGGAAGCGGCGGAACGCGGCGCGCAGTGCCGGGTCGTCGGGCGAGGCGCCCGGCCTCGCGAAGATCTGGAGCACGCGCGCGATCTCGCCGAGCGGGCGGCCCGTGGCGGCGCAGGCTGCTTCGAGCGCGCTGCTCGCGTTGCTCACGCACTCCGCGAGCGGCGGCACGTTCATGTTCCAGGCGTTCGCGTGCTTCGCGACCACCGCGAGCATGCGCGGCCGCGCGGCGGCGATCTCGATCGGCGGCGGGCTCGCGAGTGCGGGGCGCACGCGCGCGCGATCGAGCGAGACGAAGCGGCCGCGCGCGCTCACCTCCTCGCCGCGCCAGAGTGCGCGCAGCGCGCTGAGAGACTCGTCGAGCCAGGCGATGCGATCGGCGGCGCGCGGCCACGGCAAGCCGAAGCGCTGGTCCGCCAGCTGCGCACCGATCGAGAGGAACGCGCGCTGGCGGCCCGGCGCGATGCGCTCGAACGTCGCGAGCGATTGCGCGAGGCGCGCAGCGTTCCAGTAATGCACGAGGCGGATCGAGGCGAGCTGGATGCGCGCGGTCCGCTGCGCGAGCGCAGTAATTACGGTCCAGCCGTCGAGCACATCGCGCTCGCCGAGGCTCGCGAGCTGCGAGACATCGCCGTCGATGTAGGCGGCCGCGTAGCCGAGCGCTTCGGCGCGCTGCACGAGCGCGAGCAGGTCTTCGTACGCGAGTTGGTGCCAGGTGAACGCCACGGCGGTCGCGTTCGACTCCGCTCGGCTTGGCGTCGCTGCGCGCTTCGCCGGGGGCTGCGCCCCCGCGTTCTTCTCGTTCGACTCCGCTCGCGTGCGGCTCGCGTCGCGCTTCGCTCGCGGGTCGCGCCCGCTCACGCGAGCGCGCCCACGAGCCGCGCAGAGAGCAGCAGCGCGAGCGCGCTCTTCGCGTCGCGCAGCTCGCCACGAAAGACCATCTCGAGCGCGCGCGCGAGCGGCGTCGGCACTACCTCGATCACCTCGTCGTGCTCGAGCGCCTGCGGCACGGCTGTTAGGTCGAAGGCGGCGTACAGGTGAATCACCTCGTCGCTGAAGCCCGGCGTCGTGAAGATCGAACTCAGATGCACGAGCCGGCCCGCGCGGCGGCCGGCTTCCTCGGCGAGTTCCTTCCGCGCGCAAACTTCGGGCGAATCGCCGTCGAGCTTGCCGGCGGGAATTTCCCAGATGAAACCGCCGGCCGCGTGACGGAACTGGCGGATCAACAACACAGTGCGCTCGTCCTCGAACGGGACAACGGCGGAGGCGCCCGGGTGCCGCACCACGTCGAGCGCGACCGTGCGGCCGTTCGGCAGCGTCGCGTCCTCGACCTGCACCGTAATCGATCGCCCACGGTGGACGACGCGCACGCTCATCGCCGCGCTCGGGCTGCGGGGGCGCGCGCAGTGGGGCGCTTCGCGGGCGCGCGCGCTGAGGCGCTCTTCGCGCTCGCGAGCTTGCCCGCGCTCGGGCACTCCGCTGCGAGCGGGCACACCTCGCAGCGCGGCTTCTTGGCATCGCAGCAGACGCGGCCGTGATGGATCGTGCGCAGCGTGAAGCTCGTCCACTCTCGCGGCGGCAGCAGCGCCGCGAGTTCGCGCTCGATCTCTTCGGGCGCATCCCTGCGCACAAGGCCGAGGCGTTGGTTCACGCGCTGCATGTGCGTGTCGATCGCAAGCCCCGGTTCGCCGAACGCGACGCCGCGCACCACGTTCGCGGTTTTGCGCGCGACTCCACGCAGCGTGATCAGATCTTCCAGTGCGCGCGGCACTTCGCCGCCGAAGTTCTCGACGATCCCTAATGCCGCGGCCTGGATCGATTTTGCCTTCTGGCGGTAGAAACCCGTCGGCCGCACGATCGCCTCGAGATCCGCTAGCTCCGCTGCCGCGAGCGCATGCGCCGTCGGGTACTTCGGGAATAACACCGCGCAGACTTCGTTCACCTTCGCGTCGGTGCACTGTGCGGAGAGAATCGTCGCGATCAGCAGCTCGAAGGCGTTGCGATGTTCGAGCGCGCAGCGCGCATCCGGGTACGCGCGCGCGAGCCGCGTTACGACGCGCGCTGCGCGCGCCTCTCGCGCAGCGGTGCTCTCGGGCGACATGTTGGGCACAATAGCGTGAGGCAAGCGGCGCTTCGCCGCGCGCAGCGAGCCGAAGGCGAGCGAAGTCAACGCGATAGCAAGCGGCGCTTCGCCGCGCGCGGCGAGGCGCAGCCGAGCGAAGCGAACGCGATAGCAAGCGGCGAACACGGCACTCTGGAGGCGAGCGATGGCGATCAAGCTGCAGGAGAAAATGGTGACGGTCTCGCTGGGCGCGAGCGGCGAATCGCTCGAAGGAATCTTCCTCGCGGGCGCGAGTGGCGACGACCGCGGCGCGGTGATCGCGCCGCCTCACCCGTTGTATGGCGGCAGCATGGATTCGCCCGTCGCCACCGAGATCGCGTTCGCGTGCCATCGCAGCGGCATCGCAACGCTGCGCTTCAACTGGCGCGGCGTTGGCGCGAGCGCGGGCGAGCCGAGCGGCGAAGAGGCGATCGCGGACGAGGATTACGGCGCGGCGCTCGCGCACATGGCGGAGACCGTGCCCGGCGCACTGCTCGCGTGCGGCTACTCGTTCGGCAGCGCCGCCGCCGTGCGCGCTGCCGAACGCTCGCCGCGCGTGCGCAGGCTCGTGCTCGTGGCGCCGCCGCCCGCGCTGATCGCGCCCGCGCGCATCGCCGCACTGCGCGCGCGCACGCTGGTGATTACGGGCGACCGCGATAATTTCGTCTCGGTGCCCGCACTCGAAGCCGCGTTCGCGAATGCGGCGAACGTCACGCTGCGCGTGCTGCGCGGCGCCGACCACTTCTTCATGGACGGCCAGAGCGCGCTCGGCCGCGAGGCGAGCGAGTGGTTGGGAGGCGGCGAAGGCGAACCGTGAGGATCGATGAAGACCCGCGGCTGCGACGCTAGAAGTCCAGCCGCCGCTTCCGCTCCGCGCCTTCTGCGTTCGCGTTGCTCTCGCCAGCGCCCGCGCGTTCGAGCGGCTCGGTGCCCGTCAGGAACGCCTGAGTCATTACGGTCTTGCTGTTCGCGCCGGCGAGCTGCCCCGTCTTCACGTCGACGCGCATGAACGTGACGCCGTCGGGCGCCTCGGCCTGCGTGGTCTTGCGCCCAGCGAGCGCTGCCTTCATGAACTCCAGCCAGATTGGCAACGCGGCCTTGCCGCCGGTTTCCTTCGGCCCGAGCACGTCGCGCTCGTCGATGCCGACCCAGACGCCAGTAACAACCTCGGGTGAGAAGCCGACGAACCAGGCGTCGGTCTGATCGTTCGTGGTGCCGGTTTTGCCCGAGAGGTTCGGGCCGAGGCTGCCGGCGGCGCCGGCAGTGCCGTTCGGGTGCTCGACCGGCGCGCGCAGCATTTGCGCCACCACGAAGGCGTGCGCCGGCGCCATCGCGAAGCCCTTTGGCACCGCGAGCTTCGGGAACGGGCGCGTTTCCACGATTTCTTCGACCGGCGCGAACGCGGCTTCGGGGTCTACCGCTTCTACTTCCGGCGTCTCGGGCGCCTCGCTCTCTTTGACGACGAGCGGTTGGCCGGCGCTGCGGTTCCGCGCCGGCGCCACCGCTTCGCTGAGGGCCGCAGCGGTCTCGCCCGCCGGCTTCGCGATCGGCCCGTCGAGCGGCACGTTCTCGACCACGAGCTTGCCCTCGCGATCGAGCACGCGCGCGATTAGGCGCGGCTCGACGAGCCGCCCGCCCGCCGCGAACACGCCGTAAGCGCGCGTGATTTCGAGCAGCGTCACGGAGCTCGTGCCGAGTGCGAGCGAGAGGCCGGTGTCGAGTTTCGACTTCACGCCGAGCGCGCGCGCGAGATCGAGGGCGGGCTGGATGCCGACATCGGCCAGCACGTAGACCGCTGCGTTGTTAATGGATCTGGCGAGCGCCTCTGTGAGCGTCAGGCGCCCGAGGAACTCGCGGCCGTAGTTCTCAGGGCGCCAGAGTACGCCGCTGCCATCGTCGTACACCGCCGGCCGGTCGTAGATGATCGTTGCGGGCGTGAAGCCGTGCGAGAGCGCCGTCGCGTACACGATCGGTTTGAAGGCGCTGCCGGCCTGGCGCTGCGCCTGGGTTGCGCGGTCGAACTCGCTGCTCGTGAAGTCGTAGCCGCCGACGAGCGCGAGCAGATCGCCGCTCGCGACATCGAAGGAGAGCAGCGCGCCCTGCACGTCGGGCGCCTGATAAAGTGCGGCGCGCAGTGCGCCGGGCTTCGCATCCGCGGCGGGCGCAGTCACAGTGAACGCCGCCACGTCGCCCACAGCGAGCGCTTGCGACAGCTTCGCGATCTGCGCGCCGTGCGTGCCGGGCTTCTTCGCGTGCGCCCACTTCGCGTCCGCGAGCGCGACGTTTGCCGCGATGTCCGCGCCGAACGCCACGCGCGCGGTCTGCTTCTTGTCGTCGACCGCGAGCACCACACCGGTGCGCGGCTTCGCGAAGAACTCCGGCGCGAGCGGTGTGCCTTCCACGAGCGCGTTCTCTAGGGCGAGCTTCGGCAACTCCGCCTCGATCGCGTCGCGTTTCACTTTGCGCAGCGGGCCGCGGTAGCCCCGGCGGTGATCGAGCGCCTCGACGCCCGCTCGCAGCGCGCGCGTCGCAGTCTTTTGCAGCGCGAGATCGATCGTGGTCTCGATGCGCAGCCCACCGCGCAGCACGAACTCGTTGCCCAGTTCGGCGACGAGCCGCCGCCGCACCTCCTCCGTCACGTAGGCCGCTGCTTCGAAGTCTTCGGGCTCCGGCGAGCGCAACACGGGCCGCGCTTCGAGCTGCGCCTGATGAGTTGCGTCGTCGATGAAGCCGACCTCGCGCATGCGTCCGAGCACGTAGCGGCGCCGCTCCTCCGCGCGCTCCGGGTTCGTATGCGGCGAGAACGCGCTCGGCGCCTTCGGCAAGCCAGCGATCAGGGCGGCTTCGCTCGCCGTGAGCTTTGCGAGCGGCTTGTCGAAGTACGTGCGCGCCGCCTCCGCCACGCCGTACGCGCCGCTGCCGAAATAGATGTGATTCAGGTAGCGCCAGAGAATCGCGTCCTTGTCGAAGCGCTGCTCGATGCGCCGCGCGAGCAGCGCCTCGCGCGCCTTGCGCGTGTAGGTGCGCTCGGACGTCAGCAACAGATTCTTCGCGAGCTGCTGCGTAATCGTGCTCGCGCCCTGCGTCTCGTCCGTGAACAGCGTCACCGCCGCGGCGCGCAGCATCGAAACGAAATCGACGCCCGAGTGCTCGTAGAACTTGTCGTCCTCGGCGGCGAGGAATGCGTTCACTACGAGCTTCGGGATCTGCGCCATCGGCGTGAGCTCGCGGCGCTCCTCGAAGAACTCGCCGATCAGTACAAAGTGGCGGTCGTAGACGCGGCTCGTCAGGGCGGGTCGGTAATCGTCGAGCGCGCGCAGATCCGGCAGATCGCGCACGATCACCAGGTAGAGCGCCGCGAGCCCGATGCCGGCCGCCACGCCGAGCACACCCACCGCGATGCCGACGCGCACGAGCGTCTTGTTCGCTGCCATCGCCGCGCGCCCCCCAAGGCAGCGGCACCGTAGCCGACGCGCGAGGCGCTGTTGTAATGAGGAGCACAATCGCGGCGTTCGCGAGGGAGATTCGATTCGTGGCCACACCCCAGCTCACGCTCGCGTTCGTGATGGATCCGATCCAAGCCGTCAACATTCACGGCGACACGACCTTCGCGTTGATGCTCGAGGCGCAGCGCCGCGGCCATCGCGTGTTTTATGCCGACCCGCTCGACCTCGGCGTGCGCGATCACCGCGTCACGGCAAAAGTTCAGCCCGTCGAACTGCGCCGCGAAGCCGGCAATCACGTAACGATCGGCCCCGCGCGCCGTGCTGGCCTCGACGAAGAGTTCGACGTCGTCTTCCAGCGCAAAGATCCGCCGGTCGACGTCGCCTACGTCACCGCGACGCAGATCCTCGGGCTCTGCCGCCGCGCGCTCGTGCTGAATCGCCCTGAAGGCATCCTCACCGCGAACGAGAAGCTCTACGCGATGCACTTCGCCGACGTGATGCCGGCCACGTTGATCGCGCGCGAGACCCCGCAGTTCATCGATTTCATGGCCGAGATGGGCGGCGAGATGATCGTGAAGCCGCTCCACGGCAAAGGCGGCGAGGGCATTTTCCACGTCCGCAATGACGACCGGAACCTGTTCTCGATCCTCGAGCAGAGCACCGGCTTCGGCGCGCGCTGGGCGATCGCGCAGCAATACCTGCCCGCGGTGCGCACCGGCGACAAGCGCATTCTGCTGATCGACGGCGAGCCGCTCGGCGCGGTGCTGCGCGTGCCGGCGGCGAACGAGGCGCGCTCAAACCTCCATGTGGGCGGGCGTGCCGTGAAGACCGCGCTCGACGAGCACGATCAGCGCATCGTCGAAAAGCTGCGCCCGTGGCTGGTGCGCGACGGGCTGTTCTTCGTCGGTATCGACGTGATCGGCGGCAAGCTCACCGAGGTGAACGTCACCAGCCCGACGGGGATCCAGGAGATGAACGCGCTCGACTCAGCGCGTTACGAAGAACGGGTGCTCGAGGCAGTGGAGCAGAAGGTGGCGGCGCGGCCGAAGCGCTGAGAGGCAATGGGGTCAGACCCCTTTGCCTCTCAGCGAGGGCAGCGGGCTGAGCGCGGTCGGCCCTTCAGCGTCGGCGCCGCCTCGCAACTCCGTCGGTAAGGGCGCGAAAAACCTATTGACACTCCCAGCGACGGCGGGAATCATGCGCTCCGTCGGACGCGGCCCCATCCCCGGCCTCGTGCGGCTTCCTCCAAGCGCGCGGTGTCCCCGTGAACGCCGGGCGTGTTCGTAACGAACCACGAAGGAGGCCTCATGGCCACAGGCAAAGTCGAGAAGACTGGCATCAAGCGCGAGAAGGACTGGCTCTATTTCCTCGATCGCCGAGGCAACGTGAGCCGCGTCCGCCGAGCTGAAGGCGGCGGCAAGGCGAAGAAGGGCACGACGCAGGTCGTGGTCAAAGTCGGCGTGAAGAAGGAGGACGGGTACCTCTACTTCATCGACAAGGACGGCGACGTGTCGCGCGCGAAGATGGTTCGCCGCGGCAAGGGCACCCGCCGCAAGGTCGCAAAGAAGGCGACCGCTCGACGGCGCACGCGCTAGCAAGTCCGCGCGAAAGCGCGGACGCGCAGCGAGGCGAAGCCGAGCGGAGATCGAACAGGGGCCTCGGTGCATGCCACGCCCCGAGCCCACGTGTTCGCGCATACCCGCAATGCCAACGGCCCGAGCTCGCGAATGCACCGAAGGGGTCGGCGCCCAACACGGCGCTGGCCCCTTCTCTTTTGGTCATTCCGTTAACGTGCGAGCGCGCGCCATGCCCGATCCCGAAAACCTCATCGCAGGCGCGCGCCAGGAGCCGGGCGCGCATCCGTACACGATTCTGGTCGTGGACGACGAGCCGGCGATTCTCGAATCGATCGAGTTGACGCTCGGCGACGAGTACCGCGTGCTCACCGCGAAGAACGGGCGCGCTGGAGTTGAGGTGCTCGAGCGCGAGGAAGTCTCGCTGGTGATCGCCGACCAGGTGATGCCCGAGATGAGCGGCGCGGATTTCCTGCAGCGCGCTGTCGAGCTGCAGCCGCGCGCCGTGCGCATCATGCTCACCGGCTACGCCGACGTAAACGCGATCATCCTCGCGATCAACGAAGGCCGCATCTACCGCTATATCCAAAAGCCCTGGGAGCCCGACCAACTGCGGCTCGACGTGAGGCACGCGCTCGAGTCGTACCGCCTCACCTCGGAGAACGCGCAGCTCGCGAGCGCACTGCAAGCCGCCAACGAGAAGCTGCGCGCAGAGAACCTCTACCTACGGCGCCAGGCGCAGCATGATTATGGCTTCGAGCAGCTGATCGGCGCGAGCCCCGCGATGCAGCGCATCTTCGACGTGATGCGGAAAGTCGCGGAGACCGACGCGACCGTCTTGTTGACGGGCGAGACGGGCACCGGCAAGGATCTGGTGGCACGCGCGATCCATTATGCAGGCTCGCGCAAGGAACGGCGCTTCGTGGCGCAGAACTGCGGCGCGCTGCCCGACACGCTGCTCGAGAGCGAGCTGTTCGGGCACAAGCGCGGCGCCTTCACGGGCGCGCACGCCGACAAGAAGGGCCTGTTCGAAGTCGCCGACGGCGGCACGATCTTCCTCGACGAGATCGGCGAGACCGAGCCCGGCATGCAGGTGCGCTTGTTACGGGTGCTGCAGGACGGCGAACTGCGCCCGCTCGGCTCCTCCGAAACGCGGCACGTGAACGTGCGCATCATCGCCGCCACCAACCGCGACCCGCGCAAGCTCGTCGAGGCTGGGCGCTTCCGCGAAGACTTGTTCTACCGCCTGCGCGTCGTCGAGATTCGCCTGCCCCCGCTGCGCGAGCGGCGCGAAGACATCCCAGCGCTCGCGCATCACTTTCTCGATGTCGCGAACAAGAAGATGAAGCGCGCGCTCGAGGGCTTCAGCAACGCGGCGATGGACCGGCTCTGCGCGCACCTCTGGCCCGGCAACGTGCGCGAACTCGAGAACGAGTTGCAACGCGCCGTTGCGCTCGCGGGCAGCGAGAAGCGCGTGAGCGAGGAAATGCTCTCGGAGCACGTGCGAGGGCCGGCGCCGGCGCAGGCTGCGAAGGGAGTCGTGCTGCCTGCGGAGCCGGATCTGAACCGCGCCGTCGAGGCGCTCAAGGCTGCGATGATTCTGGAAGCGATGAAGAGCGCGGGCAACGTGACGCGCGCGGCGGAGAAGCTCGGGGTTCCGCGTCAGTCGCTGCAAAAGATGCTCAAACGCCTCGAGCTTCGGACGGAGACCGAGAAGAGCTGAGCCCGGTAGTTGCGGGCGTGGAAGAGGGCAGATGCAGCAGGCGGCCTGCGGCCGCTGCTGATCTGCGGTTGTGGCGCTGTTGTTAGCGGCGACTCAGCCAGCGAGGCCCGCCACCAGCGCCGCGATACGCTCGCCCGCCTTGCCATCGCCGAACGGGTTCTCCCAGCGCTCGCCGCGGCCGAAGAGCGCACGCGTGGCGCTGAGGATGTCGTCGCTGCGCACGCCAGCGATGCGCGCGGCGCCGACGTGCACGGCCTCGGGCCGCTCGGTGGTCTCACGCAAAATCACGCACGGCACACCTAACACGCAGGCTTCTTCTTGCACGCCGCCGGAATCGGTGAGCACGAGCGCGGCGCTGCGGTGCAGCTGCAGGAACTCGACGTAGCCCGCCGGCGGAACCGCGCGCACGCGGTCTCCGAGCGGCACAGCCAGCTCGGCGAGCCGCTGTTGGGTGCGCGGGTGCAGCGGCGCGATCACAGGCAAGCCCGTGTGCTCCGCAGCGAGTGCGAGGCCGCGGAACACATCGCGCAGCGCAGCATCGTCCTCGACCGTTTCGCGCCGATGCACCGTGGCCAGCAAATAGCGCTTCGGGCTCACGTCGAACGCAGAGAGATCCGGCTCGGGGAGTTGCGCGAGTTGCCGCTCGAGTTCGTCCACGACGGTGTTGCCGGTGACGGCGATGCGGCCAGGGACGTTCTCGCGCAGGAGATTCTCGCTCGAAAGATGCGTCGGCGCGCACAGCAGCGTGGCGAACGCGTCGCACTCGCGGCGGTTGTGTTCTTCCGCCATGCGCAGATCGCCGCAGCGCAGGCCCGCCTCGATGTGAACTACGGGCAGGCCCGCATCGCGTCCGCCGAGCGCGGCGCCGAGCGTCGAGTTCGTGTCGCCTTGCGCGACGATGGCAGTTGCGCGTTTCGCGGCGAGCACCTCGCGAACTGCGGCGCGTGTGCGCGCGAGCTGTTCGTCGCGCGGCCCGCCGCGAATCTCGAGCCGCACGTCCGGGGGCGGCAGCTCGAGTTGCGCGAAGAAGAGCCCATCGAGCGCGTAGTCGTAGTGCTGGCCGGTGTGAAGCACGAAGTTCGGAACGCCCGCCGCGCGGCAGGCGCGGATCACGGGCGCCATCTTCACGATCTCGGGGCGCGTCCCGACGACGAGCGCGACGCTCACGCGGCGCTCCGCGCGAAGGTCTGCTCGAAGCGGCGGAGCAGCGCGACCCGCAGCAGCTTCAGCGCCGTCGGGATTGTGCGCATCTTGCTGGCGCCCACGCGGCCGGCGTAGTCGAGATGGATCGGGATTTCGGTAGCGCGCACGCCGAGCGGGCGCAGCCGCAGCAGGATGTCGGCGACGGCCGCGAAGCCGCCGGAAGCGATGAACCCGTCGCCGTATGCGGCGAAGGCGCGTCGTAACAACTCGATCCGGTACGCGCGGTAGCAGCAGGTGTATTCGCGAACGCCACGGATCGGAAGCAGCGCGCGCAGAATCAAGCCCGCGACATCCGAGAGCGCGGCGCGATACGCCGGCAGGCCGGCGATCGTTGCGCCCGGCTGGTAGCGCGACGCGATCGCGAGCTCGAAACCGCTCTCGAGCGCCTCCACTAGTTGCGCGATCTGCTCTGGCGGATGCGTGTTGTCCGCGTCGAGTGTGACCACGATGTCGCCCGGCGCCGCGTGGTCTCGCATCCAGCAGAAGCCGGTGCACAGCGCGGCGCCGAGGCCCGCGTTCTGCGCGTGGCTCACGACTTCGAGCGGAAGCGCGCTGCCGAGTTCCTGCTCCGCGCGCCTCGCTTCAACGACCGTCGCGTCCCTGCTTCCGTCGTCGACGAGCAGCACCGACCACGGTTGCGGCTGCTTCTTCAGCGCATCCGCGATGCGAAGCAGCAGACGATGCACGTCCTTCTCTTCGTTGTAAGCGCACAGCAGCACCCGGATCATCAGCGCGCTCCTCGCAGATCGGCATCGATCAGCGCAGCCACTTCGTCGACCATCTCGCAGCAGGCGTTCCACGAGTTCACGCGCGGGTAGAGCTGGGCGGTGCTCGCGAGATAGAGCCGGCCGGGCAGCACGATGTGCGGCGGCTTGCGCTTCGCATAGCCCACCGTCCACATTGGCTCGACGAACGGTGCGCGGAAAACGTGGCGGCCGATGATCGCGCCTTTCGCCTCCGGGTGAACTCGCAGCAAGTCGGCCTCGTGGCGCGCCAGCATCTCCGCGTCCGGCAGCGCATACAGCTCGCTCGAGCGGTGCGTGTAGTTCACGAGGTAGTGCACGTGCAGGCCGCGTGTCTGCTCGAGCGGGACCACGTTGGACATCGCGATCAAGCCCTGCGAAGTCGTGCCGCAGTCGACCCAAGGCGCCCAGTAATAACGCGTGAGCGGCCGCTCGGTGAGGAACACCCCGCTCACGACTCCCTGATAATCGAGCGAGAGCGCGGAGACTTCCGGCGGGAGGTCGCAGTTCGCGGCGAGGCGCTGGAAGGCCGGCAGCGGCAGAGTCGACAGCACCGCATCGTGCTGCGCACTGCGGCCGTCGGCGAGCGTGACGCGCATGCCGTCTCCGCTCCGCGTGAGCGCCTGAATCGCGCTCTTTGTGTGCACCGCCGCGCCACGCCCGGTGAGGTCGTTCGCGAACGCATCGATCAGCGCGCGATAGCCGCCGCGCAGGCAACCCTTCCGCTCGCGCCCGACGTTCTTCTCGCGATGCAGCCGCGACGTCAACCAGAGCGCGGGCAGCGCGGGGTAGTGGTCGCCGATCTTCGCTGCGAGCAGCGGCTTCCAGAGCAGCTCGAAGGCGTGCTCGCCCACCGTCTTGCGCACGAACTCGGCGGCCGTGATGTCGTCGAGTTCGGCTCGGGTCCCTACCAGGCGCGCCTGCACCGCGAGCAGCCCGAGCCGCAGGCGATCACGCCAGCGCAACGGCGCAAACCGCAGCAGATCGAGCGGAGTGTTGAGCGGGTAAGTCGTGTCTCTTACGCGGAAACCCATGCCGGTAGGCGACCACGCCATCCGCTCTGCGAGCCCAAGTTCCGCGACGTGCGCGAGCAGCGCGCCATCAGTCGGCAGCATGCAGTGATAGAACTTCTCGAGCTCGATGCCGTCGTGGGAGAAGGTTCCAGCGAGGCCGCCAAGCCGTTCGTCCGCCTCATACAACGCGACGCGATGGCCTCGGTCGAGCAGCCGCCGCGCGCTCGCGAGCCCTGAGATGCCGCCGCCGAGAATCGCCAGGTCCAGAATCGGCTCCTTGAGGAGAAGCTCGCAGTTCCCAGAGGCCCCGGGTTCCGCGGAAGCGTGATTTACGTCACCGTTCATTGTGGCCAGCGACTCACGCGTGGTGATGGAGAAAACCATGCGCGCTGCAAGCCGCCCGGCGGCGACGATCAGCATCGACGTCGATCCCCTCGATGCTCACCTCGCTGGGTACGGCGTCGCGGGCCTGCCGCCCGATCGTTTGGTCTACGAGCGCGCGATCCCGCGCATCCTCGAGCTGCTTTCTGCCTGTTCCGTGCGCGCGACTTTCTTCTGGGTTGCGCGCGACGCGGAATCTCAAGCTCCGCTGCTCGCGGAGATCGCGCGCGCCGGTCACGAGGTTGCGAGCCACACCGTTACTCACCCCGAGGGTTGGCGACGCTGTAGCGCCGAGGAAGTCGCGAAGGAGCTGCGCGAATCGAAGCTGCGCCTGGAAGCGGCGGCGGGGGCGCCGGTCGTGGGTTTTCGCTCGCCGGGCTGGCACCAGCCGCCGGGGTTGGCTGAGGAACTCGCGGCCGCGGGATACAGGTACGACGCGTCATCATTTCCGTCGCCGCTGCTGGGTGCCGCAGCTGCACTGATCTGGCTGCGCAGTCGCGGAAGGCGGCGCACCGCGCTGGGTCTGCGGCAATGGTTCGCAGAGCGCCGACCCTATCGCGTCGGCTCTCGTGGGCTGCTGGAGTTTCCCGTGAGCGTCACGCGCGGTGTGCGCTTCCCGGTCTACCACACACTTCGCTACGGCCTCAGCGCGACACGCTTTGCGCGATTGCTCGATGGCTTGGCAAGCGAGGGGCACCCACTTTCCTACCCGCTGCATGCGGTCGACGCACTCGGCCTGGCGGAAGACGCTGTGGATCCGCGCATGGGGCGACATCCCGGGATGCGGTGGCCCTTGGCAGCCAAGCTGAAGGTTTTGGCAGAAACCCTCGCCGCGATACGCCAGCGCTTTGAGGTGAAGGCCTTTCACGAGCGCGTTCCCGGTGCAGCGAAAGGGGAGCGTTGATGTCGTCGATGCAGGGCGTGTCTCCTGCCATGGAGCGGCTGCTTTGGTGCCTCATCTTGGTTGGGGCGTTCGGGCTGCGCGCGACGAGCCTCGCCGCAGGCGGGCTCTGGCAGGACGAGGGCTACTCGCTCCTTCAGTCCGAGCTAGCTGCGCTCGACATCATCCGCTTGAACGCCTGGGATCCTCATCCTCCGCTGTACCTGCTCACACTTCGGGCATGGCGGCTCGCCCTCGGAACGGACCTGTTGACGGCGAAAGCACTGAGCGTTCTGTGGGGCGTCGCTGGCGTTGCCGGGGCGGGGTTCGCCGCGCGGGCACACGCGGGCCGAGTCGCTGGCGCGCTCGTCTTGTTCTTCGTCGCCGTCCATCCGGCACATATCCACTACTCGCGCGAGGTTCGCGGCTACGCGCTCGTCTTTCTCGGGACGTGTCTCGCGCTCGGATTCTGGCTGCGCTGGCAGAAGCACGGCGGACGCGCTGCGCTGTTGGGCTGGGTCGTCAGCTCCTGGGTCGCAGTGAACACCGAGTACTTCGCGTGGTACTTCGTCGGCATGCTGTCGCTCGCGGTCTGGATCGAGAAACGCAGCTACGCGTTTCTTCTCGCGACGGCGGCGCTCGTCTGCGCCTCAGCGCTCCCGCTTGCGGCTCTCGTGAAGCAAGTGTTGTTCGTGCACAACTACGATTGGGTGCGGACGCCTGATCTGCACTCGCTCTGGGCCACCGCGAAGTTCCTGAGTCTCGACTCGAAATGGAGCGTTCTGACGGTCGGAGTATTCGGGCTCGTCGGGATCGCGAGTGTTCTTCGCAATGAGACGCGCGGAAACGCAGTCGCGCTGCTCGGTATGCTCGCTTTGCCGCTCGTCGTGTTCTGTCTCTCTCAGGTCGCGTCGCCAGCTTACCTGGATCGGCATTTCCTGATCGTGCTGGCACCCGTGGCGATGCTCGTCGCCGTCGGTGTGACCCGGAGCTCCGAGCGATTCGGGCGAAGACCCGCGGTCGAGTTGACTTTCGCCGCCGTCGTCATCGCATTGACGCTCGCGCCGTTAGAGAGGGCCGCCGCCGCCGAGAAGCGCGCAGATCGCCGGGGCCAGCGGATCACCGAGCACATCCAGCGTCACTACAAGGATGGCGACATCGTGCTCTACTCGAAGATTCACCAGTTCGTCCCAAGCATCGCGCAGCATCCCGTCGACTGGCATGAGTACCTGTGGAAGGAAGAGCCTTCGATCGCTCTCCGGCACCTCGTGAAGCGGCGCGTTGTCCGGGAATCTCCGACGCCAGGTGAGTTCCGGCGGCTGTGGCTCGTCGCCCCGCTGCCCCGCTCACACGCAGATCTGGATCGCGAGTCATGGTTCATCGCACTCGATCCGAAGCCAATTCCCGAGCTGTCCGTCGAGGGGATCTCCGCCTACTCGCTAGGTGGTTGGACGGCAGGTGACCCCGAAGACACCGACTGAGCGCACCTAGAGATCGAGATTCTTCCAACTCCGCAACCAATCCCACGCCGTGCGCACGATCGTGTCGAGATCCGAGTAGCGCGGCTGCCAGCCGAAATCGCGCTTGAAGCGCGAGATGTCGGCGACGAGCGTGGGCGGGTCGCCTGGCCGGCGCGGCGCTTCTTCGTGCGGCACCGCGCGCCCGATCACGCGCGCGACGCCCGTAATCACTTCGCGGTTGCTGCGGCCGATGCCCGAGCCGAGGTTGTAGCCGCCGC
>JANNRF010000219.1:0-1806 GCA_031401135.1 Deltaproteobacteria bacterium | reverse complement strand
CCCAGATGAATCGCGGACCTCTCGCCCTGCCGGCGCCGCATGCACACGGCCAGCCGCATGTGGGCGCCGGTTCAGGCTTTGCGCGTACCCGCCAAGATCGCTTCCCGGTGCTCGCCCAACTTCGGCGGCGCCTTCGCTGTGGCTGCGTCCTGCTGCGTGGAAATCTTCAGCGGGTTCCCCGCCACTAACACCCCCGCGTACTCCGGCGCGTCGATCGGCAGCGCCATGTTGCGCGCGCGCACCTGCGGATGCGCCAGCACCTCCGCGACGTTCTGCACCGGGGCGCACGGCAACTCCGCAGCCTCGAGGCGCGCGAGCCAGGTCTCGACATCATCGCTCGCGAGCGCGCTTTCGAGCGCGGCCTTCAGCGCCGTCTCGTTCGCACAGCGCTCGGCATTCGTGGCGAAGCGCGCGTCGGCGGCGAGCGCGGGCCTCCCTAACACACCGCACAGCTTGCGGAACAGGCCGTCGTTGCCGGCTGCGATCACGAGCTGCCCGCGCTTGGTCTCGAAGGCGCCGAAGGGCGTGATCGACGGGTGTCGCGAGCCGATCGGGCCGGGCACTTCGCCGCTCGTCACGTAGCGCGCGATCGCGTTTTCGAGCAGCGCCACTTGGCTGTCGAGCATCGAGACGTCGACGCGAGCGCCAAGCCCGGTGTTATTGCGTTGGTGAAGAGCCGCGATCGTGCCCGTTGCCGCGAACATGCCGGCAGCGATGTCTCCGATCGAGGTGCCGACGCGTGTCGGCTTGCCGCCCGCCTGGCCCGTAATGCTCATTACGCCGCCCATGGCCTGCACGACCATGTCGTAGGCCGGGCGCTCGCGGAGCGGGCCGCTATCGCCGAAGCCGGACACACTCACGTACACGAGCCGCGGCCAGCGCGCGTGCGCCTCCGCCCAGCCGTAGCCGAGCTTCTGCATCGTGCCCGGCCGAAAATTTTCGACCAGCACGTCGGCGCGCTCGAGCAGCGCTTCGAACACGCGGCGGTCTTCGGGCTGCTTCAGATCGAGGTCGATGGATTCCTTGCCGCGATTGACGGACGCGAAGTAGGCCGAGCCAGCCGGCGTAAAGGGTCCGATGTCGCGCGCGTCGTCGCCGCTGCCGGGCCGCTCGACCTTGATGACTCGCGCGCCGAGATCGCACAGCATCATCGTGCAGTACGGGCCGGAGAGGATGCGCGTGAGATCGACGACCAGAATACCCGCGAGCGGGCCAGCGCCGGGCACTTCCACCTAACGACCTCGCAGGCCGCGGAAGAGCGCGCTGCGCAGATCGGCGACGAAATCGCGAGGCGGCGCGGACGCGGGGCGCGGCTCGCGCCGGGCGCCGGTGTACGCGGTGCCGGCCGCTTGCCGCGCAGGTTCTGCGGTGGGCGCGGCGCCCGCAGCTTGTTCCGGCGTCGCACCGAGCCCCAACAACTTCGTCACTTCCTCCGCCAACTCGCGCAGCTGCCGGTGCACCGCGGTGCCCTTGCCCTCGTGCAAAATCGCGCGCGGCCGCGCACTGCCCGAGTTCAGCGCCTCGACGCGCGGGCTACGGGAGAGGTGCGCTGCAAAGCGCGGCCAGCCCTCCGCATCGACTGCGCCGACCAGCCGCTCGTAGAGGTCGCGGCCCTGGGCATCGAGTTTGGTGCGGCGATCTACGAGCGTCAGCAGCACGCGTCCGCGCTCGCGCCGGCCGCCGTGCTCACTGAGCAGCGCGAACGCCTTGCCGGCTTCTTCGAACGAGGCCTGATCGGCGACGGGCAGAATCGCGAGATCCGCCGCCGCGAGCGCGCTGCGTGTCAGGGCTTCGAGATCGCTCTTG
>JANNRF010000218.1:0-4212 GCA_031401135.1 Deltaproteobacteria bacterium | reverse complement strand
CAGGCCCTGCTCGCGCAGCTGGTTGGTGTAGTCGACGAGCAGGATTCCGTTCTTCATGACGAGGCCCATCAGGACGAGCAAGCCCATCGCGCCCATGATGTCGAAGGACATGCCGGAGACTTTGAGCGCGAAGAAGCCGCCCACGAACGAGAGCGGCGCGGAGATCATGATCGTGAGCGGGTGCGTCAGCGAGTTGAAAAGGGACGCGAGGATCATGTAGATCGAGAGCATCGCGAGGCCGAGCGCGAAGCCGAGATCCGCCGTCGACTCGGCCTGGGCTTCCGCGGCGCCGCCTGCGTCGAGGGCGTAGGGCGGCGCGACGCCGACCTCGCGCCCGAACTGTTCCATTTTCGCCATTGCGCCGTCGAGCGAAGTGTTAGGCGATTTGCTCGCGTACAGGCGGATCGTGCGCGCGCGGTTGTGGCGCTTCACCTCGACCGCGCCGCTCTCGTTGCGCACCGCGACGGCGCTCGTGATCGGCACGAGTTCGCCGCGCAGCGAGCGCACGCGGATCAGATCGAGCTTGCTCGGATCGTCTCGGTACTCAGGGAGCACCTGCACGCGCACGTCGTAGCGCTCGCCGCGGTCTTCGAACGAGCCGACTTTCTCGCCCGCGAGAAGAGTCCTGAGAGTTCGACCGAGCGCGACGGACGAGACACCGACTTCCGCAGCGCGACCGCGATCGACGTCGAGCGTGATTTGCGGGCGGCCCGTTTCGTGCGACCAGCGCACGTCCATGAAGTCCGGGTCCGCTTCCATCTTCGCGCGGATCTGGCCGGCATAACGCGCGATCTGATCGAGGTTCGGGCCCTCGACGCTGTAGGCGATGTCGTTGTAGCCCTCGCCGCTCGAACTCGCGTAGGTCGGGTGGCCGACGAAGATCTCCGTGCCGGGCGCCAGAACTTTCGTAACGCGCTCGCGGATCTCCTCGAACGTCACCTCGATCTCTCGCTCGCGCTCCGCCTTCGGCTTCAATAACAGGTTGAGACGCGCCTTGTGCGGCTCGTGTTGAACCTCGTTCCCGGCGGCGGCGAACACCGTCACCACGTCCGGGTGGTCCGCGACCGCGGCCTCCATCGCGCGCAGCGTTCGGTTAGTGACCGAGAGCGGCGTGCCGATCGCGCCTTTCGCCGAGACGAACACTTCGGAGAGATCGTCCTGCGTAAAGTAGTTGGTCGGCAGCGTGCTGAAGACGCCGCAGCCCGAAGCGACTGTTACGAGCGCGAGCACGACCGTTGCGAGCTTGTGGCGCAGCGACCAAGTGAGGATGCGCGCATAGCCGTGCTCGAGCGCCTCGAGCATGCGCTCGCAGAAGCGGAAGAAGGCGCTCTCCTTCGGCGTCTGCCGTAACACTTTGCTCGCGAGCATGGGCGTGAGCGTCAGCGCCACCAGCGCGGACATCAGCACCGCGACCGTCACCGTGACGCCGAACTCGAAGAAGTAGCGGCCCATCGTGCTGGTCATGAAGCGAATCGGCACGAACACGCCGCACACGGCGAGCGTCGTCGAGATCACCGCGAGCGAGACTTCGCGCGTGCCGGTGAGCGCGGCCGTCTTGGAATCTTCGCCGCGCTCGACGCGGCGAAAGATGCTCTCGAGCACGACGATCGCGTCGTCGATCACGAGACCGACGGCGAGCGAGAGCGCCATCAGCGTCATGTTGTTGAGGGAGAGGCCCGCGGCGTAGAGCACGCTGAAGCTGGCGATCACGCTGGCTGGGATCGCGAGAGCGGCAATCAGGGTCGAGCGCCAGTTGCGCATGAAGACCAGCACGACGGCGACCACGAGCGCCGCCGCGAGCAACATGTCGAACAGCACGGACGAGATCTGGTCTTCGATGATGCGCGCGTAATCGCGCAGCACCGAGATCTCGACGCCCGGCGGCGCGAGTGGCTGGATCTTCGCGATCTCCTCGCGAATCAGGCGCGCGGCCCGCACCAGATCCGAGCCGCTCTGCTGCTGGATGTCGATCGAGACGCCCGGCTCGCCGTTCACGCGCGCGACGCTGCGCTCCTCGGCCATGCCGTCTTCGACCACGGCGACATCGCGCAGCTGGATCGGCCTGCCGTCGCGCTCGGCGACGATCAGCGCGCCGAACTCGGCGATGCTGCGCGCCTTGCCCTGGGTTGTTACGGACCACTCCTTGGCCGCCCCCTCGATGCGCCCGCTCGCGAGCTCGGCGTTCTCGCGCCGCAGCGTGTCGGCGACGTCCTCGATCGCGAGCCCGTAGCCGGCGAGGCGCAGCGGATCGAGCCAGATGCGCACCTCGCGCTCGCGCCCGCCCTTGAGCCGCACGCCGCCAACGCCGGGAATGCGCTCGAGCCGGTCCTTGACTTCGTGCTCGGAAAAGTCCGTGAGCTCGCGCTGCCCGACCGGGCCGCCCAACACGATCGTCATGAACTCGATCGCGGTCAGGTCGAACTTCTGGACGATCGGGTCTTCGATGTCGATCGGGAGTTCCGGCCGCGCCAGCGCGACCTTGTCGCGAAGTTCTTGCACTTTCGTATCGATGTCGTAGCCGAGCCGGAACTCGACGTGGATCTGCGAGAGGCCTTGCTCGGAGGTGGAGCTGATCTCCTTCACGCCCTCGATCGCGTTGACCTGCTCCTCGATCAGCTCGGTGACTTCGCGCTCGACGGTCTCGGGCGATGCGCCGCGCAGCTCCGTAACAACCGTCGCGAACGGAAAATCGATGTCGGGCTCGAGCTTCAGCTCGAGGCGGCCGAGCGAGATCAATCCGAGCACGACCAGGCCGAGGTTCAGCATCGCCGCGAACACGGGCCGGTTGATGGAGATGTCGGCGATTCTCATAGCGTGGGCCGGTTATTGGAGATGTCGGCGATTCTCACGGCGCGGCTCGGTTCTGCGCGGTGGCGGCAGGTTCCGTGTGCGTCGTCTCGCCGACTGGCGCGCCATCGCTGAGCCGCTGCGCGGCCTCGCCGTGCACGACGATGTCGCCGGGCATTACGCCCGCGAGCAGCTCGACGCGCTCGCCGGCCACGATGCCGACGCGCACCGGCACTTCGCGCGCGACGCCGTCTTCGACGCGCAGTACGAAGCTGCGCCCGTCGCGCGCGACCACTGCACTGCGCGGCGCCACGGGCTGCGGGGTGGCGCGCGCGGCGCTGATCTCGGCGCGCACGTACGAGCCGGCCTTCACCGCGCCGCTGGCGTCCGTAACAACGCAGCGCACTTCGTAGGTGCGCGTGCTCGGGTCGATGCGCTCCGAGACGCGCGCGACCGTGCTCGCGAGCGGCTCAGCGAGGCCCTCCGCAAAGAGGCGCACCGCGTCGCCGGCGCGCACCGCGATCGGCGTCGTCTCGGGCACATCGAGGATCGCCTCGAGCGCGCCGGACTCTTGCAGCACGAGCACGGCGGCGCTGCCCGCGAGCGCGCCCTCGTGCGCGCGGCGCTCGACCACGCTGCCCGCGTAGGGCGCGCGAACCGTGGTGCGAGCGAGATCGCGCTCGGCGCGCGCGAGCCGCGCTTCGCCTTGCAGCACGCGCGCGCTCGCGACTTCCGCCTGCGTGCGCAGCTGGTCGGCGCGCTGCACCGAGGCCGCGTTCTGCTCGACCAGCTTCGCCATGCGCGCCGCTTCCGCCGCCGCGTTCGCGTGCTCGGCGCGCGCGAGCACGAGCCCGGCGCGCGCTTCGGCGAGCGCCATCTCGTACGGGCCCGGGTCGATGCGGAAGAGCGGGGCGCCTGCGCGCACGCTCTGGCCGACATCGACGAGCACCGAGGCCAGCGTGCCCGGCACATCGGCGCCGATCTCGGTGAGCCGCTTCGCCTCGATCGTGCCGGATGCCGCGATCGTCGCGGAGAGCATCTCGCTTGTTACGGAGGCGGTCTCGATGCGCGCCGCTGCGCTCCTCGTGGCGCCGGCTGCTGCGACATCGGGCGCTGCGGACTTGCTCGCGTCGTCTCCGCTGCATGCGCCACATGCAGCAATTACGAAGATCAGCGCGAGCAGCGCCACCGGCCGCAGCGAACGCAGCGCGCTCATCGCGGTTCCTGCGCGCGCAGCCCGCGCCGCAGCACGTCGAGGCAGGTGGCGACGAAGCGATCGTCCGCGGCGTCGATCCACTGCGGGAAGAGCAGGTGATCCGTCAGCGCGATCGAGACGAGCCGTAACAAATCGGCGGCGCGCTCCGCATCGAGCTCGGCGCGCAGTTCGCCGGACGCTATGCCGCTGCGCACGGCGGCGATCATGTG
>JANNRF010000217.1:0-15500 GCA_031401135.1 Deltaproteobacteria bacterium | reverse complement strand
TGCCCGCGGCGAGCGCATTCGACGCGAGCATCTCGTTCTCCGCGGACGGCTCGCTGCTCGCACGGGCCGAGCACGCTGCTGAAGGCGCGACGCGCGTGTGGCTCGGTGACACAGACGCCGCGCCCAGCGAAATCGCCCTCGGCGCCGAGCTCGCCGCGTGGGGCGCGCCAGCAGGCCTCGCGCTCGCGCCGGACGGTGACGCGTTCGCGCTGGCGCAAACGCGCGCAGGCGAGGAGCGCATCGTGTGGGCGGAACTCGCCTGCGCACGAGGGGCTACCCCGTAACGAGTCGGGTTCGGAGCCGCGCGCGCGCGGCTATCGTGCGCATCATGCCGGCGATACGAGAGATCCAGCGCGCGTTCGAGAGCCACACGCCGCTGCTGTTAGACGGCACAGCGCGCGCCGCAGTCGCCGTGGTGCTGCGCGAACGTGAGCGCGGCCCCGAGGTGCTCTTCATCGAGCGCTCGCGCAAGGAGAACGACCCGTGGAGCGGGCACATGGCGTTCCCGGGCGGGCGCGTCGACGAGGGCGAGAGCGTCGAGCAAGCCGCGCGCCGCGAGACCCACGAAGAAGTCGGGCTCGTGCTCCACGACGCCGAGCCGCTCGGCCGGCTCGACGACCTAACAGGCCGCCGCGGCGGCGCCACGACCGGCCTGATCATCTCCGCGTTCGTGTTCCGGCACCACGGAGAGACCCCGCTCGTGTATCAGGAAGCCGAAGTCGCCGAAGCGCTCTGGGTGCCGGTCGCCGAGCTCTCCGCGCCGGAGCGCCACATCCACAAGGCGTTCCACGGCACCGGCGGCATGGCGTTCCCCGGCATCGTCGTCGGGCACCCCGACCGCCACATCGTGTGGGGCCTGACGTACCGCTTCATCGAAGTCTTCCATCGCGTCGTGGGCCGCCCGTTCCCAAACAACTGGGGCGCGATCGAGCACTTGGTGAAGTGACGGGCGCGAGCCGCGGCGCGACGCGCGTTGCATCGGAGAACTGGCTACGCGCGACGCGCTCCGAGTGCCTCCGCCCCACGCGAAGTTCTCGCAGTGAGTCGCTCTAGCAAGCGGCCCGAGCGCCCAGCGCGGAGGCCGCGCGCAGCGAGGCGAAGCCGAGCGGAGTGGAACTAGACGGGCATCACCGCGACATCGAGCACGAGCCGATCCGCTTCCTTGTCGAGCGCTTCGCGCAGCGCGCGCACGTCGGCGTTATCAGGCACTTCGGCCTTCAGCGTCAGTTCGTACTGGGGCGCGCCGCCGGGGCCGGGCTGCGAGCGAGTCGCGAGGTCGACGATGTTCACGCCGCGCTCGGCGAGCACGCCGCAGATCGCGGCGACGATGCCAGCACGGTCTTCGCCCGCGGCCTCGATGCGGTAGAGGCGCGTGCCGGGCGCGGGCACGGCGGGGCGCGGGCCGTCTTCGAGGTGGCGTAACAAGATCGTGAGGCCGTGCTCGCGCTCGAGCCGCTTTGCGCCGACTGTGAGCCGGTCCGCAGTAACAGCTGCACTCGAGGAGCAGAGCAGGATCACCGCGAAGTCGGTGCCGAGGATCGTCATGCGCGAATCCTCGAGGTTCGCGTCGGCTTCGAGCACGAGCCGCGCGAGCTCGGAGACGAGCCCGGGGCGATCGCGGCCGATCGCGGAGAGGATGAACCAGCGGCGCATGGCGGAACCTCCGAGTGATGCGAGCAGAGCGGCGAGACGAGGCGCGGAAGCTACCGCTCTCGCGCGGCTTGGGGCTCGCCCAGTTCGTGCCCCGCGCACTCACGCACGGGCAGCGGCGGGTATTTGCGAAAGCGCGCGTCGTCGTCGGCGCGCGCGCAGCGCCAGAAGGTGCTGCCGCGCACGCTCTCCTGGACGCTCGCGTGGGCGCACAGAGCGCACAAGCCGACGGCGGAGTTGCTCACAGGGCTGTGGCTCAAACGCGACTCCTGCGTGTGTCGGCGACTTGCACTGCGTCGCGCAATTTACTGGAGTCGCCGCGCGGCCCAACTAGAATGCGCTCCCGTGCCCGCCGACGATTCCACGGCCGACGTTTCGCAGCGCCTCGCGCGCGTGCTCGCGCTCGCAGAGACGTGGCTCGCTGCTCGCATCGCGACAGCGCCGCCCGCGGAGGCGTTCGCGCGCCAGCTCGCGTTTCGCTGGGAGAGCGCGCGGGGCGGGCGCGCAGGCAAGCTCGTCGCGATCGCCAATCCCGCGCTGCACGATCTCGCAGACTTGCTCGGCGTCGAGCGCGCGCTCGCGAAGCTGGTCCGTAACACCGAGCAGTTCGTCGCGGGGCTGCCCTCGAACCACGTCTTGTTGTACGGCGAGCGCGGCACCGGCAAATCCTCCGCGGTGCGGGGGCTGCTCGGGCGTTTCGCGGCGCGCGGGCTGCGCATCGTCGAGGTGCACAAGTCGGATCTGCTCCATCTCCCTGATGTGCTCGCCGCGCTGCGTGGCGCGCCGTATCGCTTCCTGCTCTTTTGCGACGATCTCTCCTTCGACGAAGGCGAGAGCGGCTACCGCGAGTTGAAGGCCGCCCTCGAAGGCAGCCTCGAAGCGCCGCCCGAGAACGTGCGCATCATCGCCACCAGTAATCGCCGGCACTTGTTGCCCGAGAAGCGCTCGGAGAACCAGCAGGTGCGCGTCGACGAAGACGGCGAGCTGCGGCTCGGCGAAGCGATCGACGAAAAGCTCGCGCTCTCGGATCGCTTTGGGCTCGTGCTCGGGTTCTTCGGCTTCGATCAGGACACGTACCTGAGAATCGTCGCGCATCTCGCGCGCAAGGCGGGCGTTTCGCTCGATGACGCGCTGCGTGGCGAGGCGCTGCGCTGGGCGCTGGATCGCAGCTCGCGCTCGGGCCGCACCGCGCGGCAATTCGTCGCGGATCTCGCGGGCCGGCTCGCGCTCGAGCAATCGCGGTGAGCGTGCGGCTCGCGAGCGCCGTGGTGTTATGCGCAGCTGCGCTCGCGCTGCCCACGCCTGCGCGGGCGGCCCAGCGAATAGAAGAAGTCGCGGGCGGTGGAACCGGAGTGGGGCTCGAGATCGCGCAAACCGAAGAGGTGGAGGCAACCGAACCGCCGAGCGCCGAGCTGCCCGTGATCGAAGAGCCCGCGAGCGACGACGAGATCGCGTCGATCGACGACAGCTGGCTCGACGAGGAAGAGTTCGGCCCGGACGCCGCCGAGCGCGACCACACCCCGCGCTGGAACCGCCGCGTGTTCAATTTCAATGAAGGTTTCATCCGCTGGGTGATGCAGCCGATCACGCGCGGTTATCAGGCGGTCACGCCCAAGTTCGTGCGCGAGATGATCCACCGGGGCTTCGAGAACCTCGACGGCCCGGGGGTGTTCGTGAACGACGTGCTGCAACTCGACCCGTGCCGCGCCGGCCGCACGCTCGGGCGCTTCGCGCTCAACACGACAGCGGGGCTCGCCGGCATGTTCGACGTCGCAGCCGAGATGGGCATCGAGCGCCACGACACGGATTTCGGCGAGACGCTCGGCCGTTACGGCGTGCGCAGCGGCTCGTTTTTCATGTTGCCCGTGCTCGGCCCATCGACCGCGCGCGACGCCTTCGGCGAAGTCGTCGACACCGCACTCAGCCCCGAGGTCTGGTTGCTCGGCGGCTTCCCGCGCCTGGCGGTCACCGGCGGCAACGGGCTCTCCACTTACGACATCCAGGGCGAGCGGCTCGACGCGCTGCGCGATACCTCGGTGGATTTCTACGCCGCGCTGCGCAGCGCGTACATAATGGATCGCGACGCGCGCATCGAAGATCTGCGCAACGCCGGGCGCTGCGGCTTCGGGCGGAAGAGCGAAGGCGACGCCGGGCCGCGCTGACTGCAAGCGGCGCCGCGCCGCGCGCAGCGAGGCGAAGCTTCGCTTCGTCAACGCGGTAGCTAGCGGCCGCGCTTCGCGCTCGCCGGCACGAGGCTGCGGTTCTGCAGCGTGGTCACGAGCTTCTCGAAGCCGTCGCGCTCGAGCACCGAGGAATACTCGGAGCGGCGCAGCGCGAGCTCGCTGACGGTGCCGTTCAGGAAGATGTCCATGATGCGCCAGCTCGCGCCGTCGGGATGCAGCCGATAATCGATCGCGACCGGCGCATCGTTCGCGCGCTTCAGCTTCGTGCGCACCAGCGCGGTGCCACCGGGAGCGGCTTGCACGACGCCTAGCTCGAACACGAGGCCGCTGTTCTCATCGAACTGCTCGGTGTAAGTCTTCACGGTGAGGCCTGAGAACGCCGCGATCCAGCGCTTCTGCTCCACAAGCGGAAGCGTGCGCCAGTGACGGCCGAGCACTTTCGCCGCCATCAGCGGCAAGTCGAACGCCTTGCCGACTACGGGTGCGAGCTGCGCGCGGCGCGCTTCGAAGCTGAGCGTGTCGTCGGCCTTCATCGAGGCATCGAGCGCGGCGTAGAACGCCGCGATCGGCGCCTTTGCGGAATCGAGCGACGGCTTTGCCTGCGCGCCGGGATTTGCGTGGCCCTGAGAAGTCGCGAGCGCAACGAGAGCGAGCAGCAGGAGCAGCGGGCGTTTCATGGCGGCGGACCTTAGCGGGGTGATTCCCGAGTGCGCGTCAGACGCAGCACGCACGCGAGGCATTCTCTCGCCTCGCTCGTGAGCCCCGTCACTCCCCCAGCACGAACGCGCAGACCGCCTTGTTGAATCCATCGGGGTTGTCGGTCATTACGGAGTGCGCGGCCTGCGGCACTACCGCGAGCGTGCCTTTCGGCAGCACGTCGTCGACCATTTTGTCCGCGACGTCCGGCGACATCACGTCGCTCGCGGCGCCGCGCACCACGAGCGTCGGGCAGGGAATCTTCGCGAGCGCTTCCCAGAGCCCCTTCGCGATCTCGCGCTCGCGCGCGAACGCTTCGGCATCGCTCTGCGGTCGGCCCGCGTGGAATTTCGGATCGAGCTTGCGCTCGAAGCGTCCATCCGCGCGCGGTTTCAGTTCGTGCCTCGCCATGCGCGCGAGCGCATCCGGCCGCCCAGCCGGGAAGTTATGTGCGAGCACGCGCGCGTACTCGGCGACCGAGCCCAGCGAGCCGTCGCCGCGCGTCTCCGCTTCCTGGCGGATTCGCGTCGTGCCGCGCACGTCGAACTCGGGCGCGCTGTCGACGATCACGAGGCCCGCCATGCGCTCGGGGTGTTTGCCCGCGAAGAACATCGCTGCGCGCCCGCCGAGCGAGTGGCCCACCAACACGAAGCGCTCGATGCCGAGCGCAGCTGTTACAGCCTCGAGATCGGCGACCAGGAACTCGTAGTCGTACCGGAGTTCGGGATCGTGGGCGGAATCGCCGTGGCCGCGCTGATCGATCGCGATCACGCGGTAGTGCGCGGCGACCAGCGGCGCGAAATCGTCCCAGATGTGCGCTTCGTTGCCGAAGCCGTGCACGAGTACGAGCGGCACGCCCTCGCTGCTCCACTCGAGCACGTGGATTTTGTTGCCGTGAGCGCCTTCGACGAAGAGATCGCGCGGTGTCATGCGGCGACTCTACCCCGCGTGCGTTTCAAAATGCATCGCTCGGAAGCGAAGCGCATTGATGCCTCGGTGAACGTTGATTTCCGCCTCAATTCACGCCCGAAGCAGCCCGAAGCCCCTGCTAGGTTGCGACTGATTTCGCGAGGAGAGAACGCAATGCCCGCCATCGAGACGACGCCGGATCTGGTTCGCCGCACTTACGAGACCGTGGAGCGCAACCTCGCGATCGTGCGCAAGCGCGTCGGCCGGCCGCTCACGTACGCCGAGAAGATCCTGCTCGGGCACCTCGCGCACCCTGATAAGCAGGCGCTCGACGCGGGCAAGTCGTACCTCGAGCTGAATCCCGACCGCGTCGCGATGCAGGACGCGACGGCGCAGATGGCGATCCTGCAGTTCATCTCCTCGGGCCGCGAAGAGACGGCGGTGCCCAGCACGGTGCACTGCGATCACCTGATCCTGGCTTATCAGGGCGCGGCCAAGGACATGGCCACCTCGAACGTCACGAACCGCGAGGTGTTCGATTTCTTGCGCACGGCCTCGGCGCGTTACGGCATCGGCTTCTGGGGCCCGGGCGCGGGCATCATCCATCAGGTCGTCCTCGAGAAGTACGCGTATCCCGGCGGCATGATGATCGGCACCGATTCGCACACCCCTAACGCGGGCGGGCTCGGCATGTTCGCGTGCGGCGTCGGCGGCGCCGACGCGGTGGACGTAATGGCCGGCTTCCCGTGGGAGGTCCTGTATCCGCGACTTGTTGGGGTGCGCCTCACCGGCAAGCTCGACGGCTGGGCGGCGCCCAAGGACGTGATCCTGAAGGTGTGCGAGATCCTGACCGTGAAGGGCGGCACGAACCGCGTGGTCGAGTACTTCGGCCCGGGCACCGCGTCGCTCTCGTGCACGGGTAAGGGCACGATCACGAACATGGGCGCCGAGCTCGGTGCCACGACTTCGATCTTCCCGTACGACGAGCGCATGGCGATCTACCTGAAGTCGACCGGCCGCGAGGAGCTCGCGGATCTCGCGACGCGCCACGCGGAGTTGTTGCGCTCGGACCCCGAGGTGGAGCGCAACCCTGAGAAGTTCTACGACGAGGTCGTCGAGATCGATCTCTCGCGGCTCGAGCCGCACATCGTCGGGCCGCACACGCCCGACCTCGCGCGCGCCATCTCGCAGATGGCCGCCGATGTCGCGCAGCACGGCTACCCGGCAAAGCTCTCGGCGGCCCTAATCGGTAGCTGCACGAACTCGTCCTACGAAGACCTGTCACGCGCCGCCGACATTGCGCGTCAGGCTTCTGCTCGCGGCGTCAAAGCGAAGTGCACGCTGTGGGTCTCGCCCGGCTCGGAGCAGATCCACCAGACGATCAAGCGCGACGGCCAGATGACGGAGCTCGAAGCGATCGGCGCGCTGGTGCTCGCGAACGCCTGCGGCCCGTGCATCGGCCAGTGGAAGCGCGACGACGTCGGCAAGGGCGAGGCGAACTCGATCTTGACCTCGTTCAACCGCAACTTCCCGGCCCGGAATGACGCGAACCCGAGCACGCTCGCGTTCATTGCCAGTCCCGAGACCGTGATCGCTTATGCGCTCGCCGGCACGCTCGCCTTCGATCCGCAGAAGGACGAACTCACCGCCGCCGACGGCTCACGCTTCAAGCTGAAGCCGCCCGCGCCCGCACCGGAGATTCCGGCGCGCGGTTTCGTAACAAGCTTCGAGGGCTACGAGGCGCCGCCCGCAACGCGCAGCGGCGTGGCGGTCGCGGTGGCGCCGAACTCCGAGCGGCTCGCACTGCTCGAACCGTTCGCGCCGTGGGACGGCAAGGATCTCGTCGACATGCCCGTCCTCATGAAGGCCAAGGGCAAGTGCACGACGGACCACATCTCGGCCGCCGGCCCGTGGCTGCGCTTCCGCGGCCACCTCGATCGCATTAGCGACAACCTTTTCGTTGGCGCGATCAACGCCTTCAACGGCAAAACCGGCGAAGGCGTGAACGTGTTCACCGGCGAGATCGCGGCGTACCCCAAAGTCGGGCGCGACTACAAAGCGCGCGGCCTCAAGTGGATCGCGATCGGCGATGAGAATTATGGTGAGGGCTCGAGCCGCGAACACGCCGCGATGGAGCCGCGCCACCTCGGCGCCGGCGCCGTGCTGGTGCGGAGCTTCGCGCGCATCCACGAGACGAATCTCAAGAAGCAGGGCCTGTTGCCGCTCACGTTCGCGAACCCGGCTGATTACGAGAAAATCCAGGAACGCGATCGCATCTCGATCAGCGGGCTCGCTGCGTTCGCGCCGGGCAAGGCGTTGCGCGTGACGGTGCAGCACGCGGACGGCAGCACGGATTCGTTCGACGCCAAGCACACGTTCTCGACCGAGCAAATTGCGTGGTACAAAGCCGGCTCGGCGCTGAACATTCTCCGCAAGGGGAAGTGAGCAAGCGGCGTTTCGCCGCGCGCAGTGAGGCGGAGTCGGAGCCGAGCGGAGATCGAACAGTGGCCTTGCTGTCGCGTGAACGCCGAGGCGCTTGCATTCCTTCACGGCCACGACGGCGAATGGGCGCCGCGGAGGTGCCTTGTCCCGCACGCTCCTGGTCGTAAACCCCGCGAGCCGCGCTGGCGCAACCGAGCGCGGCTTCGCGGCGAGTGAGCCGATGCTGCGCGAAGCGCTCGGCGCCTACGACATCGCGTGGACGAAGGCGCCGCGCGACGCGGTGCGCATCGCGCGCGAAGCGGCGACCGCGGGCTATCAGCGCCTGCTCGTGGGCGGGGGCGACGGCACCGCGAGCGAGATCGCGACCGGCCTGCTCGGCGCGGGTCGCAACGAGGGCGTGACGCTCGGCTTCTTGCCGCTCGGCACGGGCGGCGACTTATTGCGGACGCTCGGCATCCCGCGTTCGCTCGGCGGCGCACTCGCGATCATTCGCGCGGGCCACACGCGCGAGATCGACGCGGGCCGGCTCGATTACACGGACGACTCCGGCCAGCGCGCGCAGACCTACTTCGTGAACGAAACCAGCGCGGGCCTCGCAGGCGCGGTCGCGCTGCTGGTGACGCGCGCGACGAAATCCCTCGGCGCCACCGGCTCCTTCTTATTGGGCACGCTGCGCGGGCTCGCGCGCTATCAGCCGCACGCCGCGCGCGTGCGCGTCGACGGCGCGCTCGTGCACGAAGGCCCGCTCGTGCTGGCTACGGCCTCGAACGGGCGCTACTTCGGCGGCGGCATGCACGTCGCACCGAACGCAGTTCTCGCCGACGGGCTGTTTCACGCGGTGATCATTCCTGGCATGAGCAAGCCCGAACTGCTCGCGCGTTTGCCTTCGCTGTATGCGGGCAAGCATCTCGCCGCGCCGGGCGTGCGCGAGCTGTGCGGGCGCGTCGTCGAGATCGAACCGCTCGGCGAGCCGCACCGCTTCGAGTGCGATGGCGAGCCGCTCGGCACTTCGCCGCTGCGCGCCGAGTTGCTGCCGCGCGCGCTGCGCGTGATCGCGCCGGCGCCATAATGAGTGCAGAGGTGCTGCCCGACGATCCGCTGTTCGCGTACATCCGCGAAGCCTGTGCGGAAGTCGCGCGGCGCTCGCGCATGGTGCGCATCGACGGCGAGGGGCTGGAGGGCTTCGCGGCGTTCCTCGCAGGAACGCGCCCGACGCCGCCCTCGCTCGATCCCGCGCATCTCGCGTTTCCGGAAGAGGACACGACGGTCGCGTTCGCGCTCACGCTGAACGCGGTCAACTTCGGCTCGGGCTGGTTTCCCCATCTCAAGAAGAGCGGCGAGCTCTCGGGCTATCGCACGGTCGCGACCGCGCTGCGCAAACGCTTCCAGCGCGAAGGCCCCTTCAGCGCGAAGCAGCTCGAGCGCATCACGCGCGCCGAATGCGCTGCGCTGTTCGGGCAAGACGAGAGCGGCGAGGCCGGCGAGCTGATGGGCTTGTACGCCGCGGCCTGGAACGAACTCGGCCGGTACCTAATCACCGGATACGGCGGCGCGTTCGCGGGCCCCGTGAAGGAAGCGCGCGGCCACGCCGAGCGGCTGGTGCGCCTGCTCGCGCGCATGCCGCTGTACCAGGACGTCGCCACTTATCAGGGCTTCCGCGTGCCGTTCCTGAAGCGCGCGCAGATCACGGTGGCCGATCTCGCGGTTTCGCTGCGCGGCCGCGGTCTCGGCAAGTTCGACGATCTCGGCGCGCTCACGATCTTTGCCGACAACCTGGTGCCGCACACGCTGCGCATGCTCGGCGTGCTCTCCTACGACCACATGCTGCTCGCGAAAATCGAGCGCGAAGAAGTGCTCCCGAGCGGCAGCGAGGACGAGGTGGAGATTCGCGCCGTGGCGCTCCATGCGGTCGAGTTGATGTCGGGCGCGTGTGCGCGGCGCGGCTACGCGATCGCGCCGCACAAGCTCGACTTGCTGCTCTGGTCGCGCGGCCAGAGCGCCGCGATCAAGGCCCAGCCGCGCCATCGCACGCGCTGCACGTTCTATTAGCAAGCGGCGTTTCGCCGCGCGCAGCGAGGCGAAGCCGAGCGGAGATCGAACAGTGGCCTCGATGGGATTGACCGCGAGAGCGATTGCAATCGAATCTGCGCGTAACGGCTAACGCGCAATGCCGCCGCCGCCCGCGAAAGCTGGGAGAAACTCCGTGCTGAGCGACTCGCAGCTGCACATCATGCTCGCGCTCGTGGCCGCGCTCGCCGCGCTCGCGTGGTGGCAGGGCGGACAAGAACTCGCGCTGCGTGGCCTCCGCGAGGGCGTCCGCTCGCTCGCACAGTTCGGCGCGCTGATTGCGGTCTCGTTCTTCGCCGCGGGCCTCGCGACGGTGCTGATTCCGCGCGAGTGGATCCAGAGCCAGCTCGGCGACCAGGCGGGCTTGCGCGCGATCGGAATCGCCACGCTCGCGGGCGCACTCACGCCCGCCGGCCCCTTCGTTTCGCTGCCGATCGCCGCGGCCATGCGCGTTTCCGGCGCCGGCACGGGCGCAGTCGTCGCGTACCTCACCGCTTGGGCGCTACTCGCGGTGCATCGCCTCGTCGCCTGGGAGGCGCCGATCCTCGGCACTCGCTTCGCGTTGTTCCGCTGGAGCGTCTCGCTCGCGCTTCCAATCGCCGCCGGCCTACTGGCGCGCGCACTCGCGCGTTTCGTTTGAACCGAACTCGCGCGGCGAATGAAATCATGCGAAGCCGACGGGCTGAGGGCGCTATGGTGCGCGCCCGTTCAAAACGTCGAGAGGAATGATTCATGGCAGCGAAGAGCAAGGCGAAGAAGTCGAGCGCGAAGGCTGCGAAGCCCGCGAAGCTGGCTCCGAGGAAGAGTGCGAAGCCTGCGGCGAAGGCGAAGCGCGCGCCTGCCAAGCCGAGAGTTGAAGAAGTGTCGTCGGATCTGCGCAAGGTCGCGCTCGCGCACGCGCTGCGGCGGCTCCAATAAGCGCTCGGCGCGCTCTGCCGCGCGCGGCGAAAACCGCGGCCATGAAGCCCGCCAAGCACAACAAGCCGCCGATCGGATCGATGCCCGGCACGCTCGCGATTCCGGCGGATGCGTCGGACACGCGCATCCACGTTTTCGAGTACGCGCAGGATCTCCTGCGCGAACGCGACGTGCAGGATCCGGAGCAGCTACGGCCCTATCTCAAGCCGCAGACAAACGTCTGGGTCGAAGTTCAAGGCCTCAAGGACGAAGCCAAGCTCTGGAAGATCGCCGAGCTGTTTGGGCTGCATCCGCTCGTGCTCGAGGACGCGACCAACGTTCCGCAGCGCGCGAAATCCGAGGTGCACGCCCACGAGCATGTCGTCATCTGCCGCGTGCCTGTTCTCGGCGAGAGCGGCCAGCTCGAGACGCCACAGGTCTGCCTGATTCTTGGCCGCGGCTGGCTGATTACGGTGCAGGACCACCCCCGCGGCCTGTTCGACCCGGTGCGCAAGCAGATCCGCGACGGCGTCGGCGAGATTCGCAAGCTCGGTACGGACTACCTCGCCTACGCGCTGATCGACGCGATCGTCGATCGCTACTTCCCGGTGGTCTCGGAGTTGGCGGAGCAGCTGGAAGACCTCGAAGCCGAAGTCACGGAGCGCGCGACGCCTGATGCCCTCGCGCGCATTCAGGGCGCACGCCGCTCGCTCGCGGTGATCCGGCGCGTCGGCTGGCCGCAGCGCGAGGCGCTTGGTGAACTCGCGCGCGAGCCCTCGGAGTTCGTGACCGCGCCGGTGCGCGTCTACCTGAGAGCTGCCGAGCAGCACATCCGTCAGATCGTCGAGCTCGCCGATTCGACGCGCGAGCTTGCCGGCCTTGCGACCGAGATCTACCTCGCGCAAGTCAGCCAGCGCACCAACGAAGTGATGAAGGTGCTGACGCTCGTCTCGAGCATCTTCATCCCGCTCACGTTCGTGGTCGGCATCTACGGCATGAACTTCGACTACATGCCGGAGCTGCGCGTGAAGCTCGGCTACCCCGCCGTGCTGCTCGCCATGGGCGGCGTCGCGCTCGGCTTCATTCTCTGGTTCCGCAGCCGCGGCTGGTGGGATTAGGTACATGCCTGAAGCAGCCGCGCCGCTCGATTTCTTCGGGGTCGCCTGGCGCTTGATCGCGACGCTGCTCTTCGTCGGGCTGAACGGCTTCTTCGTGGCCGCCGAGTTCGCGCTCGTGAAGATGCGCAGCACGCGCATCGAACAGCTCGCGGAGGAGGGCGGCGCGCCCGCTCTGCGCGTGCAGCACATCTTGAAGCACCTCGACCGCTACCTCTCGGGCTGCCAGCTGGGCATTACGGTGGCGAGCCTCGCGCTCGGCGCGCTCGGCGAGCCCGCGGTGGCGCGCTTGCTGCTCGCACTCGCGGCCGCGCTCGGCGTGCCGATGGCCGCGCTCGGCGTGCCGATGGCCGCGGCGCCCGGCGGCTGGGTCGCGATCACCGCGTTCGGGCTCGCGTTCACCGTAATCATCATGCTGCACATGATCCTCGGCGAGCAGGCGCCGAAGCTATGGGCGCTGCGGCGCGCCGAAGAAACGGCGCTGCGCACTTCGGGCGCGCTGCGTTTCTTCACGGCCGTGCTCTGGCCGTTGATTCTGCTGATCGACTTCCTCTCGAACCGCTTGCTGCGCGCCTTTGGCCTCAGCGCGCACAAACACGAATCGATTCCCACCGCCGAGGAGATCCGCAGCGTGCTCTCGCTCTCGGCGCGCTCCGGCGAGATCAGCGAGCGCGAGTACGAGATCACCGAGAACGTCTTCCGCATCACCGAGCTCGAGGTGCGCCACATCGTGGTGCCGCGCGTCGATGTGGACGCGCTCTCCACCGAGCAGTCGCTCGAGGAAAACCTGCGCGTGCTGCGCGAGTGCGGGCACAGCCGGCTCCCGCTGTGCGGCCGCGGCCTCGACGCGATCGTCGGCTTCGTGCACGGCAAGGATGTGCTCGAGCAGCTGCTCAGCGGCAACCCCGCGCCCGACTTGTTGGGGATCGCGCACGAGCCGCTGTTCGTCGCGAGCACGATGTCGCTCTCGGATTTCTTGCAAGAACTCCAGGCCAAGCGCAGCCATCTCGCCGCAGTGCTCGACGAACACGGCACCGTGATCGGCCTCGCGTTTCGCGAGGACGCGCTCGAAGAAATCGTCGGCCCGCTCGGCGACGAGTTCGACGTGCACGTGCCGGATTTCGTCGAGACGCGGCCGGGCGTTTGGGAAGTGAGCGGCCGCATGGCGTTGCCCGACCTGTGCGACCGCCTCGAGATTGAACTCGATGAGGAAGAAAACGAAGACGCGGATTCGATCGGTGGCCACGTCACGGCGCGGCTCGGGCGGTTGCCGCGCGCCGGCGACAAAGTCGACGTGGGGCCGTTCCGCGCGACGGTGCTCGACGTCGCGCGCAGACGCGTGCACCGCGTTCGCTTCGAGCGGCACGTCGCCGCAAAGGCCGCGGAAGAGGGCGCGGCGTGAGCTTCGCGCGCCGGAGCGCCGGGCTGCTGCGCGGCTTCGCGCTCGCAGCGCTCGCCGCGGCAGTTGTTGGGTCCGCGCCGAGCGGCGCATGGCAGGCGCGCAGTTTCGGCTGGCGGCTCGCCGAGGCGGCGCGCGCACAAGTCTCGGTGACGCTTCACTACGACCCGGCGTACGTGCGGATCGCGTACCCGGGCGGCGACGTGCCGATCGAACGCGGCGTGTGCAGCGACGTTCTGATTCGCGCCTTCCGCAAGCAAGGCGTCGATCTACAGCGCCTCGTCCACGAGGACATGAGCGCAGACTTCGCGCGCTATCCGCAGAACTGGGGGCTGCGCCGGCCCGATTCGAACATCGATCATCGACGCGTGCTGAACTTGCAGAAGCTGTTCGAGCGCCGCGGCCTAGCGCGGCCGATCACTCGAGACCCGGCTGATTATTGGGTCGGGGACGTCGTTGCGTACATGCTGCCCGGCGAACTCCCGCACATTGGCATCGTTGCCGGCGGCCGGACTGAAGACGCGCAGCGCCCGCTGCTGATCCATAACGTCGGTGCGGGCGCGCAGATCGAAGACGTGTTGTTCGCGTACCGCATCACGGGCCACTACCGCTGGGAGTGACGCGGAGCGCTCGCGACCTCCGCGATCGCCGCTGCGAGCGCGCGGCGCGTGCTCGCGTCAAATCCCTGTAGCTCCGCAGCGCGGGCCGCGAGTTCTGCTTCGAGCGCGCTCTCGGAGAGGCGAATCGGCAGCAGGGGGAGCAGCGCGGCGATGCGTTCCGTCTGGCGCGTGAGTGCGGGCCGGAGATCTGCGTCGAGGCTGAAGGTTGGTGCGTTCTCCGCGGGAGGCGCAGCGAGTACTGCGCTCTGAATCGCGCGGCTCGTCTCGAGCAGCACGCCGAAGAACTTCGCGAGCGCAGGCTTATCAGGGACCGCACGCCCTTCGCGGCGCCCGGCTTGCTCCGCCGCGGCGACCGCGGCAGCGAGCACCTGCGCCTCGCGCAGCGGCACGAATACCGGCGCACCGCTCGCGCGCTTCGCCTCCGCCACCGCGGGCGAGAGTGCGAGGCGCTCCGCGAGTACTGCCACGAGCGCGAGCGCCGGCGTCGCGCTGCGCCGCCCTGCGGCCTCCGCGCCGAGCCACTGCATGCGCAGCCGTGCGAGCGTGCCGTCGGCTTCGCGTTCGAGCAGCCATGCATCGAGCTCGGCTGCGAGCACCGCGCGATCTGCGGGCAGCCAGTAGGCCTTCACGTCGCGCGTGAGCGGCCCAACAAGCGCGGCCTCCGGCGCGAGCGCGCGCCAACTCGGCGCTTCGAGCGTGTCGGTCAGCACCGCGCGCGCGGCGCCCGAGGCGAACGCGCTCCGCACCGCCGAGTTGTCAGGGAGGGCGCTGATCGCCGCGCCTGGAAAGCGCGCGCGTGCGACGCGTTCGAGGTGCCCGCCCGCGTTCACCGTAAGCGCGCGGCCGGGCGCGGAGAGCGACTCTTCACTCGCGAGCGCCGCGTCGCGCACGAGCACGACCGCGCCGGACTCGACGACCGGCACGCTGAAGCGGCCCGCGACCGAGCGATCGACGCGCACGGTCACGCCCGTCATCGCGACATCGAAGCCGCCCGCCGCTAGCGCCGCGCCGAGTTCGGGCCAGGTCACCGGCACCCACGCGATCGCGTAGCCGCGCTGCGCCGCGAACGCGCGCGCGATGTCGGGATCGAGGCCCACGTAATCGCCTTTCGCGCTGCGCTCGCATAGCGGCGGATAGTCGCCTGTTACGGCGACGCGCAGCGTCTTCTCGGCCGCGTGCGCGGCGAGTGCAGCGAACAGCAGCAACGCTGCGCACAAGCGCACGCCGAGCGCGAAGCCACCGCGCTGCCGCCGCGAACTCACGCCGCGATCAGCTCCAGCAGCTGCGAAATCTCCGTAATCACATGATCCGGGCGCAGCGCTTCGGGCAATTCCTGCTGCCGCTCCGCGATCCACGCGGTGCGCATGCCGAGCGGCTTCGCGCCGGCGAAATCGTGCTGCGGCGAGTCGCCCACGAACAGCACCTCGCGCGCCGCAATCCCCGGCGCCTTCGCGAGCGCCACCTGATAAATGCCCGGGTCGGGCTTGCAGGAGCGAGCTTCCTCGCTCGTCGTGGTCGCGTG
>JANNRF010000216.1:0-5652 GCA_031401135.1 Deltaproteobacteria bacterium | reverse complement strand
CCGGCACGATCGCCGTAACACCGTGCTCGACGCTCGGTTGCGCGTGCGGATCCCAGGAGAGCTGCGCGTCGAAGTGCGTGTGCGGGTCGATGAAGCCGGGCGCGATCACGCGGCCGCGCGCGTCGATCGTGCGGGCGCTGGCTGCGCCCACGTTGCCGAGCGCGGCGATCTTGCCGTCCGCAATTGCGACGTCGCCCTTGTAGCCGGGCAGCCCCGAGCCATCGACGATCAGTCCGTTCACAATCACGAGGTCGAGCATCTGCGTTCTCCGGGAGCGAGTTGTTGGGTGCGAGGCGAGCCGCGACGCGCGCTGGGCGTCACCGACTGGTGTCGGGGCTCAAAACGGCGGCCAAGATATCCCAGGGCCGGCCGACGAGATCTTCGATGCGCGCGACGCCGGCAGCCGCGAGCACAGGCTCCGCGGCCTCCTCGTCGAGCCGGATGCGCGCGCTCCCGCCGCCCGCGTAGGCAACCACGAGCACGAGCTCCGCACGGCCATCGTGCCCCGCGGCCAGCAGCGCCTCGGTGATGAGCGGAGCGGCTTCGCTCAAGCGCGCGAGGCGAGCGGCGGCTCGAGGTAGACGACGTCGCTGCCGAGCAGCGAACCCGGCGCGAGCCCCGGCAACGGGCGAATGATGAGATGCAGGTTCCAGCTCGAGATCTGCTTCAGCGCGTCGCCGGGCGTCAGCTGCGAGAGCTCGCGGGCAGCCACGCTCGCCAGCGTGTCGCCCGGCTGCGGGCTAGCCCAGCGGCGCTGGCGGGAGAGGGAAGTGCTCATGGCGCGCGAAGATCGCAGAGTGCCTCGCCGCGCGGCAACAGCGCCGGGACGCTCGTTCACGAAGTTCACAAAACGCCGGGGACGTTCTTTCACGAACGCGTCGAACTACCCCGGGACGTTCCACGACGAACGCTTCGAACCCACTGGGTTCGCTGACCGATTCGGCTTCGGGCTGGCACCTCGCCCGGCGCAACGACTCAGTTTCGTCGTGGAACGTCCCGGGGTGTTTCGACGCGTTCGTCGTGGAACGTCCCTATTCCAGCGCTGCGCTTGTGCAACTCTCGCGCGCGTGCAGTGCTTCAACCTTGGACGTGCCGCGAGAAACCGAGCCGCGGCGGGGTCGCTTGGTGTCGCGCTGCTGGCGTCGGGCTGCCTGCTGGGCCCCGATTTCGCCCCGCCCGAGCGCCTCGAGCCCGGCAGCTGGCGCGCGCCCCTCGAGAGCGGCCTTGCCGCCGCCGCGCCCGAGGACGAACTCGCGCGCTGGTGGGAGGCGCTCGGGGATCCGCTGCTCGTCGAGCTCGAACAGCGTGCCGCGCTCGCGAATCGCGATCTCGCGGTGGCCGCGGCGCGCCTGCGCGAGGCGCGTGCGCGCAGGAAGAGCGCCCGCGCGGGGCTGCTCCCCACGAGCAGCGCGCGCGGCGGCGCGGCGCGCAGCAGCGCCGAGAGCGCGCAGCCCGAGACACGCGAAAGCTTCGACGTCGGCTTCGACGCCAGCTGGGAGATCGATTTGTTTGGCGGGCTGCGCCGCGGCGTCGAGGCCGCGCGCGCCGATCTCGCTGCGAGCGAGGCGAACCTGCACGGGGTGCGCGTCAGCGTCGCGGGCGAACTCGCCGAGGCGTACGTCGACTTGCGCGCGACGCAGCGGCGGCTCGCGCTCGCGGACGAGAACGTGCGCGCCCAGGGCGAGACGCTCGAACTCACGCGCTGGCGCAGCGAAGCGGGGCTCACGACCGAGCTCGATGTCGAGCAGGCGCGCGCCAACCTCGAGAGCACGCGCGCGGCGCTGCCGCAGCTGCGGCGCAGCATCGCGGCATCGCAGGCGCGGCTCGCGGTGCTCGTGGGCGAGCCGCCGGGCGCGCTCGATGCGCAGCTCGCGGCGCCCGCGCCGGTGCCCGTGCCGCCCGCGCGCATCGCGATCGGGGTCCCCGCGTCCGCGCTGGCGCGGCGCCCCGATATTGCGCGCGCCGAACGCGCGCTCGCCGCCGAAACCGCGCGCATCGGCGTCGCGAAAGCGCAGGCGTTTCCGCGCCTAACACTCACCGGCTCGCTCGGCCTCGAATCGCTCACCGCGGCAGATCTGTTCAGCGCGGGCGCGTACACCCGCTCGGCCGCCGGTAACCTCTCGCAGGTTGTGCTCGACTTCGGGCGCGTGCGCGCGACGATCGAGGCGCAAGAGGCCGTGCGCGACGGCGCGCTTGCGGAGTTTCAGCAGACGTTGTTATTGGCGCTCGAAGAAGTGGAGGATGCGCTGGTGGCCTACGCGCAAGAAGAAGACAGGCGCGATGCGCTGGCTGCCGCGGCTGAGGCCGCCGGCCGCGCGGCGAAGCTCTCGCGCGATCAGTACGCATCGGGCCTCGTCGATTTCGAGGCCGTGCTCGCCGCCGAGCGCGCGCTCTTCAGCTCGCAGGATCAGCTTGCGGTGAGCGAGGGCGCGTTCGCCGGGAATCTCGTGCGCCTCTACAAGGCGCTCGGCGGCGGCTGGCAGAGCGAGGCAACGCCGTGAGCGAAGCCGCCCCGAACTTTGCGGTGCGCGCAGCCGCGTTCGCGCGCAGCCCGCGCGGCCTCGCGGCGGCGGGCGCGCTGCTCGCGCTGTTGCTGCTCGTGCGCGCCTGCGGCGGCGAGGAGGAAGTTGCGTACGAGACCGCTTCGCCGCAGCGCGGCGCGCTCGCCGTGAAAGTCACCGCCACCGGCACGCTTCAGCCGATCAATCAGGTCGATATCGGCAGCGAGTTATCAGGGACGATCCGCACGGTCGCGGTCGACTTCAACGATGTCGTGCGCAAGAACCAAGAGATCGCGCGGCTCGATACGACGCGCCTCGATGCGCAAGTGCTGCAATCCGAGGCCGCGCGCGCCGCAGCGCTCGCGAACATCGATCAAGCGCGCGCGAGCCTGCGCGAGGCGGAGGCAAAGCTCGCGCGGCTCGAGCGCGTGCACGAGATGAGCGGCGGCAAGGTGCCCTCGGCGGCGGAGCTCGATGTCGGCCGCGCGAACGCGGCGCGCGCGCTGGCGGATGTCGCGAGCGCGAGCGCCGCGGCGGCGCAGGCCAAGGCAACGCTCGACGCGCAGCGCACCGATCTCGGCAAAGCGTCGATTCGCTCGCCCATCGACGGCATCGTGCTGAAGCGCGCGATCGAGCCCGGGCAAACCGTCGCAGCGGCGATGCAAGCGCCAATCTTGTTCACGCTCGCCGAAGATCTCACGCACATGGAGCTGCTCGTGAGCGTCGACGAAGCGGACGTCTCCGCCGTTGCGGAGAAACAGCTCGCCACGTTCACAGTGGACGCGTGGCCGGGCCACGTCTTCGACGCCGAGGTCGTGCAGGTGCGCTTCGGCGCCGACGCGCTCGAGGGAGTTGTTACGTACGGCGCGCTCTTGCGCGTCGAGAACCCGGGGCGGCGGCTGCGGCCCGGCATGACCGCCACCGCCGAGATCCAGGTGAAGCACGTCGCGGATGCGCTGCTCGTGCCGAACGCCGCGCTGCGTTTCGCGCCGCCGACCAGCAAGCGCGACGAGCGCACGAGCATGATGCGCTTCTTCCAGGGCCCGCCGCGAAGGCCGAAGCCCAGCGCGAACGAACTGCGCGAGGCGGAGCAGCGCGTGTTCCGGCTCGTCGGCGGCGAACTCGAGCAAGTCCCAGTGACCGTGGGCGCGACGGACGGGAATCGCACCGAGATCGTGGCGGGCAAGCTCACGCTCCTGGACGCGCTCGTCGTCGAACTCGCGCTGGCGAAGCCGTGACCAGCGCGGCCGCGCCGCTCGCGCACTTCAGAGGCGTCGAGAAGACCTACGGCAGCGGCGAGACCGCCGTGCACGCGCTGCGCGGCATCGACGTGCGGATCGAGGCTGGCGAGTTCGTGGCTCTAATGGGTCCGAGCGGCTCGGGCAAATCAACCTGCATGAACTTGCTCGGCTGCCTCGATACGCCGAGCGCGGGCCAGTATCGCTTCGAGGGCGTCGACGTCGGCAGCCTCTCTCGCGACGAGCGCGCGCTCTTGCGCCGGCGCGCGATCGGCTTCGTATTCCAAGGCTTCAACTTATTGGGGCGAACCAGCGCGCTCGAGAACGTCGAACTGCCGCTCGTGTATCGCGGCCTCCCGCGCGAAGAGCGCCACGCGCTGGCGCTGCAAGCGCTCGCGTCGGTAGGGCTCCACGGCTGGGAGGAGCACACCCCCGCGCAGTTATCAGGGGGACAGCAACAGCGCGTCGCGATCGCGCGCGCGATCGTCACCACGCCGCCGCTGCTGCTCGCCGACGAGCCCACCGGCAACCTCGACTCGGCGCGCGCCCGCGAAATCATGGAGCTGATCGCGCGCCTCAACCGCGAGCGCGGCATCGCGGTGGTGGTGGTGACGCACGATTCGGCGGTCGCGCGCTGGGCCTCGCGCACGCTCTATTTCTTCGACGGCCTCGTCTCCGCGCACGCACCCGAGGCCGCCTAATGGTCACCAACATGTTGCGGCTCGCGCTGCAGGCGATCCGGCGCAACGTGCTGCGCTCCTCGCTCACCGTGCTCGGCATCGTGATCGGCGTCGCCGCAGTGATTACGATGGTCACCGTCGGCGCCGGCGCCACCGCGCAAGTCGCCGCCGATCTCGAGAAGCTCGGCACCAACGTGTTGATGGTGCGCCCGGGCCAGTCGTTCCACGGCAGCGGCGGCGCGCGCGGCGAAGCGGCGCTGCTGAGCGTCGAGGACGCGACCGCGCTGCGCAGCGAAATCGCGGGCGTGTTGGCGGTCGCGCCGGTCTCCTCGCGCCCGCTGCAAGCCATCGCGGGCAGCCGGAATCGCTCGACGTCCGCGACCGGCACCACCGCGGACTACCTGATCGCGCGCAATTGGCGCGTCGAGGAAGGCCGCGTTTTCAGCGACGCCGAGGAGCGCGCCGGCAAGGCCGTCTGCCTAATAGGCGACACCGTGCGCGACGACCTGTTCGGCGCACAGAGCCCACTCGGCCAGCGCCTCCGTCTCGGGCAGCTCTCGTGTGCCGTAATCGGCGTGCTCGAAGAGAAGGGCGAATCCGCGTTTGGCAGCGATCAGGACGATTTTGTGCTCGTGCCGCTGCGTTGGTTCCACCGGCGCCTCGCCGGCAACTTCGATGTCGGCTTGATCTTCGTCGCCGCGCAGCCCGGCGTCTCCTCGCCGCGCGTGCAGCGCGACATCGAGGCGCTCATGCGCGAGCGCCGCCGCAGCGCGGACGGCGAGGACGACTTCTCGGTGCGCGACATGAAAGAACTCGTCGCCGCGTTCACCAGCACGACGCGCCTACTCACCAGCTTATTGGGTGGCGTCGCCGCGGTGAGCCTGCTCGTCGGCGGCATCGGCATCATGAACATCATGCTCGTATCTGTTACGGAGCGAACTCGCGAGATCGGCATCCGGCTCGCAATCGGCGCGCTCGGCAGCGAAGTGCTCACGCAGTTCCTGGTCGAGGCCGTGGTGCTCTCCTCGCTCGGCGGCGCGATGGGCATCACGCTCGGGCTCGCCGCTGCGGCGGCCGGCGCGAACGCCCTCGGCGTGCCGTTCGTGCCGGAACTCTCGGTGGTGCTCGTGGCGTTCGGCTTCTCCGCCGCGATCGGCATCGCGTTCGGCTACTGGCCCGCGCGACAGGCCGCGCAACTCGATCCGATCGAGGCGCTGCGGCACGAGTGAGCGC
>JANNRF010000215.1:0-13439 GCA_031401135.1 Deltaproteobacteria bacterium | reverse complement strand
CGCACTTGTTACTGGCCCCTCGCGGTTGTATGGCGAAACGATCACCTCGCCCGACATTCGGGCCGGCATGGCGCTGATCGCCGCGGCCCTCTGCGCCGAGGGCCGCAGCGTGATCATGAACGCGCATCAGGTGGATCGGGGGTATGAGAGGATTGACGAGCGCTTGCAGCGGCTGGGTGCGTCGATCACGCGCTCTTAGCAGCGCGGAGGTGTGCGGGCGCGTTGCTTGTTAGGCGCGCTCTCGCACCGAGGTTCACTTTTTCCTTGTTTACTTCGCATCGGCCTCGAAGACTCGGCCGCTGCTGCGCGCTTCGCTTGCTTCCTATGCAGACCTGCTCTGGAGGAGCGTTCGTCTTCGAGGGTGTTCTGGTGTTCTCTCGGCGCGTCAGCCTTGGTTGCCTTGCCTACTCCAGCAACCACTCGCGCAGCGAGATGATTTCTTGTTCGGACAGCTCCGCGTTTTCTCGCACGAACTTCTCGGGGCCGCCGTGTACGGCGTCGAGATGCGCGAGCGTCTCCTCCATTGCTTCGCGCCGCGAGGAGAGCACGTGCGCGGCGCGCTCGGGATCGATGCCGCGCTCGGCGAACCACTCGTCTGCCGCGGGGATGCGGTTTCCGGTGTAGAGCGCGGTCAGGCTGTAGTCGCCGATCACGATCTCGCGCGGCACCCCTAACATGAGCAACAGCAGAGCCGAGATCACGCCCGTGCGGTCCTTGCCCGCGGTGCAGTGGAATACGGCGGGCGATGACGCGGTGGCGAGCTGTTTCAGGACTTCGCCCACGCGCTGCGCGCGTTCGTCGAGCGTGCGCTGATAGCCGCGCACCAGCCACGACGCGTCGATCTCGCCGAACGCGCCAGACTCGAATTGTCGCGCCCAGGCTTCGGGTGAGAGGTCGCTCTCGCCGATCGGAAGCCGCACGTAGGCAAAACCAGCGAGTCCCGCGAGTCGGTTCGGGCGCGCGCTCGCCTCGCCTTCGCCGCGCAGGTCGATCACACGCGCGAGGCCGATGCGCGCGAGGTATGCGATGTCGGCATCGGTGAGTTCTGCGAGTGAATCGGCGCGGAACACCTGGCCCCAGCGCACGCGCCGGCCGTCGTGCGTCGGATAACCGCCGAGATCGCGAAAGTTGCGCGGCCCTTCGAGCGGGAGTTTGCGTTCCGCGATCTCGACGCGGTGCCCCTCGGCGTCCTCGAGCGCGAGCACGTGCCGAAAGCGCGCATCGAACGCGCCGAGCAGCGCGTGCCTGCCTTCGCGCACGATCGCGACGGTCTCAGCGCCCGCGCGCACCGTGAGCGGTGCACTCACAGCGCGCGCGAGATGCAGCACGAGCGCGTCGCCGTCGCGTTCGAGGTGCCATTCACTGCGGGTCGCGTCGAGAAAACGTTGCGGCATGAAGGCGAGAGTCGCGCGAGTTCGCGCAGTTCGCTTGGCGCAGCGGAGAAAGGCGGGGAAAATCGGCGAGCGCGCGGTCCGTTGCTCGCCCGCGCTCGTCCTGCTTATCGTGCCGAGTCCCATGTCGCTGAAAACCATCGTGATCGTCGGCGCTTCGCTCGGCGGGTTGCGCTCGGCGCAGGCGCTACGGCGGCTCGGCTTCGACGGGAAGCTGATTGCGATCGGCGACGAGCCGCGAATGCCTTACGACCGGCCGCCGCTCTCGAAGGAAGTGCTGGCCGGGAAGTGGGACGCGGCGCGCGCGGACCTAATGCGTCCAGCGGACGACACGCTCGCCGTCGAGTGGCGGCTCGGCACGCGCGCAGCGGCGCTCGATCTCGCGGCGCGCGAGGTGGTGCTCGCAAGCGGCGAACGCGTCGCCTACGACGGACTCGTGATCGCGACGGGTTCCGGCGCGCGCCGCATCCCGAACACGCCGCCGCTCGCGGGTATTCACGTGCTGCGCACGCTCGACGACGCGCTCGCGCTGCGCGGCGAACTAGAGCGCGGCCCGCGCGTCGCGATCATTGGAGCGGGCTTCATCGGGATGGAGGTGGCCGCCACGTGCCGCGCGCGCGGGCTCGAGGTGAGCGTGATCGAGGCGCTGGCGGCACCGCTCGAGCGCGGACTCGGGCGCGAACTCGGCGCGTACGTCGGCGAGATCCACCGCGAGCGCGGCGTCGAGCTGCGCTGCGGCGTGGGTGTTGCGCGTTTTCTCGGCGGCGAACGCGTGGCGGGCCTCGAACTCGCGAGCGGCGCGCGCATCGCAGCCGACGTGGTGCTAGTCGGCATCGGCTCCGCGCCTAACACCTCGTGGCTCGCGAGCTCCGGGCTCGAGCTCGCGGATGGCGTGGTGTGCGACGCCGCCTGCTTTGCTTCGCGCGCAGCGAACGTGGTGGCGGTGGGTGACGTGGCGCGCTGGCCGAACGCGCTGTTCGACGAGGTGATGCGCATCGAACACTGGACCAACGCCACCGAACAAGCGGATCACGCCGCGGCGACGCTGCTCGCGGGCGAGAGCGGCGGCGCAGCGTTCAGCCCGGTGCCGTTCGTGTGGTCGGACCAGTACGACTGCAAGCTCCAGATCGCGGGCCGGATCGCGCCCGGCGACGAGCAGCGCGTGGTCGACGGCTCGCTCGCCGAGCGCCGCTTCGCGATCTCGTTCGGCCGAGGCGGCCGCCTCACGGGCGCGATCGGCATGAACCGCCCGCGCGTCCTGCTCAAACTGCGCGGCATGATCCGCGACCGGCGTGCGTTCGCAGACGCAGGGGACCTCGGCTGAGCGACGCCCGACCGTTCAGCGCGCCTCCGCGATCGTTTCGCGCGAGAACCGCGCACGGTAGTCGCGTGGCGTAACGCCGAGGCGGCGTCGAAATCCCCTGAGAAGTGAGTCCTCGCTGCCGAGGCCCGAGCGCTGGGCGACCTGGGCGAGCGCCCAGTCGGTGTCTTCGAGGTAGAGCTTCGCGCGCTCGATGCGCACGGCCTCGACGAAGCGCGCGGGCGGGACTCCGGTCTCGCGGCGAAAGACGCGAGCGAAGTTGCGCAGACCCATCGCGACTCGCCGCGCGAGCCGATCGACGCGGAGATCGGATTCCGGATGCTGCTGGATCCAAGTGATCAGGTCGCAGAGCCGATCGCTCGCTTGCGCTTGCGCGCTGAGTGCGGCGCTGAACTGCGACTGTCCGCCGGGACGCCGCAGGAAGAGCACGAGATCCCGCGCGACGGCGAGCGCGACCCGACGGCCGAGATCGGCCTCCACCAGTGCAAGGCACAGGTCGATCGCCGCCGTCACGCCGGCGGAGGTGAAGATGGGCGGATCCGCCACGAAGATGGCGTCGGGCTCGACGGTCGCTTCCGGGCAAACCTGCGCGAGCGCCGCGCACGAGCCCCAATGCGTAGCGACCCGGCGGCCCGCGAGGAGTCCCGCGTCCGCGAGCAGGAACGCGCCAGTACAAACGCTGCACACGCGCCGGATGCTGCGGGCTCGCCGACGCAGCCAGCGCGCCGTTCGCCCGTCGTGCGCAACGTCGTGACGACCGGCCTCGCTCCCGCCGGCCACGACGAGCGTGTCGATTGGGCCGCGCAGCGCGGAGAGTGGAGTCGTCTCCGCGATCGCGATTCCCGAGGCTGCGCGCACGACGCCGCCATCCGGCGACACAAGCACGACGCGGTAGCCCGGCGAATCCGCGGGGCGGCGCCGGTTCGCGGCGGCGAAGACGTCCGCCGGTCCGGCGACGTCGAGCATCTGCATCCCGTCGTACACCAGCAGCGCGACCGCCCGATTCCGGGTTGACCGAATCTGCGGCTTCTTGGTCATTTCGGACATCGCTCCCGAGCCTAGCCTTCTCGGGCGCGGACCCGATCAGGGAGGGAGAACGCATGCGCGTGGTGTCATGGGTCGGAATCGGGCTCGCGACGGCCTGGCTTCGCTTCCCTCTCGCGGCGAACGCCGAGCCGCCGGTGATCGCGATCGTCGCGCACAACGCCGGCACCGAGACCACGGACTTCCTGGTTCCGTTCAGCGTGCTCTCGGCGGCGCGCGTCGGCAGCGTCGTGCCCGTGGCGCTTCGAACGGGTCGCGTCGAGCTTCATCCGGCACTCGCGTTCGACGCCGCCGAGTCTCTCGCCTCGTTCGACGCCCGCTATCCGGAGGGCGCGGAGTTCGTGATCGTGCCCGCCTTGATGGTCGACGACGATCCCGAGCTGCAGGCCTGGCTTCGGGAGCAGGCGAAGCGCGGCGCAACGTTGGTCTCGATTTGCGACGGCGCCTTCGTGCTCGCGAAAGCGGGGTTGCTCGAAGGCCACACTGCCACCGCGCATTGGGCGTCCATCGACCGCCTGAAGCGCGACTTCGCAGGCACACGCTGGGTGCGCGATCGCCGCTACGTCGATTCAGGGAAGGTTCTCTCGACTGCGGGCGTGTCGGCGTCAATCCCGGCGTCCCTCGCTTTGATCGAGCGTCTCGCCGGCGAAGCGCGCGCGCGCGACGTCGCAGCGAGCCTCGGGGTGGTGAATTGGGAGCCGCAGCACGATTCGAGCGCGTTCACGTGGCCGCCTTTGATTCTCCGCGCGGCGCTCAATTGGCTCGCGTTCTGGAAGCACGAGCGGGTCGGGCTGCGCGTGGCGCCAGGGGTCGATGAGCTTGCACTCGGCGTGATGGCGGACGCGCTCGCGCGAACCTGGCTCAGCGAGCCGGTCGCGATCGCGGCGACGCCGTCGGTCGTGACGCGCCATGGGCTGCGCATGCTTACGGGCTCCGAGCCCGTGGATCGCTTCGAGCCGCTACCCGCTGCGACCCCAAGCGAGACTGCGCTCGATGTCGCCGTTGATGGGATCGCTGCGCGCTACGGCGCGGCGACGGCCGAACTCGTCTCCACGCAGCTCGAGCTGCCTCGCTCCGATCGCCGCTGACCTGGCGCCTCAAGCGCTCTCACCGCGCGGCCGATCCCGAGGGCTTCACTCGGGGGCGTCGCCGTGATCCTGACCAACACCGAAGAAGTTCCGGGCAAGCAGATCCGCGAGTTCTATGGCGTCGTCAGCGGCAGCACCGTGCGCGCCAAGCACTTCGGCAAGGACTTCCTCGCCGGCCTGAAGAACCTCGTGGGCGGCGAACTCAAGGGCTACACCGAACTGCTCAACGAAGCGCGCACCGAAGCGACCTCGCGCATGGTCGAAGAAGCGCGCGGCCTCGGCGCGAATGCGGTCGTGAACGTGCGCTACGCGACCAGCTCGGTTGCGCAGGGCGCGGCGGAAATCTTCGCGTACGGCACCGCCGTGCGCGTCGACTAGCTCGGAATGGAGCAGCTGCTTGTTACGGCGTTGCTGCTCGCCCTCGGCTTTGTGTCGGGGAAGACGATCGAGCACCTGCATTTTCGGGATCTGGCCAAGCGCGAACGCCGCGTGCGACGTCTCCCGGTCGTCACGACGCGGCGGGTGCCGACGGACTGGCGCGTCGAAGACGCTGCCCTCGTGACGGGCTCGGTCGTGATCTCGATCGACTACTGGAAGCGCTTCGCAGCCGGCATTCGCCAGATCTTTGGCGGCAATGTCCGTTCCTACGAGACGCTCTTCGAGCGCGCGCGCCGAGAAGCGATCCTGCGCCTCACGGAAGCTGCCGCCGCGCAGGGCTTCGACGCCGTAATCGGTGTGCGCCTCGAATCGGTCGAGCTCGCGAACATGGGCGCTGGCGGCAAGGGCACCGCTGGCGTCGAGCTGATGGCCTTCGGCACCGGCCTGCGCACGCGGCGCTCCGCGAACCCGTAACGAGTTCTCCTCCCCGCAACTCAGCTTGCAGCTGCGCTCCGCCTTTCTACGGAGCTAGCGTGCGCCTCGATACGCGTTGTGTTCCGCACGGAGCACAGGGGCCACGCGATGGAAGACCGTAAGGGGCTGCTGGCGAAGCTGGACTTGTTTTCGGGGTTGAGCGACCGGGAGCTCTCCGAAATCGAACTGATTACACGCAAGCGCCATGTCGAAGCCCGCGAGATGCTCTTCCACAAGGGTGACGACGGCGGTGACGTGTTCGTGATCGCAAGCGGCCGGCTCAAGGCGTTCGTGACCGGCCCAGACGGCGACGACCGCGTCTTCCGTTACATGGGCCCGGGCGAAATCATCGGCGAGATCGCCGCCTTCGCCGCCGGCAAACGCACGGCGAACGTGGCCGCGGTCGAGGCCTGCGAGTTGTTGATGATTCCGCGGCGCGATTTCATGCCGCTGTTGCGACGTTCTCCTGAAATCACGCTTCGCCTGCTGGCCGGCCTCGCCGAGCGGATGATTAGGCTCTCCGAGACGTTCGAGGACAACAACTTCCGGACGGTCAGCGCGCGGCTCGCGAAGTGCCTGCTCAGTTTCGCGGATCGCTGGGGGGAGCCCGTCAAGAACGGCGTGCGCATCGCCGGACGATTCTCCCAGGCCGAGCTCGGCGACCTCGTGGGCGCGACGCGCGAGAGCGTGAACAAGCTGGTGCGCGTCTGGACTGCGGATGGCGTGCTCGAAATGCACGACGGCAGCATCACGATCAAGCATCGCGCGGCGCTCGAGAAGCTCGCCGAGTACTAGAGCTTCAGCACGCGCGCCGCGTTCTCGCGCAGGAACTTTGGCCACACGTGATCGCGGAACGGCACGCTCGGCAGATCGCGGAAGATGCGCTCGAGCGTGAGGCCGGCCGGGAAGTAACCGGCGTAGATCACCTTGTCCGCGCCGCGCGTGTTCGCGAACTGCACGATCTCTTTCGGGTAGTGCTGCGGTGCGAACGCGCTGGTCGAATAATAAAGGTTCGGCCACTTCAGCATCAGCTTCACCGCGAGCGCTTGCCACGGCTCGGTGCCGTGCCGGAACACGAAGCGCAGCTCGGGGAAGAACCAGCAGATCTCGTCGACCTGCTCGAGGATTTGCGGCGCCATCGGAATGCGCGGGCCGGGCACCCCGATGCAGCAGAAGAACGCGATGTCGAGCTCCACGCACTTCGAGAAGATCGGATACCACTTGGCGTCGCCGATCGGGACTTGCGGGAACAGGCCCGACGGAAACGCCGACACCGCGCGGATGCCGTACTGCTCGTGCAGCCGCACGATCTCGCGCACGCCCTCCATGCCCTTGTTGGGGTCGCTGCCGCAGGAGGCGAGAAAGCGATCCGGGTGACGCTTCACGGCGAGATTGTTATTGGCCTGCGGGCTCCCGAGCGAGACGCCGGTCAGCGCCCGCTCGATGCCGTATTGGTCCATCAGCTTCAGCGTGTAAGTGATGTAGTCCTCTTGCTTGTCCACCTTCGGGAAGTCTTTGAACATGTACTGGACCGGGAAATCGAAGCCCTGGATGGTTTCCGCGTCGCGGAACAGCGGGCGCATGAAGTCGTAGACGCCCTTCTGGTTCTCTTCGGGCACGCCGAGCATCGTGTCGATGATGGGGATGTTTGTGGGCATCGGCATCGCGCGGCTCCTCGAGAGCGAACGACGCTAACGCCGCGCGCCCCAACGATTCCAGTAGGTGACTTCGCGCGCGGGCTTGCGCACTGCTGGCTTGAGCACGGCGTCGCGCATGTAGCCGACGGGGAGCAGCACGGTCTGTGTGACGCCTTCGGGAATGCCGAGCGCCGCCGCCGCCTCGGCTTCGTGCGCGGTTAGCAGTGTGGTCCACGTGGCGCCGAGGCCGCGTGCGCGCAGCGCGACCATCAGGGACCACGCGGCCGGCAGCACCGAGGCGTAGAACGCGACCTGCATCGCTCGGCTCGCGGGGTCGGGCACGCCTTCGCTGCACACGAGAATCAGTGCGGGCATCTCGTGGAGACGCTCGGCGAGCTCGTTCACGGTGGGCTTTTGCGCGGCCTCGCTGCGCGTCTCTCGAAAGCGGCCCAGCGCGCGGCGATACAGCTCGGCGACGGCTTGCTTTGGCTCGGGCTCGGTAATTACGAGGAAGCGCCACGCCTCGGCGTTCGCGCCGGTGGGCGCCTGCACGGCCACGTCGATCGCGGCCTCGATCACTTCGGGCTCGATCGGACGCGCCCAGTCGATGCGGCGGCGCACCGAGCGCGTCGTCGAGAGTGCGTGATCCACCGCCGCGAGGGCGGCCGCTTCGTCGACTTCGCTCGCCTGCGGCTCGCTGCGCGCCGCGAAACGCGGCTGGGCGGCCGCTTCGCGCCCGCTGGCTAGCGCGTTTACTTCGCTCGCCTGCGGCTCGCTGCGCGCCGCGAAGCGCGGCTTGCTCTCGTCGATCACGCCTAACTCCTTGCCGCTCGCTCCGCGACGATGCGCCGGTGCAGCGCCGCGAAGCCGAGCGTCGCGATCGTACTCAGCAGCGCGGCGAGCATCATCATCCAGCCGCCGATCGCGGGCAGCGCTGGTAGCGAGAGCTCTGTGCCTGGGATCGCGTACGCCGCGACGCCCGTGTAGAGCGCCATGCCGAGGAAGGGCGCGAATGCACCGCGGATGCCGGTGAGCGTCGCGTGCACGCCCATGTAGGCGCCCGCGCGCTCGGGTCTCGCGAAGTCGTTATGGCCGATGTTCCACGCCAGCGTGCCGCCGCCGCGCGCGAACCCGAGGATGACCCTGCCGAACGCGACCCACGCGAGCGAGCCGGTCAACGCGCCGAAGCCGGTCACCGCCTGAGAGATCGCCCAGAGCCAGCTGTGTTTCGCGCGGAACTCCGCCACGTGCACGCGGTCCACGTAGGCAGCCCAGAGCGGCAGCAGGAGCACACCGAGGCTCACCGGCACGACCGTAATCAGTGCGACGCTGGTGACGGTGTCTGCGGCGAACTCGCGCGAGACGAGCACGACCACCGCGGGCTCGATCATCATGTTCGAGACGCCAAGCATGGACTGCCAGAGCAAGTAGCGCGCGTAGAGCGGGTCCTCGCGCAGCACCGCGAACACCGAGCTGCGCGCGCGGCGTCCCTCCGCGTGTGAGGAGGCGCGCGACGCGCCGAGGGGCGGCGCCGAGCGCGTCTCCTCGCCGCGCATCGTAATGCCTGCGAACGCGAGGCTGCCGAGCGCGCCGAGCAGAGCGCCGAGTGCATAGGGCTCTGCGAACGAGAGCCCGCTGCGATCGAGCCAGGCGCCCGCGCCTAGGGTGGTCAGCGCGAGCACACTTTGTCCGAGGAACGTGAGCCGCGCCGTCACGCGCGCGCGCACGCCCGCCTCGTAGTTCTGCGTCCAAATCACGCTGCGCAGCGTCGTGATGCCGCCGCGCACTACGTGCGTCGCGATCAGCGCCGCCAGGAACAGCCGCCCGCCCGCCGTCGTCGCAGGAATTAGGGCGATCGCGCCGGCCAACGCCGCGACGCCGAATTGCAACGCATTGATCAGCGGCACCTTGTGCACGCGCTCGCCGAGCCGCGCCCAGCCCGCGCTCGCCAGGTGCCCGAACAACTGCGACGCGCTGATCAGCGCGATGCCGAACGGGCCGAGCTGAAAGACCTTGTCGGCCAGCACGCCGACGAAGCCGCCCTCGAGCAGCGCATAACAAGCCGGCAGCGCGGCCTCGGCGCGCAGCTCGCGCTGGTAGCTCGCGAGCGCGAACGGGGAGATCTCGGGCCTCTGGAGCCAACCGCGCAGCACGCCGATCAGCCTAGCCCGGAACTGAGAAAACCTCGCGTTTTCGCGGCCTTACGCAGCCCATCGCCGGCTCGCGAAAGTTTTTTGCGCGTCTGGCCGAGGTACTGACTCGAAGCCGTGCGAAGGAGATGCGCCATGCAACTCGTCCTCGGAACCCAGAGCGGACTCGACTTGGGGATGAGCAGCCCACCCCTACCGCTCCCGCCAGCGCGCATGCGGCTCGGCGAGCGCGGCCGGCGCGTGCTGCGCCGCGCAGCTTGGTGCAGCGCCTTCTTGGTGCTCGTCGCACTCGGTGTCCTTCAGGGCGCACGCGTTGCGATCGGCGCAGCCGGTGTCAGCGAACTCGCCGAGGGGGCGAGCGCACCTTCCCAGCTCGCAGCGCCCGAAGCGAAAGCGCGCGAAGCGCGCACAGCCGCCGGCGAGTTCTGGCGCCCTAATGACTCGAGCGCCGAGCACCCGCGGCCCGAACTCACGCCGCGGCGCTGGGCGCCCGCGCCGCGCAAATGAGCGGGTCGCGCACCGAGTCTCACCTGCGCGCCCGTTACAGCTCGTAGGCGCGCGCCCGCTCCGAGACGTACTTCGCCACCCGCTCCGCGTGCTCCGGGCTGATGCTCACGAATTTCGCGCCCATGCCGAGCGGCAGGTTCGGCCGCTGTAGGTTCCCCGGCACATTCGAGAACACGACGCTGGCCGGAATCGCGAGCGCACCGTCGGGAAACTCGATCGTGAGCGTGATCTGCCCGCCCGACATGTTAGGCCGCGCTGTCTCGATGAACGCGCCCGTCATGGACAGGTTGTAGAGCATCCCGGCCTTCTCGCCGGCGCCGGATCTCATTCGCACGACCAGGCTCGCGGGCACGCGCGGGCTCGGCCGCAGCTGCCCGCGCGTCTCGTCGTAGAGGGCATTGTTGATCACGAAGCGCAGCTCGGAATCGTGGAACGGCTTCCATAAGCCGAAGCGCACGCCTTCGCGCTTCAGTGCCGCGATCTCCGGCGCGCTCGGCCGATTGCCCGAGACGATAATTCGTAGACCGAATGCGCCGCCGGCTTCGGCAAGCGAGCGGAGATCCTTTTCGCGCTGCGTGAAGGGCGCGCCGGGCGGAAACATCAGCACGAGGATGGGCTGGCCAGGGCGCTTCACGAGTTCCAGCGCCGATTCGATGTCGTTCGCACGGACCGCGCGATAGCCGAGCACGACGATCCGGCCGGCGAGCTCGTCGTGAGCTTTGCCGAAGCCGAATAACAGGACCTGGCTGCGCTCGTTCCGCACACGGACTGCATCGGCAGGACGGCTTGCCGGATGCAGAGCCCGAAATCAGTTAGGCGCGGATTCCCAGGACGCGCACCAGCGGGCCCTCGGGATCGAGGGCGCCCTGCAGATCGACCTCGCCCTCGATGAAACCCTGCTCCTCCCCTTCCGCGTTCAGCAGCGTGTGCTGCACGCGGAACACGCGCGGCGCGGCGAGCCTCAGCGCGGTGTGATGCCCGCGGTACGCGGCTGCGTCGAAGCGCAGCTCGCCGTGCTCCTCTAGATAGGGACGCATTTCCGCGGCGAAGCGCGCAGCGTCCCAGGGGTCGCTCTCCGCTTGCGGGATCGAGCGCGCCGCCGCGTCGTAATCACCCTCGGCGAGCGCCTGCGCGAGCGCGCGCAGCTCCGCACGCACGCGCGCACGCAGCGCCTTCGGCTCGTTCGCGAGGTCGCGCTCGCGCTTGCGTTTCGGCGCCAGCCGCTCCGCTTCGCGCGCCGCGGCGGCGGCCGGCGCATTCGTGCGGTTCTCCCAGGCCGTCAGCAGGCTCGAATCCGTGCGCCGCACGATCTCGCGCAGGTAGGCGATTGCGTCTTCGAGCGGCTCGGTCTTGGCGGCGTCGGGCACCGATTGCTCGAGCGTCGAGTGCACCTGCGAGAGGTAACGCAGTAACAAGCCCTCGCTGCGTTGCAGCCCGTAACGGCGCACGATGCCGTCGAACGTCGCGTAGTGCTCGACCATCTCGCGCGCGATCGATTTGGGATGAACGTTGGCTTCGCTCACCCACGGATGATTCGCCGCGAACACGCGGAACGTGGCGTAGATGAAATCCGCCTCGGGCGCGGGCAGCGTTACTTCGTCGAGCTTCGCGATGCGCTCCTCGAACGGGACGCGATCCGCCTTCAGCTTCTCCAACAACTCGTTGCGCACCACCTTCAGTTGCGCCTGGAGGATCGCGTTCGGGTTCTCGAGCACCGCCTCCGCGACGCCGACGACCTGCAGGTGAAAATCCGCCGCGTCCGGCAACAGTGCCGCCACCGCGTCGACGAAATAGAGCGAGAGCGCTTGATGCAGCGAGAAATCGCGCTGGAGTTCGGGATCGACCGCGGCGAGGTGGTTCTCGATGTGCACGATGCCCGCGTAGCGCAGCGCGCGGAACAGCACCGCGGCCTCGCGCAGCAGGCGGCGCTTGCGCGCGGGCGATTCGTGGCAGCGAGCAATTAGGCCCGCGAGCGCGCCGTAGCCGCCGCGCCGCCCAGTCTCGCTGGGCGCGCGCTGCAGCACCGAGACCATCATGCCGTGGGAAATGCGGAACACCGAGTTCAGCGCTTCGGGTTGTCGCTTCACGAGTTGCTCGAAGGTGTCCTTCGACCAGCCCACGAAGCCCGGCGGCGGGCGGCGTTTGTGAGGCGGTGATTTCTCCTTCCGCCCATGCCGCTGCGCGCGCTTGGCGACGATCAAGTACTCGGGCGCCTGGCACACGACGCTCCCGCGCGTATCGAAGCCGCGCCGCCCCGCGCGCCCCGAGATCTGCTTGAAATCGCGCACCGAGAGCATGCGCACGCGCTCGCCGTCGTACTTGCTGAGCTTCGTGAACAACACCGTACGAATCGGGATGTTCACGCCGACGCCGAGCGTGTCGGTCCCCGAGATCACGCGCAGCAGGCCTTGTTGGGAAAGCTGCTCCACGAGCAGCCGATATTTCGGGAGCAGGCCCGCGTGATGCAGCCCGATCCCGTGCGAGACGATGCGCTTCATCTCGCGGCCGAAGGGCGTGTCGAAGCGAAAATCCTCGATCTGCGCCGCGATGCGCTGGCGAATTTCGCGGCTCGCCACCTTCGCGCTGGTGAGCGCCGCCGCCACCTCCACCGCTTCGCGCTGCGTGAAGTTCACGACGTAGATCGGCGCGCGGCGCTGCTCCAATAACTCCTCGACCGTCTCGTGCAGCTGCGTCTCGCGATAGTCGTAATCGAGCGGCACCGGCCGCTTGTCGCTCCAGACGTGCGCGACGGGTCGCCCCGTGAACGCCTCGAGCCGTTCCTCGATTGGGGCGGTGTTTCCGAGCGTCGCCGACATCAGCAAGAACGTGCTGTTACGGAGCGTGAGCAGCGGCGTCTGCCACGCCCAGCCGCGGTCGCGATCTCCATAGAAATGGAACTCGTCGATCACGACGTAAGGCGCATCCACCCGCTCGCCCTGGCGCAGCGCCATGTTCGCGAGCACTTCCTGCGTGCAGCAGATCACCGGCGCCGCCCAATTGATGGACGCGTCGCCCGTCAGCATCCCCACATTCTCGTGCCCGAGCGTCTCGCACAGCGCGAAAAACTTCTCGTTCACCAGCGCCTTGATCGGCGCCGTATAGAACGAGCGCTTCCCTTCACAAAGCGCCTTGAAGTGCAGCCCCAGCGCCACGAGCGACTTCCCCGACCCGGTGGGCGTGGCCAGCACCACATGCTTCCCCGCCGCCAACTCGAGCAGCGCCTGCTCCTGATGCTCATAAGGCGTCAACCCCGTATCCGCGACCCAGCGCACGAACCGATCGAGAATCGCCCCCGAATCCGACAGCGACGCGCCCAAAGGCACGCGATCGATCAGGCGAGGATTCGCACCAGGAGTTCCAGTCACCACGAACACGACCTTAGGCACAAAGCAACGAACTCTCCCCAATAGAAAGTGGGGGGGGGGGGGGGGGGGGGCCCCCCCACCCCC